>NZ_JAPMAL010000100.1:0-3198 GCF_026343935.1 Paraburkholderia sp. CNPSo 3076 | reverse complement strand
TTTTCAGGCTGATACTGATATTCCACTGATCAATGATGGGGGAATATCATGTTCGAGACTCTCTTTACGCGTCCGCATGTTCTTGCTGCCCACAATCTCGCGCCCTGCGTGGAATCCAGGAAGCGCTTCCTCGTACATTGTCAGGAACAGGGTTATCCGCTCAGGTCGATTCGGAAGATCGCGTGGATCCTGCTGGTTTTTTCACAGAGCATTGATCTGTCCCGCCCGCGGTTAATAACGCACGAGGAAATCGCGTTTGCGGTTGACCATCGGATTCGACTTCTCCGAAGTGAGCGCACGAACGAGTCCCGCAGCTCGCGGCTTCTGTTCATCCATACCGCCACGGCCTGGCTGCGTTTTCTGGGGCGTCTGGAGGAACGGCATCCTATAGAAGAACCATTTGTTCGCTATGTCGAGCACTACGTCGATTTCATGCGCGACCAGCGAGGACTTTCCTCTGCCACGATTTCAACCTGTCGTGATGAGATCGGCCATTTTCTGGCAATGGTCTGTCGCCCTGACAAGGCACTCGATGCTCTCACCATCCACGATGTCGACACCTACCTCGCCTATCAAGGCAACCGCGGCTGGAGCAGAGTCTCATTGCACGCGCTTGCGAGCACGCTGCGCAATTTCTTCCGGTACGCAGAAGGACAAGGGTGGGCTACCAACGTTGCGTCGGGCATTGAGGCACCTGTGGTGTATAGAGAGGAGGGGTTGCCGCTCGGGCTGAACTGGGATGACGTGCAAAGGTTTGTCGCCAGCTTTGTCGGCGAGAGCACGATCGATCTACGCAACCGTGCGATGATCATGCTGCTGGTTGTTTACGGACTGAGGCGCGGCGAGGTAGTACGGCTCCGTCTGGAGGACATCGACTGGTGCGGCGAGATCCTTCATGTCAATCGTCCGAAGCAACGCTGCACACAGCAATACCCGCTGGTGGCAACCGTTGGAAACGCCATTCTGCGCTACCTGAAGGAAGCGCGTCCACGAAGCGCCCATCGAGAGCTCTTCCTGTCGGTCGAGGCGCCGATCCGACCGCTGTCACCCGGACGCGTAAGCGGCATTGTCCGCTCGCGTCTCACGACGCTGGGCATCGATATTCCGCGGCGTGGCGCACATTGCCTGAGGCACGCCAACGCCCGGCACTTACTCGACGCGGGTTTTGCGCTGAAGGAGATCGGTGATCACCTCGGCCATCGCAGCGCTTCGTCGACGAGAATCTATGCGAAGGTCGACCTGACCGGACTGCGGTGTGTAGCCGAAATCGATCTGGGGAGTCTGCTATGAAGCTCTCCGAACTCGTCGCCCAATACGTGAGCCACAAACGGGCGTTGGGCATGCGCTTCAATTCCGAGGCGGCCACGCTTGCCTCATTCTGCCACCGGGTTGATGGCAACATTGATGTGGAATCGGTCACGGTCGGACAGGTACAGGACTTTCTGACAGGCAACAGGCCGCTGACTAACCATTGGCGGAAGAGAAGGTCTGTACTTGACTGCCTGTTTCGTTTTGCTCTCTCGCGTGGATATGTCCAGGCTTCGCCGCTTCCTCGCTACAGTCCGAGATTGCCGCCACCGCTGACACCCTATATTTATTCGCAGCAGGAATTAAAGCGCCTGCTCGACGTGGCGTCGGCGGCATGCAGTCCACGCGGTCTGCTGGATGCATATGTTTTGCGTGCACTCATTCTCATTCTGTACGGCGGTTGCCTCCGCCATGGCGAAGCCTTGCGGCTAACCATGCAGGACGTCGATCTCGACGAAGCCGTCCTGCACGTGCGCGAGAGCAAATTCTATAGATCCAGGCTGGTTCCGCTAGGCGTAGATCTGAATAGAGCGATGCAAACTTATGCCCGGCAACGCAACCAGAGATTTGGGCAGGCACCGGATGCGCCGTTCTTCTGCTTACGCGATGGTCGCCCCCTGAGCCAGAAAGCTGTGCGCAAGGCCTTTCAGCGACAGCGTACTCTGGCAAATATCCAACGCGAAGGCGGTGCGTCCTGCCAGCCGAGGCTGCATGATTTGCGACACTCAGGCGCAGTGCACCGGCTAATCGCCTGGTATCGCTGCGGCGCGGATTTGCAACTGTTGTTGCCGCAGCTCGCGACCTATCTCGGCCACATCGATCTCGCGGGCACCCAACGCTACCTTACCCTGACGCCCGAGTTGCTGAATGCAGCGAGCACGCGCTTTGAAACATACGTCCTTGAGGTGCAACATGAATAACTCATCCCTGCTGGGTCCGTGGATCCGACGTTTCCTGATTGAGTATCTGGTGGGCGAACGTAACCTTGCCGTCAATACGCAAAGAAGTTACCGCGACATGCTCATGCTGTTGCTTCCGTATTTAGCCGCCAAGGTCGACAAGCGGATCGATCGCCTGACCGTTGATGATCTCTCCGCGCAAATGGTCCGTCTGTTCCTGACGCACATGGAAGAACAACGCCACTGTACGGTCAGCACACGAAATCAGCGGCTTGGCGGCATCCATGCGCTGGCTCGTTTCATCGGCGAACATGCGCCTGAATACGTCGACTGGTGGGCACAGATTCATCTGATTCCTGTCAAGAGAACCAGTCGGCCGGAGATCAGCTACCTTAGCAGGCAGGAAATGGACGCCCTGCTCGCTGCCTCTGACGTCAATACAGCGCAGGGGCAGCGCGAACATGCGTTACTGCTCTTCATGTTTAACTCAGGAGCGCGTGCAAGCGAAGCTGCGCAGCTCAAGATTGGCGACGTTGACTGGCACACGTGCTCGGTCAGCATCGTCGGCAAGGGGAACAGACATCGCCGCTGCCCGCTCTGGAAATCCACACTCGATGCGTTGCGCTCAGAGTCCGAGGGGAGGGCCGCAGACGCGCCGGTGTTCCTCAATCGATTCCACCAGACGATGACGCGCTCCGGCATTCATGCATTGGTCAAGCGCTGCGCTATCCGTGCTGCAGCCAACGCGCCGTCGCTTGCCGGCAAGAATGTGCACCCACATGTGATTCGGCATACGACCGCCTCGCTACTACTCCAGGCCGGTGTCGACATCAATACGATACGCGGCTGGCTTGGGCACGTTTCGTTGGAGACGACCAATATCTACGCCGAGATCAATCTGGAAACAAAGGCGCGGGCGCTAGCGACATGCGAAGTGGAAGGCGGTGCCGAAGGACAAAAGCAATGGCGGGATCAGCCCGACCTGATGACC
>NZ_JAPMAL010000099.1:0-3718 GCF_026343935.1 Paraburkholderia sp. CNPSo 3076 | reverse complement strand
TGTCGATGGATGGCAAAGGCGCCTGGCGCGACAACGTATTCGTCGAGCGCGTGTGGCGCAGCATCAAGTACGAAGAGATTTATTTGAGAGCCTACGAGTCGGTCAGCCACGCCCGGCGCTCCATTGGCCAATACATTGAGCTGTACAACCGCAAACGTCCTCATTCGAGCCTGGCGGATCAGACGCCCGATGAGGCATACTTCGCGACGCTGCCAGCGATCAAATCGGCAGCATGATCGCCCCGGACGTTCCACTTAAAAATCTCGGGACCTTGTCCGAACAAGCGGTGCCACCTCTGACGGCGGGTCGAATGCGTCAGCCAATCTCGTTATGGTCTATCCTGTCTGCCACCAACAGATCCATAGCCGTGGTTTGACAGTAAAGAAACCGGCTCCCACTTGGGGGTTTTGAAAGGCTTGAGCCGTGTGCATTGAAAGGTGCATGCACGGTTCTGAGGGGGCCGCTGTGCAGCAATGCATAGCGGCTACCCGACACAACCAGTTGATAGGCAACGAGCGAGTCGAACCCGACCGTGAGCCCGTCAAACGGTCACACTACCGACAAAAGTCTTGCGATAAAGTAAATTGCGCTTAGTGTCGGCACTGACCTCTCCTCTGTGTATTCCACTGTAAAGTTTGCCCCCTCTCCATCAACCTGACAGAGCCCGTCGCAGGGAACCAGTGACCGCGATAGAGCGATTTCGTCTTTCTCATCTGGTCATATTGACTCGACCGCCCTTGCGAACGTGACAATGCCGCCGAAGCACATATCGTGGCGCTGGCTCAACTATTGCATATGCTCTCGGCCGACCAACAGGAGTGAATCAAAGTGAGGGTCAACAGGACAGCAGACTTCACGAATTGCAGGGAAAGACGCGGCGCGCCGGGCTCGACCTGGGCATCGGGACATGCTGATGCGGAAGCGCTGCAACAGGACCCTAGCTACACGCTTCTTCACGAAGGTATTGCCCCGGTACCCGGTGTCCAGGGAGATCGTCACTGATCAGTTGTGCAGCTATCCGGCAGCAAAAGTGGAAGTACCGGATCTCGCTGGCATAAAACACGTCTTGGTCAGGACTTCATAAGGATCGCCAAATTTGAAAATTCGCTTCGCGAACTTGACAGAGCCGTCGATAGCAAAGCGCACGGGAAAGCAATATTTGATTTGAAATGAGACTAGACCGGTAAATAATGGGACGTTTATCTTTTGCAAAGCATTTTGGCCATCGACTACCGTTGATCAAAGCCAACTATCTTGTGGCGACCATCATCGCCGCTGGCCTTATGACTGCTTGTGGCGCTGGAGACGATGGTTCTACTGCTACAACCGCAGTACCGTCATCAACCTCAGCCAGGGCCCCACTGGCAATTCGGCCAACTTCGGCCACCACGCCAGCGACGCTGTCCTTGCCGCCGTTAACAGCTGATCAACCCTACATCGACAATGCGGCCTACGACACTACCGCCGGCGGTTCGCTCCCCTCTGCAACGGAGGGGGCAGCTGTGACACATCATCGTATTACCCTCAACGGTCAAACGCTGACTTATACGGCAACTGCAGGGCATCTTACCGTACGGGATGCAAGCACCAATGCCCCAACGGCTTCCATCTTCTACACCGCCTACACGTTGGACGGTGCGGACGTAACACAACGTCCCATTACCTTCTTTTTCAACGGCGGCCCAGGCGCGTCGTCGAATTATCTTCGCATGGGCTCTTATGGGCCGCTGCGGGTATTTTCCGAACAGGGTTCCACGGTGACCGGCCCTAATGACGTGACCCTCGGCGAAAACCCGCAGACGCTGATCGACAAGACCGACATGGTCTTTGTCGACCCTCCGGGAACCGGTTATTCCGAAGCGATCGCACCGAAGAAAAATCAGGATTTTTGGGGGGTCGATGCCGATGAGACGGTCAACGCTGGACTGATCTATCGATACCTCAACGTTAACAATCGCGGTCAGTCGCCACTTATGATCTACGGTGAATCCTACGGCGGACCACGCGTCGGGATCATGTCGTACACGCTGCACAATACGTATGGCATCAAACTGAGCGGCCTTCTGATGCAGGCGCCCGCGTTAAATTTCTACGAAAAATCAACCTATAATCTTTATCCCGATGGCTCGATAAAGCCAGCTAGGCGGTATCCCCTGCCGGCGTTTTTGCTTCCTACTGTTACGATGACGGCAAAATACTGGGGGGCAATTACAGACCCGGCGCTGATAAATCTCGATTCCTCGCAGCTTTTTCAAAAATCGGAGGACTTCGCATTTAATGAACTTGTTAAATTGACACCGTCTGTCAATCTCATTAACAAACAAATTGATGCATTCACACGCCAATACCCGCAAGTATGGGAAGTCACGACAAGATCCTCCGCCCCCCCTTCAATTGCCCGCCTGAATCAAATGGGCACATTAATCCAATCGATGGCAAATTCGCTATCCTCTGGCGTCCCTGTCGAATTTTCTTCCAATTACGTCGCGTCAATTATTCCGGCAATGGCAGAGTCATTTTTTAATTCGCCGACGGCACAGTCAGGCGGCGCATTGAACTTCACTCTCGGCGTTGACCTGAGTCGATATAAAGCGGATTACATTTCGTGGATTTCATCGCCCAGAGTCAAGGATGAAGCAAAAAAATGTACCAGCACCCTCAACGCCCTAATGGGAAATGGGGTTTACGCGAGTGCAAATAAAAGTCTATATCTGTTCAATTCGTCTTCAACGGGATCGGCAGAAGATCCATCTGCGCTTGAGCAGACAATTAAATTTGCCAACGATTCGGGAGCGCAAATCGCCACCGACAATTTGCAACTGATGCTAAATAGCGAAATCGCCACGACAAACGCCATGGTGAATGGGAAAACATTGGGGCTATATGATTTGCGAAAGGGTCTGACGGGAGGTGATATTTCGCAATCCATGAATAATTATTTGACATGGGATCCGGCGCTTGACGACCTGTCGGCATACACACCGATTTTCGCATCGTACGTCTATAACAATCTTAAATACCAGGCCGTGTCCGGATATCAGGGACTGAATTCGCTAATCGCTCGCACCTGGAACCGTGTCACAAGTTACCCAGATGGTTCTCAGCTCCCATTTCCGGACGCAACCATTTTCATTGCGGACGAAATGGCAATCAATCCGAAGATGCAAGTGTTGACTGCTGCTGGGTATTACGATGGCGTTGTCCCGGCTGCAAAGGTCGATTGGGACATCCAGTATGTTTCGGATCCCACGGGCGGCCGGGTCCCTCAATGGCAAATGCAATCGAGCTATACCCGAATCTTGTACCCTGGCGGTCATATGGCGTATGCAGATGATGTGAGTCGTCAGCAGATGCATGACTCGCTGGTTAGTTTCTATGCAAAGGCGACGACTACGTCGATTCCCTCCATGACGAGATAGCTAGTCGAACCTGAACAATTCAGAGAGCCTTGTGCGGCAGAGCTTTGAGGCCAAAATGGTGTTGTGAGATCTGCAGGAACCTGGCACATTAACGTGAGAATCCTGCATTTTTCGATGAGGTGCGGATGGGTCCGAAGACGCCTGTGACGGAGGGAGATTTCTTCCGCCAACCGCTGCGCGAACAGATCAACCTGAAGCATCCGTTGATACGTTTGGCCGACCTCATCAACTGGGAGCGACTTGGCGCATCAATGAGCGAAAGCTTTGTATCGCGCAAGGGTCGACCGGCGACGTCTCCC
>NZ_JAPMAL010000098.1:0-3827 GCF_026343935.1 Paraburkholderia sp. CNPSo 3076 | reverse complement strand
TTGGCCTGCGCGGTGCGCGCCCGTACAAATCCTTGGCGTACTCGATGCAGCGACAACACCGATTGCTGCTCGATGCTCTTGACCGGCACAAAGCGCATATTCGGCCGCGCGACTGCCTCACAGATTGCTTCGGCATCCGCCGCGTCATTCTTGTTCGTCTTGACGTACGGTTTGACAAACTGGGGCGCGATTAATCTTACCGTATGCCCCATGGCCTGTAGCTTGCGTGCCCAGAAGTGCGCGCTCGCGCATGCCTCCATTCCGATCACGCAGGCGGGGAGGTTGGCGAAGAACTCCGCAACGTGATTTCGCTTGAGCACTTTCTTCAGCACCGTTCGGCCATGCTCATTTACCATGGACGGCAAAAACGTTCTTCGCCAGATCGATGCCAACTGTCGTAATCTTCATGATGGGCGCTCCCCTCGGTCAGGTGGTTGCTTCGACACTTCCACTTTGGCACATTGATGCCGCTTCGGGTGGGGGCGTCCATCCCATTAGACTTGACCTTATCTCCGCGTCGGTTCGCAATGACCTATGACAGGAAGTCCGCCATGAACCAGTTGGCAGCGGAATTTCCGGCAGCAGCAGATGCTCCTGCCGCTTCCACGAGTTGGTCTAATGGGACCTTGCTAAAAGCCTTTGGCCTTGCCGAACGGGAGCGTTATAGTGCGTTTACTCGAAAATTGGAAAGCGATTTTGAGACGCGGTAGAGCTGGTGTTCACTACATTACTGAATGATCGTTCAGTGTCACGTGTGGCTTCAGGCACTTTATTCAAAATTATCAAAAAAACCGCCCGAGTTCTGGAAATTTAAATGCGACGACGTGAATCGGCCGCCACATCTTAAAAGACTACGTTTATGAAATGCAACCGAATTATCACCACCATGATTGCGTTATTGGATTCGCAATGAATTGCATAAATTTATGATGACAATATCGAACTTGGATACTCATAAGATCATAATATTATTAATTTGTAATATATACAATACAGTTGCGCCGACCGCTGTCTCGACGGGGCTTAGGCTTATTTTGTGAAGTAGTAAAGCACTCATATAGGTGCGAACAAAACACAAAGACATAAAAACAACGCAAAAAAGCAGCTTGATTAACAAAAGGGGACGATGCACACATGACGGACGCACGACAGAATGGGGAAGACAATCTCAATCCATGCCAAGCCCAACATCAACTGTAAGGGTACTTTCTAAGGCACCCTGTCAGGTATCACGGGCGTATTCGCGATGATGTCAAATGTTAAAGGGCGCGAGCGATAGTAAACACAACCGTTTACACCCATGTAATCAGTCACCGGAATAGTCAGGACGTGTTCGATATCATCTGCGTCGACCTCAGAGCACCCCATGCGATGGTATTCAGCTACTATTTTGTCCTTGGTGGACCTGGCGTCAGTTGGCGCAATATCCAGCGCCACAAACTTCTTCATATCGTCTTCCCAAAAACACATCCAGTCTGGAACATTTGTAAGTCCACCACCAAGCACGCAGGCATCTGCGCGAGATTTCGGCAGATAGATGTATGCCAGTTTTGCGGAATCCTCATCCATTTGAATGCATTCTAGTTGGCCGGCGGACAGTGGACTGTTAATGCACAGGTTGTTTTCGAACTCTGCTACTAGGTCTTCATCGATGTCGCAGCCTGCATCGCGCACCCTTGCGACCCAAGATTGCTGTCGCCGTTTTAGTAGCCTCAGATAGTCATCGTTGTAATCATGCAGCGCCCTATCGATATGGCCAGATATCAGTCCTCTCCAATATGTTCGGGCTCGGAAGACAGGGCGTTCATATGGGGGTATCTCTGCCATCAGGAGTTTGTTTGATATTGCCTCTGGATCTGGCAAGCAAATGTCATACCTTTATATAAAAGGGATTGCATGCTTGTGACGTCATTGCGTTCTGTGATTTCGTGATATTTTATATTTCCGTGTAATGCGTTATTGGCCTTTCGGTGCCAGATAATAATACTGACCTCTTCCATGGCTTAGTTGGTCATATTCGGCTGCCCTTTCAATTTTTGTGATTGATAATAACGTGATCCTTTGAAAATTTCATTTTCAAAGGACGCTGTTTTTTGGCCCCTTTAAGCTGCCGTAGACAAGTCATCCTTGAATGGGACGTTTTTTGGTTTGATCGGATTTGGACGACGCTGTTCTCGGATCTATAGGAGCAAACAGCAACAGGAACCAGAGCGCAATGAGCCGCAGTCGCTGACGCTCATCCGTAGATATTTGTGGCGCATTCCGAGAGTGCATTTTACTAGCTTCTGACTGGCGCTCTTTGAAGGGGGCAGGTCACACTGCGCATTCGAACCATGGCAATGGTCCAGAGAGCGTTGTTTGCGGACCTGTCACCGCCTCTGTTCAACCGATGCCGAACCGTCTTTCCGGACGAGGCCTGCAGTGGACTTGTGCCGCAAAGCGCCGCCAGCGCAGCTTCACTTTTGAGGCGTTCAGGATTGTCGCCTGCAACAGCGACCAATACCGCAGCTGTCTGGGGGCCGACGCCGAATCGTTCACGAATCCGCCTGGCATGCTGGTTGGTTAGGCTATCAAGCATCGCGTCGAGCGCTTTGAGCTCCTCTGCCAACGTCAACCAGCGCTTCGCCAGCAACCGAAGCGTGGTCGTTAGCGTCTGTAACATAGGCGTTTTGCCCTGTGAACGAAGTCGCGCGCAACCCTCAACGCATTCCGCGGTCTTCACTTTCAGAAGACGATCGCGGATCTCTTGCGGTGCGCTCACGAGTAAAGCCCGTAGCTGATTGATAGCCTGCGTCTTTGCTTTGACTGCGCTGCGCCTGGCAACGGAGACGGCTCGCATCGCCTCGGCGGCACCGGACTGTTCCTTTGGAATAGCCGTAGCCCTTCCGGAGAGGACCGCATGCGCGGCGTTCTCCGCATCAGTGGGATCGGACTTCCCTTTAGATCGGCGCATCGCCCGATCGGGACGATTGACTTCAAGCACCTCGATTTCATGATCGCGCAGCACGTGGGCCAATCCCGCTCCATAGGTGCCGGTCCCTTCAACTCCGGCGCGACACAAATGACCGAACGAATTCGCCCATGTCAGCAGATCGAGATACTCTGCCGTATCGGTAGATATCGATCTGGTTCCGAGAAGCCTGCCTGTGTTGCTGATCACAGCCCCGACATGCGTATCAAGATGCGTGTCGACCCCAAGAATCACTTCATTTAGTTCCATGCGCGTATCCGTTGTAGTGGGCGCATCGCCAACCCCAATCGCAGGACAGGACACTCACGGTGCAGAACAAAGCTCCTATCAGGTCACAGACGCTGGGCCCAGCAACGCTCGGGGAACGCCGAAACCCGATCGACAGGTCAATTCCAGGGCAGCTCGGCCAATCCCAGCACGGGTCAGATCGGTCCGACGTTCAGAAGCGATCTTAGACTGAGTATCCCAACAATTTCCACGTCGGCTCATCGACGAACGCATGCCGTAGGCCTTCAACGTGTCCTGAAACAGACCGCTGCAATATTGGCTGCCCCTGTCTGGGCGGCGACAATTAGCTTGGCCGGTCGTTGACGTTGGTTTTGGCCGGTGGTGAGGAGTCGGAGGCGGCGTAGCCGCCGGAGGCGACGAACCACCGGCGGCGCCGCGTCGGCGGGGAAATAGGATGGCTGATCGATTCTTAAAGAAGAAGCGGTCAGCACATGTCTGGAACCCGCATCACCGACCAACAGGTTCGCCTCTACATGAACAAGCGCAAACACCATCCGCAGGAAGTCGCGGCCGCCAAGGCAGGAATAAGCGTGCGCAGCGCACGCCGCATCGAGCGTGACGCGACGTT
>NZ_JAPMAL010000097.1:0-4456 GCF_026343935.1 Paraburkholderia sp. CNPSo 3076 | reverse complement strand
ACCGGAACTCGTCCCGGATGGCGCGCGTACAAGCCTGCCAGCCGCTCGGCCAGAAACCGGCTCGACCAACGGCTAATGAAGCGGGAGTCACAGCGCAGCCGCTGCATGATCGCCTCACGTGTTTCGCCGTCGTCAAGCATCAGGATCAACCGGGCGCGCCGCGTGTCCGCTGCGCGCACCGTTTGGCTACGAGCCGCCGACAGCAATTGTTTGCGCTCAAGCGTCGTCAAGTTCATCTTTTCCATGTGTTTCATTGAATACCAGTTCAGGTGCTTTTTCAATGACGCAATGGACTAGTTCGCCACGCTTGGCCTTCTCCCGCCGAGCTTCGAGCGAACGCTGACGCAGCAGATCCAGCTCGTATTCGTTCAGGCTACCCTTTAAGCCGAGCAGCAAACGATCGTTACTCTGCCGTGGCGCGTACACGGTCTCCTGATCAATCAGCACCGTGTCGACGATGCGGCACACCTCAACCAGCTGCTGCCACTCGCGACTGTTGCGCGCAAATCGCGAAACTTCGCGAGCGGCAACTGCGCCGACGTGCCCAAGACAGACCTCTGCCACCATTCGTTCGAAGCCCGTGCGCGTTTGCGTTCCGGCCGCGGAGCGCCCCAGATCCTCGTCGATTACTTCGATCTCGTCCCAGCCCAACTGGTGCAGACGATCCTGCATCGCATACTGCAGCTTCTGGCTCTCCAAATTGTGGCTGACCTGGTAGGCCGACGACTGGCGGACGTACAGCATGGCCTTGCGCGTCAGATGCTGTGCCCGAATCTTGTCACTCATCGCGCACCTCCGGCTCGTGTACGACGGCGAACAGCCCGCGACGGTGTTGCCGTAGCAGTTGCGCCAGCAAACGAACCGTCTCCTGCCGGACCTCCTGCGGCAGGTGCGTCCACTGTGGCGTCTTTGGAAAAGGATGAAACAGGTCGAGTTGAGCGCCCGGTTGCGGGCTGGTCTGGCGTCGCATCAGCACCTCCTGTACGGAGCAAAGGATGGTGCTCGGCTTGTACCATGCTGCGCTGCCAGGCGGCAGGCGCCTGCGCCAGCAGGTGCTTCAGTTCCCTCAATGCTTCACAGGTGACGGCGGGCGACGTTGCCGAAGTAATGCGACAGCAGGCAACGGGATCAAACATCCACTGCGGCACCTCCAGCAAGCCCGCCGTGTCGAACGGCTCTCGCGCACAGCGCAGCACTGACTCGCCGTTCTTCCTTTCTATCGTGGTGAAAATCCATACCGTGTGTCCGTACCACGGGTGCCAGCGATACAGAACTTCCCTTGACTCGGTGATATGGGCGTTGTGTTGACGGCTTGTACAATGCGCGCCGGTTACATTCAACGCTCGATTACGTCAGCCCCATGACATTCGAAAAGAACTGGTTCGCAGCTCAGAGAGGCGAAGCCGCATAATTCACCCAGCTATGGGATTCGTCAAACGAGGGCAAGGTCAATCGGCCTGATCTCCTTTGCGCTGGTGAGGCGGGTGAAAAAACCGCTTGAGGACGGCCTGAACTATTTGCGTGGCAACCCGCCCTTTCAAGGCTACATTTCTATATGTTCGCTGAGATACTCGAAGTGGGAAGGCAAACGATCGAGGGTCGCCACCAGTCGCGTTGGGAGCAGATGCTCAGAGATAACTGGCGGCGGGCGGTCGATGACAGCCTTTGCAATCGGCAGGCTGATGCCAAATTCGAGCAGGAAGCCGTGTATCTGGTTATGTCTTAGCGCAATCCCGAACCATGGATTCGCGGATCCGGTGAAAAGTCGTTAACGTTTGCTGCGATTCTGTCTTGGGCGTCATGAAGCACATGGCCGGACGTGACGCTGCTCGCAGATCGCTTCCGCGTCTACAAATCGTTCTTGCTACTCTTGGCGAAGGGCCGCACAAACTGCGGGGAAATGAGTTTGACCTGATGCCGAAGCCAGCAAGTTTCCGGGCTATGCTGATCTGGACCGTCAGGCTTTTATGGTGGGCTGATGAGCGCCTGCATAGGCCCTTCCATGATCACCATGCAACTGTGAAAGGTGGCGAAGAATCCAATCAGCTGCTTACGACTTACCTTCCGGCGGAACACTGCTTTGCCGTGCCGGTCCTTACCGTAAAGATGAAACGAGTGCTTGCCTAGATCGATTCCAACCAGCGTCAATGTCTGGATGATGGCATGTCCCGAAAAGAAAACACCCTGCAGCGTAACCCGCGTGCAGGGTGGGGGTGACTATCTCATTAAGCCCCACTTGAAATCAAGTCGAGGCTTTGGGGACACTTGTCCACATTGTCAGATTGATGCGTAATCTACGGTCAAAAACAGAAGTCGTCAAGTGGGTTCCTGAAATTCTCGCGTCCGCCTCGCGCTCTGACCCACTCCCCGAGGGGGCCGTCACGTGCTCCGGTGAGAACCCAAAAACTTTCGTCGATGCGTGCCTTCCAGACGCCGTCTTCAAATTAAAAGCCGACTTCGGTTGAAAACGGGATGATTTAGTTGGCCGCGCAGAACTTGATCTCATAACGTAATGTCCTCGAGAAAATCTCGCCGGTGCTCTCCAACACCTCGGTGCCATGGTGCGCTTCATCGGTGCTCAAGCCGCAACAATGCGGCGATCTCGTTTAATGCACCGGTAACTTGAGATTGACGATCGTCATGCGATTTTTTGGTTTCGACAATTGCCCGGGCTATGCGATTTATAAGGTCCTGGTAGGTTGCCCATCCGTTGGTCCCTCGCTTTCCGAGAAGCCCATTGTATCGCCATAGATCGAACGTGCCGATGCCATGGGGTCAATGGCTATTTCCTATGAAAGGCAAACCAGACAACATTTCGTCGGCGCGTTTGCGAGCCTTGGATTCCAGCCCATCGACCGAACTGGCCACGTCAGGGAGTTCGATCGACTCGTCGTGCAGATGGACTTCGTCGGCAACGTCTGCCGTCCCCTCCCCGGCAGCGGCGCGCTTTCGCTTCGAGGGTTTTACCTTAGGCTTCGCGCGGCCTTGAAACCATAGCTTGATAATCTGCCAATGCGCTTCTGCAGTCTTTTCCGACACCTCGCACTTGAGCGCCAGCGCCTTGATCCCGACCTTCATGCCGGCAGCTTTCTCGACGAGCCCACGGCGCAGTTGGTAATGCACAAGGCGGCCGGCCAGCACGCTCATCACCGATTGCGTGAGCAGGCTGATCGCGGCTTGGTATTCTGGATTCGGCTCATATCCGGAGCAGCACGGGCGGCCGCACGCGCATGGCCACGATCGCGGACCGAAGCGCGCCACCAGCACAGCCCTTTCGAGACCGGACAATTGCTCCAGCTCGCGCCTGATCATGCCAGCCTGCGCGGCACCGTCATCGCCGCTCAGCCCTTTGCCCGCGCGCGCCGCCGGCGACGCTATGCGATCGGCTAGCGGGCGGTCAACACGCTGCATGGAATAGTTAAAAGCGAATATGAGCGCGTCCTGCGGCGTGCGAAAAAGCTTCTGTTCAGCATCGACCATTTCGTTTTCCTTGTATTGCGCTCGGCCTGTCCCGTATTTCCTGCCCCTCTTGCAAATCATGCGCATGCCGCCGAACGTATCGACATTCGGGGCCGCATGCTGGCACCGATGTAACTTACTAGTCCATTGCGTCATTGAAAAAGCACCTGAACTGGTATTCAATGAAACACATGGAAAAGATGAACTTGACGACGCTTGAGCGCAAACAATTGCTGTCGGCGGCTCGTAGCCAAACGGTGCGCGCAGCGGACACGCGGCGCGCCCGGTTGATCCTGATGCTTGACGACGGCGAAACACGTGAGGCGATCATGCAGCGGCTGCGCTGTGACTCCCGCTTCATTAGCCGTTGGTCGAGCCGGTTTCTGGCCGAGCGGCTGGCAGGCTTGTACGCGCGCCATCCGGGACGAGTTCCGGTGCATCCGCCTGAAAAGCGGAGGCGCGGGTTCTGAATCTCACGCTCAAGCAGCGGCCCCCGGACGGCTCGACGCATTGGAGCAGCTATAAGCTTGCCGCGGCTTTGGGCGATGTGGGCGCTTCCACGGTCCAGCGCATCTGGCGCAAGCACGGCGTACGCCCCCATCGGCTCGATACACACATGGTCTCAAATGATCCTGACTTCGAGACCAAGGCGGCAGACGTGATCGGTCTGTATCTGAACCCGCCCGCACACGCGGTGGTGTTCTGCGTAGACGAGAAGACGGCAATTCAGGCTCTGGACCGTAAAGACCGGATGCTGCCGCTGTCGCCCGGGCGCGCCGAGAGCCACGGCTTCGAATACAAGCGCAACGGCACGCTGAGCCTGTTCGCCGCGCTCAACACGAGAACCGGGGAAGTCATCGGCAGGACGGCGCCGCGCCATACCAGCGAGCAGTTCGTGGCCTTCCTCACCGACGTTATCGCCAGCCAGCGGCCCAAACAAGAGATCCATGTGATCTGCGACAACGTCAGCAGCCACAAGACCCCGCGCGTGCAAGAG
>NZ_JAPMAL010000096.1:0-5066 GCF_026343935.1 Paraburkholderia sp. CNPSo 3076 | reverse complement strand
AGGGCGAGCGGACGCTGGCCGAACTGGCGCAGCAGTTCGATGTGCATCCGAACCAGATCACGGAATGGAAACGGCAGTTGCAGGAGCGCGCGGCCGACGTGTTCGGTGCGGCAGGCCCGGTGTCTAGCGAGCCACCGGTAGACGTGAAAACCCTGCACGCCAAGATCGGCCAACTCAGCCTGGAGAATGATTTTTTAAGCGGCGCGCTCACCAAGGCGGGATTGCTGAGCGCAAAGCGATGATTGACCGTGGCCATGCGTTGCCTGTTGCCGGATCGACGAACTGCATCTGGAGTTCCCGTTTGCCGGTGCACGGATGCTGGCGCGCCTGCTGCGCCGGGAAGACCACGAAGTCGGCCGCCGCCGCGTGCGCACGCTCATGAAGCGCATGGGCGTGGAGGCGCTGTACTGCAAGCCGAGCACGAGTCGACGCAACGCACAGCACAAGGTCTGGCCGTATCTGCTGCGCGGCATGAAGATCGAGCGGGCCAACCAGGCCTGGGCACTCGATACGACCTACGTTCCCATGGCGCGCGGCTTCGTGTATCTGACGGCGGTGGTGGACTGGGCCAGCCGCAAGATCCTCGCGCACCGCGTGGCGATCACGCTGGAGGCCGTGCATGCCGTTGAAGCGCTGGAAGAAGCGTTGTCGATGGATGGCAAAGGCGCCTGGCGCGACAACGTATTCGTCGAGCGCGTGTGGCGCAGCATCAAGTACGAAGAGATTTATTTGAGAGCCTACGAGTCGGTCAGCCACGCCCGGCGCTCCATTGGCCAATACATTGAGCTGTACAACCGCAAACGTCCTCATTCGAGCCTGGCGGATCAGACGCCCGATGAGGCATACTTCGCGACGCTGCCAGCGATCAAATCGGCAGCATGATCGCCCCGGACGTTCCACTTAAAAATCTCGGGACCTTGTCCGAACAAGCGGTGCCACCTCTGGCCGACCCTTGCGTGAGACGAAGCTCGCGCTCATCGACGCATTCAATCCATTCCAGTTGATCAGATCGGCCAGGCGCACCAGGGGATGCTTCAGGTTGATCTGCTCGCGCACGCGCAGAGGATGCCGGAACAAATCGCCTTCGCTTACTGGTGTCTTCGGACCCATCCAGACCTCGACAGAATTTACAGGAAACAACCCAGAATCTGCCAGGTTCCTGCAAATGCATCAACAACTTTCCGCTCCAAACCCTTGCTGCACAAGGCCCTTCGAATTTTTCAGGTTCGACTCATTAAGGCGGGAAAGGAATTCGAAATGGTCTATGTGCCGGGCGCTGATCATGGAGCCCCCGGTATCTTCACCGAGCGTAAGCTCGTGGATTTCTTCGTTCGCAATGTTTTCGGGCAAGATCCGCCTAATTGGAATGCCACATCGACGCATTTTCCGTCGAGTTGATGACCCTTTATACTGATCGCCGTGACCTTGAGTTCGTAGGATTTTTGTATAGTCACATTCAATCGTTTACGTTGGGCTCAGGACTGCTATTGCTTGCCTTCGTTGAACGCAAGCCCGCAAGATTCGTGTGGGAGACCGGCGCAGTGTCATCGCCGGTCGCTGAGCGTCGCCGTCGTTCAGGCGCTACGCCGAAAGCAGTGGGGTCAATGCATTTGCGCGTTGGCGCAGCAGGCACAGGTTTGAGGTGAACATGCCCGTGTTCTTACCGGGTTGCCATGCAACCGATCCCGAGATGGGACATGTTCCTGGACACAACTCCGGCGCAACGCGCATGCAGGATGAGGCTGGCCAGGCGCCAGCGGATTGAATTGACCGCGCAGTCAATGTTCGAACCACAGCGAGCTCGTGACATGCCTTGACAATATTCCGCTCATAGAAGGTAAGCTCAACCGCCTTCACCACGCACCTGCCAGATTTACCACCCCAGCCCTTGATGGTTATGGACTTCGCAATCATTTGCTCGCTCGTCCGACTGGGTAGGCCTCGTATCTGGTTTCTGTTCGTCAGGTCGTGGCTTTGCTACACGCTTCCTTCAGACCCCGCCTCACGACGACGCCCTTGCGTTTCACTAGCCCTTCACCACCATCAGGTTGGGCAGGGGACTTTCACCCCCAAGCTGTTGCGCATGCTCGGCGCACAAAAAAAAAGCGGGCCCGGAGCCCGCTAAAAACCACACGCTACGAGGTTAGCGCGAGGAGACCACTGGAGGTTCGGCCTCGCGAAGATACCACTGCGCCCGCAGTCTGGGAGGCCGTCCTGTCTGCTTGATGAGGTATCCTCTATATAACAACAATCTCGTACAGACCGCCTATTTGCACCAGAGCCTTATCCAACGTGCAAAGCCGGCGCCAGTTTTGTCGCACCAGCGTCGAATTGTTTCGTAGCTGATGACAATACCGCGGTCCAACTGCCAGCGCACGGTTCAACTGACGACGATCGCCGGGAAGCGGTGGCTGCGATAAAGCGATTGGTAACCAGCATCGTCGGATGTTACCGGACTCAGTCCGCAACGTGACAATGCCTCTGTCGCGGTGGGTTGTTCCAGTCCTGTTCCAAAGCACTTTCCGGGCCATGTGGACCGCAAACGCTCGGAGCCCCCAGAGCACAGGCATAGTGACGCATTGGCGGGAAATTGCGTCGGCTATCAAACAATGACGTGGGTTCCTTACAAATCGCGCATGTTTAGCCGATTGACCCGATCCAGCGGGCGCGGTGCACTCGCATCGGCCTACGTCGTGCGACCCGCTTACCGCGAACTGCCCCACGCAGCCCTTGCCGTTTCATCAATCGTGCGACCGTGCAGCGGGCCACCGCAACGCCTTCCCGGTTCGTCTGCCTCCAGACCTTCGGCACGCAATAGACCTGCATGTTGGCCAGCCAGCCACGCTTGATCTCCGGTTGCCGAATGCTCGGGCGCAGCGTCGGGACGGATCTCGAAGCTGTGCTGCATGACGTCGGCAGCCCTGACGGGGCCGTCCGCAAGACCGTGCGGATCGGCTCGACCCCGAAGACGTGATACTGATCCTGCTGGAATGCTCGTCGGAGTTGTTTTCTGCAACAGGCCAACTGCGACTTTCAGAGAACGCTCTAACGTGACAATGTCGACATACGTCGTCGGGAGTTGGACAAACAGGACGACCACTCACACAATTGATCGTGCATCGTCGGCTATTCTTGTGATTTCAAGCTGGGGAACCGGTGGCGCATAGTTTGCTTGATTATAGTGCCTTCAGGTGCGTTCCGCAGCCGGAGATCCGTAGCGCTTCCGCTACGCTCTGTTCAGATTTTCACGAATGGCCCAAGCGCACGGCGTTGTCACGTTAAGGTATTCGAGACACAAGAGCGTACAGGACGTGCATTTGCCCAGAAATTGGACGGAACTTGGGTGAGAGAAGCGATGCCACCCGGCAAAGCGTGCGGCGAGCTGTTTGCGATAGAGTGATGCACGCAGTGAATGTCGCTTGCGCGCGAAGTGCTGGCGAATCGGACCGAAGCTCGATAAGGGGGCTCCGGTGCAAATAGGCGGTGTGTACGAGATTTTTGTTATATAGAGGATACCTCATCAAGTAGACAGGACGACCTCCCAGACTGCGGGCGCAGTGGTATCTTTGAGGCCGAGCTTCGCGAGGTCGAATTGGCCCTTGCGAATGCGATGTACCAACTCAATACCAGAGAGGGTGATCGCTGCGTTCCTGAAACGCTTGAAGCCGAGCATGACTTTCGTCCGGGACTTGATGCTGCGGTGGTCCTGCTCGACCAGATTATTGAGATATTTCGAGGATCGGACCTTCGTGTCCTCAGGCAGCAAGCCATCGGCCTTCATCTCGCGCACGGCGCGGTGCGAGGCCGCATAGCCGTCAAGCGTGATGATCTTCGGTGGCTGGCCCTGATGTTTGATCGCCTTCCTGAAAAAGGCTTTTGCCGCCTCCACGTCGCGCTTTGCACGGAGCATGAAGTCAATCGTCTGGCCCACCCGATCCACCGCCCGATAAAGATAGACCCACTTGCCGCGCAGCTTGAGATAAGTCTCATCAACACGCCAGGACTGGCCGGTGGGCCTGCCGAAGCGATTCCACCGTTTGACGAACTCCGGTGCAAAGCGCCGCACCCAGCGCAGGATCGTCGTGTGGGCCAGCGCCAGACCCCGTTGCGCCATCATTTCGACCAGATCGCGCAAGCCAAGCTTGTAGCGCAGGTACCAGCGAACACACAGAATGATCACATCGCGGTCAAAGTGACGGCCTGCAAACAGTTCGTCCAGGCTCTTCAGCTTGCTCATCGTCGGTTCTCAATTCGTTCAGCCCGACACCTTAACCGATTCGCCCCCGCCCTATTTGCACCAGAGCCCCCTTGGGCGAGCAAAAACGAAGGCTGCGCGGCGTACGCCGCTCTCCCGTGAGCCGGGTCGACGCACTGATTTTAGGCACCGCCAGGTTGTCGAGGGGCCCATGCTGGTTCTGTCACGCCAAGGCACTGAGCTAATTGTTGCTCGACCACGGGAGAGCCTGCTGGCTTTCTACGACTTCCCGGCCGAACACTTGCAGCACCTGCGCACAACAAACGCGATCGAGTCGACGTTCGCGACGGTGCGCCACCGTACTACACGTACGCGCAACTGCGTGTCGCGACCGACCTTCCTCGGTCTGGCGTTCAAGCTGATCGAGGAAGCCGAGAAAACCTGGCACCGGATCAACGGCCCCGAACAGATCCAGCTGTTGCTGGAGGGCATTGCCTTCCAGGACGGCGAGCCGGTGCAAGACGATCAACCGGGTCAGCAGAAACTCGCGGCTTGACGTCGCCCGCTATCAACGCCCATACACCATGCATGGACGCCCCCGGCTTGCCAAGCTCTCGTTTGTGACGGAGGGCAGGTAATGATTGCGGCCATGCATCCGGACTTCGATGTCCCGGCGCAAGGCCGGCGGTCCCTGATGGAATTCGCTGGCCGGACTCTCATCAGACTTGCGTGCTCTTGCGCACGTAGGTGTACTCAGAGTTTCCCGGCCACGGTCTGACCTGTCTCGCCATCACGTCATGATCGCCTGAGCAATCGGCTGTAGTCTCCTGCTGGCAGTTACACGGTAAGCTAGCGGCTAACGGTTACGTAG
>NZ_JAPMAL010000095.1:0-4761 GCF_026343935.1 Paraburkholderia sp. CNPSo 3076 | reverse complement strand
CCCCTTCAGGTGCTGACTGAGTGGCTTGAGCCGTATGCGGGGCGACCCGCACGTACGGTTCTCAGGGGGCGGCGGCGCAGCAATGCGCCGCTGCTACCCGACCGCCTGTACGACGCGCTGCACAAGACGTTGCTGTCGCAGCCGTTGATCCACGGTGACGAAACGACGGTTCAGGTGCTCAAGGAGCCCGGCAGGTCCGCCCAGAGCAAAAGCTATGCATGGGTGTACCGCAGCGCCGAAGGCTGCGCCGAACCCGTTGTGCTGTTCGACTACCAGCCGGGGCGCGGCCAGGAACATCTGAAGAAGTTTCTCGGCGACTACAGCGGCATGCTGATGAGCGACGGCTACAGCGCCTGGCGCACGCTCAAAAAGGCCACGCACTTCGGATGCGTCGCGCACGCCCGGAGGCTGTTCGTCAAGGCGGACAAGGCGGCCGAGAAAAAAACGGACTCCGGCAAACAGAAGATACCTAACGCTCGTGTGGCGAAAGCGCTCGAATACTTCCAGGCCCTGTACCGTGTCGAGGCGCTCGCCAAGGGCGAACTGCCTGATGGCCGGACGCGCGCTGATTACACATATGGCTTGCGGCAAAAGCATAGCGTGCCGGTGCTCGAGGCCTTCAAGGCGTGGCTCGACGAACTGGCGCTCAAGGTACTGCCCCAGAGTCTGCTCGGCAAGGCAATCGCCTATACACGCAACCAGTGGCAATATCTGAGCCGCTACGTCACCGATGGTTGCGCTCCCATCGATAATAATGTATGCGAACGTGACATCAGACCGTTTGCCATCACAACGTGGCAAACACGCTTTGCCAGTGAGCGTCTTGAGGGTCTGTACGGCAGGCATCCCGGCCGCGCTCCGCGCCGCGATCTGGCGCGCCTTGAAGCGAAAGTGCTCGACTACACGCTGCGACGCAAACTGGCCGATGGTTCGACGCATTGGAGCAGCCGTAAGCTGGCCGCACAGTTGGGCGTGCCCTTACACCCCCACGTATTCGTCATGGCTGAATCAGGTTGAGAACTGGTTTGCCCGCATCCAGCGCGACGTCATTACACGCGGCGTATTCACCAGCACCAAAGATCTCGACAAAAAGCTCATGCGCCACATTCGCTATATAAGAAAAATCTCGTACAGACCGCCTATTTGCACCAGAGCCCCCGCGTGAAGATGGAGCGCTATATCCTCGGAAAAGCGACGGCGTACTTTGCGAAGGGCGCGTGCAGTACGCGTGGATCGAACGGCATAGCCGGCAATGGCCGGTTTCCGTGGCCTGCCAGGCGCTGGGCGTCAGTCCCAGCGGTTATCACAACCGTAAGGCCCGCGACGTTGATCCTGATCGGCCGCGCCGACGCATCAGCAACGATGCGCTGCTGGTCCACATTCGCGCCGACCATGCCGAATCCAAAGGCGAGTACGGCTGGCCGCGCGTGTGGAAAAAGCTGCTTGCGCAAGGCATTCGCGTGAGCAAGGACCGGATTCAGCGGCTGATGAAGCTGCATGGCATCAAGGCGCGCACCAAGCGACGGTTCAAGGCCACTACGGACAGCAAGCACAATCTGCCGCTCGCACCGAACCCTGCTGCAACGGGACTTCTCGCCGGCGAAGCCCGAGATATTCGGAATGGGCAACAGCCGCTGGCTGAACTCGTCGTCGGCCAGTTGCCGGGCCAGGTCGTTGATGAACCCATGGCTACCTTAGGGTTTTCGCGCGCGGTTTCACAAATCCTGTTCACCTGATGTAGGCGCAACGAGAGGCCTACGGTGGTCGCTAATAATGCTACTGCTGCTACAAACAGTTTCGTTTTCATTTATTGTCGCCGGCCCACTTTGCCATGTTTCGCGCATAGGTTATTGGTAAGACTGCGAGCGCATCTACACTCGGACAGTTATCCGTGCAGGTTTCCGATTCGGCTTCCGGAATCGCTTAATCATCGGCTCGATGGCCCGGCTTGTAGGTGTTGCTATCCGCCGTCGCGAGGCCCGGAGAAGTAGCCTCCTTGACCGCCTGACGTAGATCCTATAGCTGAAGCATGGGACGCTTGCGCTGCGGCAATAACGGAAGCAGTGCTGCCTGTCGCCTCCACTATCCCCGCCAAGGCCATGTCTCCGTGAGCCCGCTGTCGATGGTCGTGGCGTAGGTAATCGTGCAAACGAGTGCAATACAATCGCCGAAGCGGCGAGGATTGTCCTCATGATCCAAGACTCCGCTATAAGTGCTGTTACGTTTGATGTTTCCCAATTTTTGGAGCGGGCCGGCTTCCGACGACACTTCTTTCATAATGCTTCGATTCAAGGCCTCCTGACTCACAGTCGGATCGAACGCCGGAATTCGCGCGTGGCTTCCTTCGCGCGTGTGCTAGCTTCGCGTGCGTCAGGCAGGGCGGCACACCATGCTGTTATAGCGTCGTTGGCAAGCGGTTCCCATTTGCTCACCCACGTACCCAGCACGGCGTGATTGCCTTCCTGTTCGCTGGCCATGCGAACGAGTTCGCTGGCCCAACGCCGATGCCGCTCCGTGTCGACGAGCTGCGCATCGGTAATAAGGCCGAGTAGGGTATCGCCGTTTTGGCGCGCCGTGACGCCGAGGCTGCGCAATACGGTCTCTTCCACAGCCGGGCGTACCACGAGGTTTAGCGCGACAAAGCATTCAGCCCAGTCCCACGCGGTGAGTGCTTGTTCGACGAGTTTGCGCCAGCCCTGCCAAGGCGGCCCGAGTTCCCAGCGGCGCCGCTCATCGCTGCCGAAGCCGAGGTCCGCAAAAGTCAGGGATAGTTCCTTGGTGCGATACGCGGTGTGCGTGAGCCAGCGCACAGAGAGTCAGCGGTCTGGTATGCGGCACAGTTGGAGATCGTGGAAGCGGGGGCCATCTGGGACAGATAAGCTGAGCCCATTTGCAGCGCATGAAACAGGAAGCGCGCGGGGGTATAGACGCGTGCGAGCGAGGCCGCCCATGGCCTGGCGAGTTGGGAGTCGTGACCGCGCGTGGAGAACTGGTCGAGGAGACAATATACGTAAGTTTCCTGACCATCCTGCAGCAGGTTATAGGTGCGATAGACGATCTCGTCTGGATCACGAAATGCGTTCCAGTCGGGATGTCGCAGCGGCGAGGCGTTGCGGTTGCGCTTGAGCCATTGCGCCATTTCGAAGTTTGGGTCCAGTTCGAAGGGGGCGTCAGGGTTGTCGGTGGTGTAATGCAAGTTCGTCGAGACGATCTCATACTCGCTTGGCTTGCGCCGCCGCGCGGCTAGATGGCTCCACGTTTTCAGCGGCGTAAGGACTTCGGGATGGGTCATGCTCGTCTCCGGTTAAAGCGTTTTCTCGTAGTAAAACCGCACGTAGCCTTCGGTTGTTTCGATGCGGCCTGAAAACGAACTGAGGCTGACTTCCAGCTCGGACATCATGAACGGTCGACCAAGCGTTTCCTCAAGCGTGGAGCGGCGCAGGATCAGTTCGCCGTCCGTATCGATGCGCACATACGCGAGTTTGTCGTCGACGCGGATCGTCTTGCCGGGGTTGTCTTCGTGCGCGGCTTCGATGACGCCCGCCGTAATGCTGCCCGCACGAAGCACGGGACCCACGCGGTTGTTGCGGTAAGCCGAGGCGGTGGTTTCGATGGTCATGATCGGTTCTCTGTGAAATTCAGGAATGGGCAAAGAGGGTTTCAACGCCGCCCACCGCAACGAGAACGTCTTCGCCCTCGATCTTCGCGGGGTATGCGCGAAGCCGGGAGTCGCCAGGATTGATCCCCTTGCCGGTATTCACGTCGAAGGTCCATTGATGCGCTCGGCACATCAGCACGCGGCCGTCGAACTTTCCTTCCACGAGCGGAATGGCCTGATGCGGACAAACGCCCCGAAAGGCGCGCGGCTCGCCGCCTTCTGGATTAACCACCACAATCACGTGGCCATCCACCTCCGCTCCGATCATCTCGCCTGCCCACAGGTCGTCGAGCGTGCAGATTTTCTGGTACTCCATGTCGACCTCATTCGTCGCAAAAGATGAATTCGAGCGTTTCCATCGGCTTGATATCCGTCTCGCCGAGCTTTGCCTTGCGCGCGTAGAACTGCTCCGCGCCCTGGCGACGCACGCGCACAACCTTTTCAGGCCGTGGGGCGACGCGTCGGCCCACCGAATGGAGCGAGGCGGCGGCCGCCACTTCATCTATCGTATTGCCGGTATCCACCGGCAATAGCTGCAATACGAAGTCGTATTGAAAATTTGAGATCACATGGAACAGTGCCATGTCGTCCTCTTTTGCGTGGCAGCCTCAGGCGGCCTCTTTGTTGTCACGGGTACCGCGGTACGATTCGACCCAGGCATACTGGTGCGCGTCGTCGCCCATTTCGCCCGGCGCGAGCCCCATGTAGTTCAACGCGCCCAAGAGGTTGGGTGGCTGGATATGACCGGCGAGGAAGCGATCGACGAGCGTGAGGTGATCGCGGTAACGAACCGGGTCCTGCTGGAAGAGAGGTGGCCGCGCAAAATCGGACAGCGGGATAAGTGGAACGGCCGGGGCCTGAGCCAGCGATAATGCAGGCAAAGGAACCGAGGAAATGACGAAACGAACCCGACGCACGCACTCAGCGGCGTTCAAAGCGAAAGTGGCCCTGGCGGCAGTCAAGGGCGAGCGGACGCTGGCCGAACTGGCGCAGCAGTTCGATGTGCATCCGAACCAGATCACGGAATGGAAACGGCAGTTGCAGGAGCGCGCGGCCGACGTGTTCGGTGCGGCAGGCCCGGTGTCTAGCGAGCCACCGGTAGA
>NZ_JAPMAL010000094.1:0-4799 GCF_026343935.1 Paraburkholderia sp. CNPSo 3076 | reverse complement strand
GTCCGGGACTTGATGTTGCGGTGGTCCTGCTCGACCAGATTATTGAGATATTTCGAGGATCGGACCTTCGTGTCCTCAGGCAGCAAGCCATCGGCCTTCATCTCGCGCACGGCGCGGTGCGAGGCCGCATAGCCGTCAAGCGTGATGGTCTTCGGTGGCTGGCCCTGATGTCTGATCGCCTTCCTGAAAAAGGCTTTTGCCGCCTCCACGTCGCGCTTTGCACGGAGCATGAAGTCAACCGTCTGGCCCACCCGATCCACCGCCCGATAAAGATAGACCCACTTGCCGCGCAGCTTGAGATAAGTTTCATCAACACGCCAGGACTGGCCGGTGGGCCTGCCGAAGCGATTCCACCGTTTGACGAACTCCGGCGCAAAGCGCCGCACCCAGCGCAGGATCGTCGTGTGGGCCAGCGCCAGACCCCGTTCCGCCATCATTTCGACCAGATCGCGCAAGCTAAGCTTGTAGCGCAGGTACCAGCGAACACACAGAATGATCACATCGCGGTCAAAGTGACGGCCTGCAAACAGTTCGTCCGGGCTCTTCAGCTTGCACATCGTCGGTTCTCAATTCGTTCAGCCCGACACCTTAACCGATTCGCCTCCAAGCTATTTGCACCATCAGAGCCGCGCCATTCCTCGTGCGTGTACGCAGTCCCTGCGTGATTCCGTTCCAGACAAGGGTCGGGGGTTCGGAGCAGGCGCAGGCTCCGCACCCGTATTGGGCGCGCGCGCAAAAAAACGCTGGCTGTGACTGCAGCGCCGTGAGATTTGATTTCGTGTTCAGTCGTCATTCAATCCACTCGTAATGGTCTGCGAAAAGCAAGCGCAATAATTGGGCCAACGCTACCACATGCGCATCGATCGCTAAGGGTTTCAAGCGCGGCCGCAGTCGAACTCAATGCCCTGCGATGGTTTGAGCTTTGCGATGTGGGGCGGTAAACGCTCAACCAGATCGTAGCGGGTTCGCGCGGTGGCCATCCGGTGAGCCTGTGCAGGAGGTAGGCGTACGGCTGATGGTCGCTGGCGCTGCATGCAAGTACGACTCTGCCAACGGAGCCTGGCCATCTCGGTGTGGTGTGACGCATTTCTTCCAATCGCGCCGACGGATGTAGGGGATGTGGGCTTCCGGACAAACGGTGCCAAGGCCAGCGGCTGCCGGCCGCCACCGCGTCGACGAGTTCCTGCCTGTTCGGGGCCCCAGCGCGCGCAAAAGACAATACTGACGGGTGCATCAAATAGTGCGTCAACTGGTTGCGGGTTTTTCAAGGCTGCTGAATTTGTCTGAAGTCCTTTGTGGGTATGAGTTTCGCCGATTTCTGCCGGATCCGCTAGAATCCCCGATCTTTGGCGGTCGATAATGGCGCAAAGCCAGCAATGGCAACGGATTCCAACGGAATTGAGCCTCGGGCAGTTCGAACAATTTGTCTTGCCGCACCTCACGGCAGGACGCCGGGGACCGGCATCCAAACTGAGCGCGCACGCGATCTTCAACTACATCCTGAAACTGCTTTACCTGGGATGTCAATGGAAGGCGCTGCCGATTGCAATGGATCGGGACGGCAGGCCGGAGATCCACTACACGAGCATCTATCGGGCCTTTCGCCGCTGGCAGGCATGCGAATGTTTCGACGCCGTCTTCCTCGAGTCGGTGGTACGGCTTGAGCACGACCAGTTGCTGGACACCAGCGTCATCCATGGCGACGGCACCACCACGGCAGCGAAAAAAGGCGGCGACAACATTGGCTTCAGCGGCCACAAGAACATGAAGGGTGACAAGGTCGTTGCCTTCTGTGACCGGAACTGCAATGTGATCGCCCCGTTCGTGTCGGCACCAGGCAATCGCAACGAATCGCCGCTGCTGCGTGACGCGCTGCCGCAGGTGATACGGATTGCCCGTGAAGCAAGGCTGGACCTGCGTGACACCGTGGTCAGCCTGGACGGCGTCTACGATTGTCGCGCCAATCGCAAGGCGATATTCAACCGCGGGATGGTGCCCAACATCAATCCGAACCCGCGTGGCAGGAAACGCACGAAGCGAGGCCGCAAGCCGCTGTTCGATCTGGCCATTTTTAAAGAGCGGTTTCGTACGATCGAGCGCGTGTTCGCATGGGAAGACACCCATTAGCGGGCCGGCGTCAAGTGAGCAATCAACATCCCCGGCTGCCTGAGCGACCGTTTTCCAGTTGCCATGCCCGAATGCAAGCGGCCGAACGCGCCCGTGACTTCAATCCTGGCTGCGACGAATCGCGCCAGACACCCATCTGGATCAAGCAATCGGCGGTACAAGCGGTGCCTTTCGCCCTGACGGCCATGCCGTCCCGGAAGAACATTGGTACCGCAACGCGTCCATGGAATTTGTACAAGTTCAGGGGCTGCCCGATCCGGGCGCCAATCCACCGATGGCTCGCGTTGCAGGCGATCCGCCTTGACTGCATGTCGGGGGACGGCGGCACGGCATCCCATTCAAATTTCTGGGCTGGGACCCAATCTTCCCACGGGGCTTGCCGGTCGCCGTCGAAAGCATCACGTGAAGCAGCGCGTCACGTCAAATGGTTTGTTCTCCTTCAGAATGTGGAAGCACGCGCGCGCCAGTCTGTGCGCAAGCGCCTTGCGAGCCACGATCGGGTTGGTCTTGGCTTTCTTGCGTTCATAAAACCGCCGGGCGTCGGTGCAATAGCGTTGGGCGAAATTGGCGGCTTCCATGAACGCCCAGGACAGGTATCGGTTGCCGTTACGGATGTTGCCTTCACCTTTCTTCTTGCCGTTGCTGGTGTGGCAGCTGTCCACGCAGCGCGCATAGGAGGCGAAGTTGCCGACGCTGGCGAAACGCTCGATGGAGCCGGTTTCCAGCAGGATGACCGTTGCCAGGATCTGGCCGATGCCGGGTACGGTGGTGAGCAACGCATACTCGGGTCGCGGCCTGACCTTGTCGCCAAGCCGCTTTTCCAGTAGTCCGATCTGGGTGCAAAGCGTTGTGACGACAGCCAGGTTGGCCTGCATGGCCAGCGCGACCTCGGCAGGCAGCCCCATCTGGTCGATGGTTTCGGCCGTCAGTCGCAGAACCTCGGGACTCGAGATGCGCATGCCATGATGGCGAGCCGTGATGTGCTCGATCGCAAGCATGTGGCTGGTGCGGCTGCGGACCAGCTGCATGCGTTTGCGGGCGAGATCACGCACGCTTCGCATTTCGGGCGGCAGGATCCTGCCCACGGGCACTATCCTGCCGCCCGAGGTGCGTGTGGTACGCGATCTCGCCAGGAAACGGCAGCAACTTGTACGCAGTCGTACCCAGCATATTCTCGCGGTTGAGAACATTACAGCCCGTCAATACGGCAAACGAATCACGAGCAATCAGGTCAAGAGCCTGGGCGAACAAGCCATTGAACAAATGCACTTGCCAGACGATGTATCACTCGCGGTTCGGGCCAACGTCGCGGTCATCACGACGCTCTCTGCCCAGATCAACATCCTGGAAAAGCGCCTTCATGACAAAGTTGCGCCCGAACTTGACTATGCGTTGCTCACTACGGTGCCCGGTATTGGCCACACACTTGCAACCGTCATCCTGTTGGAGATCGGCTCAATCGATCGGTTTGCGAGCGCTGGCAACTTCGCTTCCTATGCACGCTGCGTGGACAGCCAGCGCATGAGCAACGGCAAGAAGAAAGGCGAAGGCAACACCAGAAACGGCAACAAGTATCTCGCCTGGGCGTTCATCGAGGCGGCCAACTTCGCGCAGCGCTTTTGCGACCCGGCCAGGCGCTTCTACGAGCGCAAGAAGGCCAGGACGAATCCGATCGTGGCGCGCAAAGCCCTGGCACACAAGCTGGCGCGCGCGTGTTTCCATATGCTGAAGGAGCGCAAGCCATTTGATAGGACCCGCTGTTTCGCGTAGGAGTAACGACGACGACCGGTAAGCCCCGTTCGACGGATGGAGCCGCAGCCACCACTTTGAATGGGATGCCGGGCCGCCGTCGCCCGATGCGCAGTCAAAGCGGATCGCCCGCAATGCGAGCCAACCCTAGATTGGCGCCGGCCCACTGGCAGCCCTCAGATTTGTGCGAACCCATGGACGCATTGCGGCACCAATATTCTTCTGGGGTGGCGAAGCCACCAGGGCGAACGGCATCCGTTGCATTGCCGCTCGCTTGATCCTGACGGGTGCCTGGCGCGATCCGTCGCAGCCATGAACTGAAGAAACGGGCGCGCTCAGCTGCTGCAAATTGGGGGGCTTGAAAATCAAAACTGGCCGCCAACCCGGCCATGCTATTGGCTACTCGCTTGACACAGGCCCGCTAATGGGTGCCGTGGAAGTCACGACTTCTCCACTTTGGCATATGCCGAACCCCGAAGGGCGGGAGTCGTCCATCACATCAGAGCCCGTCACGCCTACCTTCACGATCGGATAGAGCTTGAACCGATAAGAATTGAACGCTTCGGCGGAGATCGGCCTTGTCTTCCTTGTCGAGGGAAGAGCGTGTCCTGTTTGTGCCGTGCGTGGCTCTGGTGCAAATAGGCGGTCTGTACGAGATTGTTGTTATATAGAGGATACCTCATCAAGCAGACAGGACGGCCTCCCAGACTGCGGGCGCCGTGGTATCTTTGAGGCCGAGCTTCGCGAGGCCGAATTGGCCCTTGCGAATGCGATGTACCAACTCAATACCAGAGAGCGTGATCGCTGCGTTCCTGAAACGTTTGAAGCCGAGCATGACTTTCGTCCGGGACTTGATGTTGCGGTGGTCCTGCTCGACCAGATTATTGAGATATTTCGAGGATCGGACCTTCGTGTCCTCAGGC
>NZ_JAPMAL010000093.1:0-4854 GCF_026343935.1 Paraburkholderia sp. CNPSo 3076 | reverse complement strand
GATTCTCTCAACCTGTGCGTCCTGCTCACCCACGCGGGGCGGAGGCACACCTGTTATAGGATCAAGCCTTACGGGCAATTAGTATCAGTTAGCTTAACGCATTACTGCGCTTCCACACCTGACCTATCAACGTCCTGGTCTCGAACGACCCTTCAAGGGGCTCGAAGCCCCGGGGATATCTCATCTCAAGGCGAGTTTCCCGCTTAGATGCTTTCAGCGGTTATCTCTTCCGAACATAGCTACCCGGCGATGCCACTGGCGTGACAACCGGTACACCAGAGGTTCGTCCACTCCGGTCCTCTCGTACTAGGAGCAGGTCCCTTCAAATATCCAGCGCCCACGGCAGATAGGGACCAAACTGTCTCACGACGTTTTAAACCCAGCTCACGTACCTCTTTAAATGGCGAACAGCCATACCCTTGGGACCGGCTACAGCCCCAGGATGAGATGAGCCGACATCGAGGTGCCAAACACCGCCGTCGATATGAACTCTTGGGCGGTATCAGCCTGTTATCCCCAGAGTACCTTTTATCCGTTGAGCGATGGCCCTTCCATACAGAACCACCGGATCACTATGACCTGCTTTCGCACCTGTTCGACTTGTGAGTCTCACAGTCAAGCACGCTTATGCCATTGCACTATCAGCACGATTTCCGACCGTACCTAGCGTACCTTCGTACTCCTCCGTTACCCTTTGGGAGGAGACCGCCCCAGTCAAACTGCCTACCATGCACTGTCCCCGATCCGGATCACGGACCAAGGTTAGAACCTCAAACAGATCAGGGTGGTATTTCAAGGACGGCTCCACGGAAACTAGCGTTCCCGCTTCACAGCCTCCCACCTATCCTACACAAACCGGTTCAAAGTCCAATGCAAAGCTACAGTAAAGGTTCATGGGGTCTTTCCGTCTAGCCGCGGGGAGATTGCATCATCACAAACACTTCAACTTCGCTGAGTCTCGGGAGGAGACAGTGTGGCCATCGTTACGCCATTCGTGCAGGTCGGAACTTACCCGACAAGGAATTTCGCTACCTTAGGACCGTTATAGTTACGGCCGCCGTTTACCGGGACTTCAATCAAGAGCTTGCACCCCATCATTTAATCTTCCGGCACCGGGCAGGCGTCACACCCTATACGTCCACTTTCGTGTTTGCAGAGTGCTGTGTTTTTATTAAACAGTCGCAGCCACCAGTTTATTGCAACCCCTTCACCCTTCTGGCGCAAGCCAGTCAAGCTACCAGGGCGTACCTTATCCCGAAGTTACGGTACCAATTTGCCGAGTTCCTTCTCCCGAGTTCTCTCAAGCGCCTTAGAATACTCATCTCGCCCACCTGTGTCGGTTTGCGGTACGGTCACTGTGAAACTGAAGCTTAGAGGCTTTTCTTGGAACCACTTCCAGTTGCTTCTTCACCTAGGTGAATGGCCTCGCACCCTTGAATTCCGCGCCCGGATTTGCCAAAGCGCCTTCTCCAATGCAAGGACCGGGACTTCCAACACCCGGACAACCTTCCGCGATCCGTCCCCCCATCGCATTTCACAATGGTGCAGGAATATTGACCTGCTTCCCATCAGCTACGCATTTCTGCCTCGCCTTAGGGGCCGACTCACCCTACGCCGATGAACGTTGCGTAGGAAACCTTGGGCTTACGGCGAGGGGGCCTTTCACCCCCTTTATCGCTACTCATGTCAGCATTCGCACTTCCGATACCTCCAGCACGCTTTTCAACGCACCTTCGCAGGCTTACGGAACGCTCTCCTACCATGCGAGACTAGCTCGCATCCGCAGCTTCGGTATATGACTTAGCCCCGTTACATCTTCCGCGCAGGACGACTCGATCAGTGAGCTATTACGCTTTCTTTAAAGGGTGGCTGCTTCTAAGCCAACCTCCTGACTGTTTTAGCCTTCCCACTTCGTTTCCCACTTAGTCATATTTGGGGACCTTAGCTGGCGGTCTGGGTTGTTTCCCTCTTGACACCGGACGTTAGCACCCGATGTCTGTCTCCCGTGATTGCACTCTTCGGTATTCGGAGTTTGCTATGGCGAAGTAATCCGCAATGGACCCTTCAACCATGACAGTGCTCTACCCCCGAAGGTGATACACGAGGCACTACCTAAATAGTTTTCGGAGAGAACCAGCTATTTCCAGGTTTGTTTAGCCTTTCACCCCTATCCACAGCTCATCCCCTAACTTTTCAACGTTAGTGGGTTCGGTCCTCCAGCACGTGTTACCGTGCCTTCAACCTGGCCATGGATAGATCACCTGGTTTCGGGTCTACACCCAGCGACTGAACGCCCTGTTCGGACTCGCTTTCGCTACGCCTGCCCTATTCGGTTAAGCTTGCCACTGAATGTAAGTCGCTGACCCATTATACAAAAGGTACGCCGTCACCCCTTGCGAGGCTCCGACTGTTTGTATGCATGCGGTTTCAGGATCTGTTTCACTCCCCTCCCGGGGTTCTTTTCGCCTTTCCCTCACGGTACTGGTTCACTATCGGTCGATCACGAGTATTTAGCCTTGGAGGATGGTCCCCCCATCTTCAGACAGGATTTCACGTGTCCCGCCCTACTTGTCGTACACCTAGTTCTTCCATTCCGTCTTCGCCTACGGGGCTATCACCCACTATGGCCGCACTTTCCAGAGCGTTTGGCTGACGGTACGGATAAAGAGTACAGGCTGGTCCCATTTCGCTCGCCACTACTTTGGGAATCTCGGTTGATTTCTTTTCCTGCGGCTACTTAGATGTTTCAGTTCGCCGCGTTCGCCTCACATGACCTATGTATTCAGTCACGGATACTCCATTCGGAGTGGGTTTCCCCATTCGGACATCTACGGATCAAAGCTCGTTTGCCAGCTCCCCGTAGCTTTTCGCAGGCTACCGCGTCCTTCATCGCCTGTGATCGCCAAGGCATCCACCACATGCACTTGTTCGCTTGACCCTATAACGGGTGTGTCTCGGCCATGATTGCTCACGGCGAGGCTCACTCGCTACAGGTTGAGTATTCGTGTTGCGCCGTATTTCAAGGCAATCTTTCGATCACTTAAAAATACATTGATACAATCACAACCCTGATTCACCTACTTGACGGCCATCTCTGTCCGCGTTCGGATGAATCTCTTTACTACTTCTTCCTGATTGTTAAAGAACGACAGCCGATACTTTCGCAGTGATGCGTCGTACCGCTCTGACTGGCTCAATCGCCAATGCAAAAGGTTCTGCTTCGTGCAGAACGCTGTGCATTGAGGATTGGTGGAGGATGACGGGATCGAACCGACGACCCCCTGCTTGCAAAGCAGGTGCTCTCCCAGCTGAGCTAATCCCCCAGTCACACATACTCAAGGGGATCTGCCCGCCACAGACAGTGGTGGGTCTGGATGGATTCGAACCATCGACCCCCGCCTTATCAAGACGGTGCTCTAACCGACTGAGCTACAGACCCCTGAGTCTGTCTTTCTTACAGCCGACAAGTGTGAGCGCTTAAAACGCAGTGAGCGATGAGCTCATGAAAGGAGGTGATCCAGCCGCACCTTCCGATACGGCTACCTTGTTACGACTTCACCCCAGTCATGAATCCTGCCGTGGTGACCGTCCTCCTTGCGGTTAGACTAGCCACTTCTGGCAAAACCCACTCCCATGGTGTGACGGGCGGTGTGTACAAGACCCGGGAACGTATTCACCGCGGCATGCTGATCCGCGATTACTAGCGATTCCAGCTTCACGCAGTCGAGTTGCAGACTGCGATCCGGACTACGATCGGTTTTCTGGGATTGGCTCCACCTCGCGGCTTGGCAACCCTCTGTTCCGACCATTGTATGACGTGTGAAGCCCTACCCATAAGGGCCATGAGGACTTGACGTCATCCCCACCTTCCTCCGGTTTGTCACCGGCAGTCTCCCTGGAGTGCTCTTGCGTAGCAACTAGGGACAAGGGTTGCGCTCGTTGCGGGACTTAACCCAACATCTCACGACACGAGCTGACGACAGCCATGCAGCACCTGTGTTACGGCTCCCTTTCGGGCACATCCACCTCTCAGCGGACTTCCGTACATGTCAAGGGTAGGTAAGGTTTTTCGCGTTGCATCGAATTAATCCACATCATCCACCGCTTGTGCGGGTCCCCGTCAATTCCTTTGAGTTTTAATCTTGCGACCGTACTCCCCAGGCGGTCAACTTCACGCGTTAGCTACGTTACCAAGCCAATGAAGGCCCGACAACCAGTTGACATCGTTTAGGGCGTGGACTACCAGGGTATCTAATCCTGTTTGCTCCCCACGCTTTCGTGCATGAGCGTCAGTATTGGCCCAGGGGGCTGCCTTCGCCATCGGTATTCCTCCACATCTCTACGCATTTCACTGCTACACGTGGAATTCTACCCCCCTCTGCCATACTCCAGCGATGCAGTCACCAATGCAGTTCCCAGGTTAAGCCCGGGGATTTCACATCGGTCTTACATCACCGCCTGCGCACGCTTTACGCCCAGTAATTCCGATTAACGCTCGCACCCTACGTATTACCGCGGCTGCTGGCACGTAGTTAGCCGGTGCTTATTCTTCCGGTACCGTCATCCCCGACGGATATTAGCCATCAGGATTTCTTTCCGGACAAAAGTGCTTTACAACCCGAAGGCCTTCTTCACACACGCGGCATTGCTGGATCAGGCTTGCGCCCATTGTCCAAAATTCCCCACTGCTGCCTCCCGTAGGAGTCTGGGCCGTGTCTCAGTCCCAGTGTGGCTGGTCGTCCTCTCAGACCAGCTACGGATCGTCGCCTTGGTGGGCCTTTACCCCACCAACTAGCTAATCCGCCATCGGCCACCCCAATAGCGCGAGGTCTTGCGATCCCCCGCTTTCATCCA
>NZ_JAPMAL010000092.1:0-5751 GCF_026343935.1 Paraburkholderia sp. CNPSo 3076 | reverse complement strand
GGCGCGCTACCTCCGCACGCAGCCGCGCCAGTTCCATCTGTTCGGGGCTCACGGGCTTCGTGCCTGCTCCCGCGAGCTTGCCTTCCCGGTCAGCCTTCACCCAGTTGTACAGTGTCTGTTCAACCACGCCCAGTGTCGCCGCCACTGCTGCCATGCTCTGCCCGGCTTTCACCAGCCGCACAGCTTCCAGCTTGAACTCGAGCGTGTACTGTGCCCGCTTTGCCTTGCTTTTCATCGTTCTTCTCCTTGCTTTAGTCTACCTTTTCAGCAAGGGATTCGTTTTTCGGGGGCAAGCTCAGACCTTCAGCGGACCCCACAGTCTTTCGGTCGGCGCATTAGCGCTCCTGTGTTAAGTGAAGATCGGCTCACGCAATACAGCCGTCTCGAAACGAGCAAACAGGTGCGGACAGCAGTTCGCTTCCGCACTGATCATTTTCGCTGTGCTCTGGGCGAGTCCTGCAACAATGGGGCACCATGTTCTACAGTAATCTGGTTATCACCGGCGCTGCATTCTTACAGTCGCTGTGGGTTGCCCCCCCACAAAAGCGGAATGGATGTGGTCCGGTAGTATTTGAACCGTGAGGGCAATAAGAGATAAAGGTGCCGCGTTATAAACAGCAATTCAAAGCCGAGATTCAAAAACGCTTGATGCCGCCTAAAAAGGAACCGTTGGAAGCGGTTTCAATGGAAACGGGTGTGCCAGCGCACACACTCGAGAACTGGCGCGCGCAAGCGATGGCCACTGACGCGCGTCGCCGGGGATGGACTCCGCAGAAAATGCTTCGGCTGGTGGGTGATGCGATGCGGATCCCCGATGAGACCGCTAGGAACGCCTTTTTGGAGAACAATAATGTAGATCCGTTGGAGTTTATGCTATGGGGCAAAGCTGCCATGGAGGGGCTGCGCGCCTTTGGACGTGTCACTCGAGGTGAGTCAAAGGCTACTCGGTTCCGCATCAGGGCACTCGAGCGCGATCTCCGCAAAAAAGATAAAACCATGGCCTCGGCTGCCGCGCTGTTTTTAGATGGGTACGGGGAGGATTGATGCTTCTTGAGTGCTGCAATGAGGGCCTTGCAGCTTGACCTCGTCGTTGGCTAGCGCCTTGTGGTACAGGCGCCTGCCGTTCCGATCGTACGCAACGGTATGATGCTGGCCTTTACCGACATCGACATCGACGCCGACGAAGACATCGACGGCGAAATGTTGTTGAGTGTCTTGCATGGCGTTGGTGCATGGAGGCAAGAGCGTGCGCAGTGCACCCCTTACCCCACGGACTATGCTGCATGAGCCTGACAACGAACGTAAGCGGTGATTTCAGCACACCGAATAAAGAATCGTTTGCGACAGACGGGCAAGCGCAGCCGTACCGCGATGGTCGGGGTCAACCGGCGATATTCGCGTCGAGGTGATGAGCCTGCGCGTGGGCCAGCACGCCGACGCGCATTCAGTTCGTCAGCCGGTCTCTTCCTTTTCCTTTTGTTGCCGCGCGTAATTGAACGGCAGAAGGTCGGTTACATCTGCGTCCGGCGCACGCTGCGGCAACTCGGTGAGTATGTGTAGCAGGTAGTCGTATGGCTCGACGCCGCAGGCTCTGCACGTCAACATCAGGCTGTACACCGTGGCGCTCGCTTTTGCGCCATCAACTGTGTCGCTAAACAGCCATGACTTTCTCTTAGGGAAGTGTTTCCCTAAGAGAAATTATCGACACTCGATAGTTATCGAAGGTTCGTCCGGCTACGCGACCGAAGGAGACCAGCAAACGTCTGCACGGTCCCGCAAACGCGGGACCGTCGATTGACAGATCGGCACGTCAAAAGCGTGTCCAGTCGATCTGGTTTCCATAACTACAGGGTCTCCAGGAAGCGAAGCACATCGTCTTCGGGGCGATATCGGATCGGCTTTCGCGAAGGCGCCTGGAGGGATTTTAGCGCCCGCTCCTTCATTCCAAGATCGGCTTCAACATATCGATGGGTTGTGACTGGGCTTTCGTGACCGAGCCATAGCGCGATGACGGTGATATCTACACCGGATTGCAGCATGTGCATCGCTACGGAGTGCCGAACAAGATGCGGATGGACATGGCGTAGCGCAAGTTCAGGAAATTTCCTCGATGCCTCCTCGACTGCGAGGTTCAGCCGTTCGGCAAACCCGACTCGCGTTAGCGGAGCGCCGGACCGACCAGGGAAAAGCGGTTCGTGAGGGTTCCGCGGATATTGCTTCAACCAGCGCTTCAGTTCTCTGGCCGTGTCCGGCCACAGCGGCACAGAACGCTCCTTTCGGCCCTTGCCATGAATGCGTACCCATGCGATCGGACCGAAAACGAGATCGGATACACGCATCTCAAGGAGCTCGGAAACACGCGCGCCGGTGTTGTACAGCGTTACGAGCATGATGTGGTCACGTTGACCCGTCCACGTTCCCGTGTCAGGAGCGGCGATAATCGCTTCAATATGCTCACGAGACAGAAATCCGACGAGAGGTTGCTCGAACCGCTTCATCGGAATTGCCAATACGGATCGCGCGATTGCCAGCACTGACGGCTCCTCGAACGAGACATATTCCATAAACGACCGTATGGCGGCAAACCTCGCGTTGCGGCTCCGAATGCAATTATGGCGATCCTGTTCAAGATGGCGGAGAAACTCGAGAATGAATGAAGCTGTCAGATCTTCTATAGCAAGATCGGAGGGACGCTTGTGCAGACGTTGGTATGCAAAGGCTAACAGCAAGCGGAAGCTGTCGCGGTAGGCCGTCACAGTCCGGGGGCTTACGTGTCTCTGCTGTTGCAGGCGCTGCGTAAAGAATTTCTGCAGTAGCGCTGGAAACGGTTGTATGGAGGACTTGCTCATGATGTACCTCGCTGGCATCTCACGAAGCGTTGGGCTGCGATGGCTAGCAGTTCCGGGGTGGCTGTCTCATACCAGTACGTGTCGGTGACTTTGACGTGCCCAAGGTAGGTCGACAAGGCAAGAATGCTTCGATCTACGTCCAGTCCACGTGCGTACCAGTCCTCTAGCCTGTGGCAGACGAACGAATGTCTTAGGTCATGCAGGCGGAGCCGGCCATGGTCGCCGCGAGGTTGCCACTTCAATGTGTCACGGAGAACATGAAAGGCATACTCGACGCTTCGTGTGGAGGCAGGACGCCCATAGTCAAAAACGAAAAATGCCTCGCAGTTCCCGGCGAGATGTTCGAGGTCACGCGTGTTCGCATAGCGCTGCAGCGCGCGAGCCGTAGTGTGGTGTATCGGGACCCATCGTGATTTACCCAGCTTCGCGTGCCGAATATAAAGTAGCTGATGCGTAAGATCGACATCCGAGCGGGTCAGCGCCGTCGCTTCCGAGATTCGCAGGCCTGTCGACGCCATCAATCCGAAGATGGTCGCGCAGCTTGAGCCGCGCAAGCCGCCTGGCGGGTAAAGACCAGCGCAGGCCGCCATTAGCTCAATGATTTCAGTGGCACTAAAGATATGTGGCGCCAATCGACGACGGGCCGGACCTAACAGCGATCGAGGAGGAACCTCCGTTGCGGGATCGAATTGCTGACAGTATCTGGCGAACGGCCGCAACACCTCGATTCTCCGTGCTGCCGTCAACCGCCGACCACCGGGAGAACTACTGGCCCATCGAACGGCAAGCTGTCTGGTCAGCGCCCCCTGATAGCCGATCCGCTCGGCAAATCGGGCGAAGTCACGAAGCACTCCGCCTTCCGCCTTGAGCGCATAGCCCGCCTGACGGCGAATCGCGAGGTAGTCGTTGACCCACGTCATGAACGAATTTGGGCGGCTCATGAGACCCTCCCCGGCCAGGGCAGCGCCACCCGCCGAAGCGATGGAACGTCCAGCTTCGCATAAATGGACGTCGTGTCGAGGCAGCGGTGACGCAGTACGTCGGCGATTTCTTTGAATGGGGTGCCGACTTGTGTCATCCGACATGCCATCGTGTACCGGAAAATGTGCGTCCCGCGCACGCGTTGCTGAAGTCCGCAACGTTCCGCAGCGTAGCGCACCGCGTTTCTCACGATGTCCAGATTGGCTTCAGTATTGAGCGGTGGACGATGGCGTACAAAAACCTCGCGCCGCGTCGTTTGAGGTCGCCCGTCCCGCAGGTACCTGGCGATTGCTTCGCCGGTTTGTTGAGGCAAAGGCACGATGTCAATTCGACCGCCCTTACTGTGCAAATTCAAGGTCCCAGCACGCCAGTCGATGTCACCAAGGCACAGGTGAGCGACTTCTGTGCGTCGCAAGCCGAGGTCCAGCAAACAACGTGTAATGGCATAGTCGCGCATGCCGGTTGGATTGTTGTGGTCAAAGGCACTGAGCAGTTGCCTGATCTCCACAGCCGATAGCACATCGGGCAACCCTGCGAGCCGCCATGAAGGTACACGCGGCAATGCGGCGATGAGCGCTGTAGTTGGGATGCCGTGACTGGCCTTGAATCGGAAATAGCGGCGCAGCGAATTGCTCACACCCCTGATCGTACCGGGTGCGAGGCCACGTGTGCGGTGCAGGACAAAGCGGGAGACATCATCCGGCTTGAGCCTGGAAATGTCGACCTTGCGGGTACCAAACCGATCAACGAGAAATTCTCCGACATGTAGCTTGCGTGCACTTCGGGTGCTATCGGCGAGCCCGCAAACTTCCATCAAGTGGTGATCGAAATCGGCAAGCTCTCGTGCGATGAACACCGACGCATTCGAAACTGGCTGTGCATGGGTGACATCCGGCATCTCCAAGAAACGCATCAATGCGGCATGCATGTCGGCTCCCGTTCTTTTGCATTTGCCCGCGCAATGGCAGTGCGGAAGATGGTCGTAGAGAAATCGATCAATCAATGGTCCGCTGAGTTCACGCAGGCCCATTCCCTGACCTGATATCCAGTGCACGAAGTGCGCGACACTCCGGAAATAGCTCTCGACAGTTACCTGCCGATATCCACGTTCGGTCAGATATCGGCAGTATGAATCCGCATGCGCCCCCAAGCCTGCATCGGAAAACCACCGTTGCGCAAGGATGTGGCCGGGTCTGACGCGTGAGTGCGTTGGCATGATGACTCTCCCCAAAACGACAAGACAGCAAGAGGAAAGTACTCCAAATTATGGAAGGTTGTGGGACGCGCTCCACGGATTCTAACCATGGAAACAGGGACTATTGCTTGCACGTAGGAGGCGAACCTTTGATAACCATCGGATGTCGATAATTTCTCGAAGTGGCAAACGGTCTGATGTCACGTTCGCAAACATTATTATCGATGGGAGCGCAACCATCGGTGACGTAGCGGCTCAGATATTGCCACTGGTTGGGTGTATAGGCGATTGCCTTGCCGAGCAGACTCTGGGGCAGTACCTTGAGCGCCAGTTCGTCGAGCCACGCCTTGAAGGCCTCGAGCACCGGCACGCTATGCTTTTGCCGCAAGCCATATGTGTAATCAGCGCGCGTCTGGCCATCAGGCAGTTCGCCCTTGGCGAGCGCCTCGACACGGTACAGGGCCTGGAAGTATTCGAGCGCTTTCGCCACACGAGCGTTAGGTATCTTCTGTTTGCCGGAGTCCGTTTTTTTCTCGGCCGCCTTGTCCGCCTTGACGAACAGCCTCCGGGCGTGCGCGACGCATCCGAAGTGCGTGGCCTTTTTGAGCGTGCGCCAGGCGCTGTAGCCGTCGCTCATCAGCATGCCGCTGTAGTCGCCGAGAAACTTCTTCGGATGTTCCTGGCCGCGCCCCGGCTGGTAGTCGAACAGCACAACGGGTTCGGCGC
>NZ_JAPMAL010000091.1:0-5911 GCF_026343935.1 Paraburkholderia sp. CNPSo 3076 | reverse complement strand
TCAACGCTGAACGTGAGACGCCGATCAGGATCCGCCAGAAGAAGTACCTGAACAACGTTGTCGAGCAGGATCACCGTGCGATCAAGCGTCGCACCCGGTCGATGCTGGGCTTCAAGAATTTTCGTTGTGCACGCATCATTCTCGGCGGCATCGAGTTCATGCATATGATCGTCAAAGGCCAGATGAAAGGCGGTGGCATCGCGCAAACTCCCGCCCAGCAGTTCTACTCCTTGATTACATAAGTAGTCCTCATCATATCGCCATTTGTTTGACTCGTCTTCCTTAACGCGACAAAACCTGTTTTGGCCGGTGAGCCGAAGTGCCGCAATTGTCCTTTTAAGAACACGCACATTTGTCGGGAAGGCGACGAAATGGATATTCAAGGAATCTCGCACTGACCTGCCCCCTTCAAAGAGAGCCAGTCAGAAGTTCGAAAAGACATCTCGCCAAAACAACAATTTTATTGCATGTCTGAATTTATTTTCACACCCAATTTTGACAGATCGTATCTCAACCTAAAGGAAGTGCCTTCGTTCATCAGTTATGCGTGGGTCGGACCATTTTTAAAAAAAATGAACACGAAAATTTGCCAAACTGGGAAAGTCAGGAGCAAACAATAATGGGCAAGATAAAAGTAGTTTTATTCATTAATATTGGCGCGCTAACCGCACGTCTTACACGACGAAAACACGGAAACTTAAAAATAAAGGCAACAGGAATATCAGTTCCCAACAGCCTTATTACAGCTCACACAGCCCACAAACAACACAAACGACGACGAACAGAATAAAACGAAAATACAACTCCGAACTCAAGTGCAAGTTCACATGCCCCAAACCGCCCACACACGACAGGCAAGGTAGACTCTATAGTATGTCCGCACGAGCGTACGCCGCCACATCGAATTTTCCAAAATAAGGGCGGCTCCAGAAGTGGCCACCTTCATCACGCATGAGGTCCGTTTCTGGGATAAGGATGCATCTCTTTATTTCACGCAGGCGTAGTTCGCATCCCAATGCCTGATATTTGTTACGCACCACTTTATAGTCGAATTCATCTTCGTACGGCATAATATCGTAGGCCAGCATCCTTTGATTTCCATTCTCATCTTCAAAGCGATACTTTTCATCTAGATAGCTGAGGCTGTTGTTGTGAGCCATATCAACGCATGAAGGGGCGTCAGCCACGACGCACAGGAATTTGGGATAACAACCTTCCCTGCGCAAAATCTGCTCGGTGATACTCTCCGTGGGGTCGTTCATGCACGGGAATTCGCGAAATTCCTCCATGAGTGTGTCGACGAGCTCAGGCTCACGACCCTCTCGCCAGCCCTGAAACGTATCCAGGATGTCGGCATACTGTTTTTGCGCCGGGAGAAGTTCCTCATCAAGAAAGCGGTCATAGTGCCGCACCACCGCCTGCAGAGCGGCCTCCAACGAGTTCCTCTGAATGTCTTCGACACAATTGAAAAATGGGAATCGTGGGCGATCGAATTCTGGGGGCTCGCTCATGGTGAGAGGATATGTGAGGAAGACGATGAGAGCTGATACGAAGAAGTTCCTTGCTGTTTGGGAAACGGAAGGCAATTCCGTGCCTATATATAGAGTTATGGAACTGGTAAGAAATTTCGTAAATGCCTTCTTTGAAAATTTCGAAAGGTTAAAATGGCCCCTGAGTGATGGCGATCGGTAAAACGTCACAGTAGGGCTTTTTGCCTTAGCGAAGCGGCACATGACTATAAGATGTGATGGCAATTCACGTCATCGCATTTAAACTTCCAGAACCCGGGTGGTTTTTGATAATTTTGACTAAAGTGCCTGAAGCCACGTGTAACACTGAACGATCGTTCAGTAATGAAGTGGACACCAGCTCTACCGCGCCTCAAAATCGCTTTCCAATTTTCGAGTAAACGCACTATAACGCTCCCCTTCGGCAAGGCCAAAGGCTTTTAGCAAGGTCCCATTAGTCGGACCTGCACATTCCGGAGAGCCTTTTGCAGGAACCTGGCAGATTGTGGGTAGTTTCCTGCATGTCGAGGTCTGGATGGGTCCGAAGACAGCGGTGAGCGAAGGCGATTTGTTCCGGCATCCTCCGGCGCGCGTCAAGGTAGTTGTCGGTGTGCCAAGAAGGAAAGCGACCGAAGGTCGCTGTACATGCTGTATCCGTGATGAGGGTTGGCCCCTCGGTTTCGCCGATCAGGCGGTGATACCAAACCACCTAGAGCTGCATTCGTTAAGAGCGGGTGTGGTGAGCGTCTGAGGAAAAGGCGGGATGAATCCCGTCAGGTATGTAGGAAGGAGGCGAACGAAAGTGAACCATCGAAGAAGTGTCGATAATTGCAATGGTGAACCGCCCCGGGAATCGTGGAGGCTGGTTGGTTTAAGTTAATGCGGGCACGTCAGTGATATTTCTGAGTTGCCTGTAGTAGTTTGCCTCAGCTTCGGCGGGCGGGATATAGCCGAGCGGTTCCATCAGCCGATGATGGTTGTACCAGGCCACCCATTCCAGCGTCGCCAGTTCGACGGATTCCCTCGTTTTCCACGGGGCACGCCGATGAATCAGTTCTGTCTTGTACAAGCCGTTGATCGTTTCGGCCAGCGCATTATCGTAGCTGTCGCCACGACTGCCGACAGAAGGCTCGATGCCCGCTTCGGCCAGCCGTTCGCTGTAGCAAATGCTGACGTTGCGATCCCCTGTCGGAGTGGTGTATCAACGTTCCATCGCCGCCCGGTTGCCGCGCGTACAGCGCCTGCTCAAGTGCGTCCAGAACGAAGTCCGTGGTCATCGACGAACTGACGCGCCAGCCAACAATACGGCGGGCGAATACGTCGATCACGAACGCCACGTAAAGCCAGCCCTGCCACGTCGAGACATACGTGAAGTCCGACACCCAGAGCTGATTCGGCCGCTCAGCCTTGAATTGCCGGTTGACCCGGTCCAGCGGGCGTGGTGCGCTCGTCTCGGGAGTCGTCGTGCGAACCCGCTTGCCGCGAACCGCACCACGCAGGCCTTGCAGCTTCATCAGACGTCCGACCGTGCAGCGTGCCACCACAATGCCTTCCCGGTTCATCTGCTTCCAGACCTTCGGCACGCCATAGACCTGCATGTTGGCCTGCCAGACACGCTTGATCTCGGGTTGCAGAATCTCATCGCGTTTCGCGCGGGTGCAGCGTCTGGACGGATCGCGAAGCTGCGCAGCATGGCGTCGGTAGCCCGACGGGGCGATCTGCAAGACCTTGCAGATCGGCTCGACCCCAAAGGTGTCGCGATGCTGATCGACGAAGGCCTTCAGGACTTGAAACGGCGGTCGAGCTCCGCCTGGGCGAAAAACGCGCTCGCCACCTTGAGAATCTCGTTGGCACGGCGCAGTTCCTTGACCTCGCGCTCCAGGGCCTTGAGGCGTTCGCGCTCGTCCGTGGTCACGCCATCGCGCTCGCCCTGGTCGACCTGGTCGCGCTTGACCCATTCGTGCAGCGTCTGCGGCGTGCAGCCGATCATCGGTGCAATCGATTCGATCGCCGCCCACATCGACGGATGTTCGCTACGCTGCTCGCGCACCAGGCGTACGGCACGTTCCCGGACTTCCGGGGAAAACTTGATTGCCTTCTTGTTCATGGCTCCATTCTCTCAAGAGTTGGAGCCTCCACAAAACCCGGGGCGGTTCAGGAAGAGCTTTTAGGTAAGCTCGGTGTGGGCCTCCGGCTTAAGGCGTCCGAAGGGGATTCGTCAAACTGCTTGTGATAGCTGCGAACGAGCGCCGTGTAGGTTCGCACCCCCCACTTATTTGCCGTAGAGAGGATTTCACGACGACCACCGATCGAATCGTTCCGCAAGTCTTCACGGACACCTTCCATTCGCAAACGTCTGATTAGCTGCTTCGGCGAGAGGCCAAGCGATTTCTTGAATGCCAGTTGCAATGCGCGTTCCGTTACCCCAATCTCGGCGGCGACTTCGCGGACGGACAGCTGGGATCGGTTGATGTTTTCCTGCAAATAGCGATATGCGCGGCGATAGCGTGCCGGCAAACGCACAGCGACGTCGTCCAGATATCGGTCAAGCCTGCCGGCCATAGCACGATACGAGACGCCTACCTGTGCGTCATCGCGAAGACATTGTGCCGCAGTCAGCGCATAGCGTCCGAACAAATCCATGGCCTCGCGGTGGCGTCCGAGTGCTTGCTGCGTCTGAGCGAGCGAATACTGGTATTCAAGCTGGCGATGTCCCGTTGAACCTGCGTAGTTGATTCTATGGAGCGGTTCAAGTAATCTTTCCGCGCGTTCAGGCTCGGCTGCTGCCAGCGAGGCCAGTGCCGCTTCTACCCGCGTCGTGCTCAGATAGTCGACGAGGCCTTGGCGACGAGCCCAGTTGAGGTGTGCCTCTATACTGTCTAACTCACCTCGCTCGCCCTTTGCAAGCGCGCGCAAACTGCGCAGATAATCGATACGTTGCTGCAGCAAAGGCGTGCGGACATCAAGCACCTTGGATTCGCGCATATCCGTTTCGTCACTGAGGGAGCGCACGTCAGCCTTGGCTCCGATGCTGCGCGGCGTCATGTCATCCCATCCAGATTGCCAGTACACGTGATTGCTCAGAAGCGGCGAACCACGCAGTTCGCGTTGCACGGCGACGTCGAAGTGCAACGTGGCGAGAATTTGCCGCCAAAGGCTCAATGGTAGTCTCGCCGTTGCAGCGTCAAGTTCGGCTAGCTCACGTGCGCAATTGTTCGGGTAACCGAGGAGGAGCAGGACGCCCGCAATGGCCAATCGCAGCTCGACGTTCAGATTGGGGTCGTTTTCGGCCTCCTCTATAGCCCGTGAGAAGCACGACAGCGCGGTCGCCAGCCTATAACGGAACACCGCTTGCCATCCGGCGTTGCGGCACGACGCGACATTAATTGATCGACGCGGCGCGCACATCGCCTTCTCGACGGCGCGATATTGGTGTTCCGGCTCATCGCAAATGCCAAGCATCAACTGCATGTCGGTATGCATCCGCAGCAGTTGCGGCGTGCGGCGGATGCTCGCCGAGCGACCAATTTGAGCCGCTGCGTGCCGCAGATTTCCCTCACTCAGCGCAGTAAGGAAACTCTCGGGAAGACTCTGCAACGACAGCGATCCTATCAGAGGAAAATACAATGTTAGGAACATTTAACACTCCGGGTGACGTTCGTAAGCTTCGCAGACCGTTGAAATACACCTCACCAACGCGCGGGATGCCCTTCGAAAACAACAGCCGCGTCGGCTTCGTTAGTGTCGATTTGATACCGGACGTCCCAAAGTCAAGTGGAAGAGTTAGCGCTGTCAAAGAAAGTCGCCTTATCACGGTTACCGCTTCCCTGCCATCGTCATCAGCCGCGCGGTTCGCTGGTATTTCCGGTTCAGCCTGATCGTGCACGATATCGAGGAGTTGTTGCTCGAGCGTGGTGTCGTCGTCACGTACGAAACAATCCGTTGCTGGTGCGACAGGTTCGGCGCTGGATTCGCCCAATGTGCAAAGGTGGCGTGGCGCTGCGCGGGGTGCCGCATCTGGCTGTGGCGTGCGGTCGATGAGCATAGCACCGAACTCGACGTTCTGGTGCAAAAACGACGCGACAAGGCCGCGGCCCAGCGCTTCGGCTTTGTCGCATTAAGGGATCTGCTAAGCTGAAGTCCCGAGGACGAACGATCTGATTGATGAAGCAAAACCTGAATCCTGCTGTGGCAAAGGTGCTCAAGCGCCTGCACTACCCGCTTGATGTAATCCTTCTCTGCGTGCGCTGGTACGTCGCGTATCCACTGAGTCTGCGTCACCTCGAGCAGATGATGGCCGAGCGAGGAATTTCGGTTGACCATTCGACCGTGCATCGCTGGGCGCTCAAACTCTTGCCGGTGCTGGAGAAAGCGTTCCGACGCTGCAAACGGGCGGTCGGCAA
>NZ_JAPMAL010000010.1:0-240398 GCF_026343935.1 Paraburkholderia sp. CNPSo 3076 | reverse complement strand
GCAACACCTCTTTACGCTTCTTCCCGATTGGCTGTGGCGCAGAACCCTGCGACGCAGCAACCCGTCATGCCTGATGACCATAGCGAGCTGGTCCCACCCCTTCCCATCCCGAACAGGACCGTGAAACAGCTCCACGCCGATGATAGTGCGGATTGCCCGTGTGAAAGTAGGTAATCGTCAGGCTCCTTATGCTGTAACGTCCAGAACCCCGGTGTCTCCCAAAGAGCACCGGGGTTCTGGCGTTTGGGCTTCGGATGCGGAAAACAAGAAAGCCGTCCAATGGACGGCTTTTTGCATTAACCCGCTTGCGCAAGCGCAGGCTTATTGCGTCGCCTTCTGCACAGCTGTTGCGCCCGAGGCGTCCTTCGCCAGAGCAACCTCTTCTGCGACGTCCGCAAGCTGCTCCTGAGTCAATTCTTCAAGCAGCGCCAGGTCGCGCTCGATGACTTGCGGAAGATGCGCGCGCAAGAATTCCACCCATGTCTTGGTTTTTGCGTCGACGAACTTGCGCGACGGATAAAGCGCGTACACGTTCGTTTTTTGCAGCTTGTGCTGCGGCAGTACGCGCACGAGCGTACCGTTACGCAATCCTTCTATTGCCGAGTAGACCGGCAACATCCCGATCCCCATCCCCTCGCGTATCGCCACTGCGAGCGATTCTGCGATATTCACCTGCACCGGTCCGTCCACTTGCATCTCGACGCTGCCCTCGGGCCCCTCAAGTATCCACTCATGCGCCGGGAACGCCGGCGATTTGAGAATCAGACAGTCGTGATGTGAGAGATCGGCGGGTGTGCGCGGCGCACCGTGCGTATGCACATACCCAGGCGATGCGCACAGAATGCTGTACGTCGAACCCAGCTGGTGCGAAACGAGATCGGAATTCGGCAGCGATGACGCCGTGACCACCGAGACGTCGCTGCTGCCCTCGAAGAGATCCGGCATGCGTTGCGAGAGCGTCAGCTCGACGGTGACTTCGGGATGCTGCGCGCGATAGCGCGAGATCGCCGGAAGCACGTACTGCTGACCAATACTCGCAAAGCTGTGCATGCGCAGCGCCCCGGCCGGGCGCTCATGCGCGCAGCTCGCTTCTTCTTCCGCGCTACCGACGTCCGCGAGAATCTGCGAGCAGCGCTTGAGATAGCGTTCGCCAGCGGGCGTGAGCGCAAGCCGGCGTGTCGAGCGGTTGAGCAGACGGGTGCGCAAATGCGCTTCGAGTTCGGATACCGCGCGCGACATCGCGCCGGTGGTCGAATCCAGTGACTGAGCCGCGGCGGTGAAGCTGCCCGCTTCCACAACGCGAACGAACACCCGCATGTTTTGTAACGTATCCATCAGACCTTCTTGACCTTCTTGTTCGGTACAGAAACGATATTGTCCGCCTGTCGGGGCGCGCCATTGTTGAGTGATCTGGAACGGAGGTTCCCCGCACGTCCCATTAATGCGGCGCAATGACGCTCCTACAATCGGCCCCTGTCTTCGAAACACCCCGAGCGTTTGTCATGAGCCGCCAGCCTGCGATACATCGAGCGTTCGACTCGCGTCGGCGCGCGGAGATCATATGGCGCGCCGCCAGACGGGCGCTGCGTGACTGGCAGGCCAGCGACGGCGCGATCTGGATTCATCTGCTGAAAACGGTCGCGGCCGGCTTGCTTGCCATGGGCATCTCCATGCTGCTGGACCTGCCGCAGCCGCGCATCGCGATGACGACGGTGTTCGTCCTGATGCAGCCGCTCTCGGGCATGGTGTTCGCCAAGAGCTTTTATCGGATCGTCGGCACTGCGGTGGGAATGGTCGCGGCGGTGGTGCTGGGCGCGGTATTCGTCCAGCAGCCCGAACTCTACATACTCGGGATGACGGGATGGGTGGCCGCATGTACGGCCGCCGCCATGAGGAATCGCCATTTTCGCTGGTACGGTTTCGTGCTCGCCGGCTATACGGCAGCGCTGATCGGCATTCCGCTCGTGATGCAGCCCAACGGTCTCTTTCTCGCCGCGCTTGGCCGCGGCGCCGAAGTGGCCGTTGGCATACTCTGCTCGGGCATGGTCAGCGCGGTGATCGTGCCCCGGCAATCGGGCTCGCTACTCGGTCGCACCCTGCACTCACGCTATCTTAATTTTACTGCGTTCGCTGCGGCGGTGTTGGCTGGGCGGCTCGAAAGGGGCGCATTCGAAGGGCGATTTGCGAATCTCGTCGACGATGTCGTCGGCTTCGAGGCCACGCGTGCTTTCTCATCTTTCGAAGATCCGACGATGCGCTCGCGCAGCGGCCTCCTTTCGCGCCTGAATTCCGAATTCATGGATGCCTGCGCGCGGTTGCACGCGTTGCGCCAGTTGCTCAAAAGACTACATTGGAGCGACGCCGCGATCGCACCGCTCGCGCCATACTTCGGCGAGCTAGCGGCGCTGCTCGCACAACGGCCGAGCCGCAACGAAAGCGATCGCGCCTATGCGCGGCGACTCGCCGACGGGCTCGAAGCCTTCCAGCGCACGCTGCCGCATCATGTGCGCGAGACGCGGCGGCCGCTCGAACACGCGTTGCCCGACGCGCTGCCCGACTTCGACACCTCGGCCGAACTCATCTATCGCTTTACGACCGAGGTCGTGCGCTACAGCCGAACGTGGGCATCGCTCATGGAGACGCGTCCCGCGCAGGAGCCGCGCGCCGCGCGCTACGTGCCCCGCACGAGCTGGTACGTGGTGGCGTTCACCTTCGTGCGCACGGCCGTAGTGGTGGCGGCGATGGGCTGGTTCTGGGTCGAGACCGACTGGCCGAGCGGCGGCCTTGCGATGATCGCGGCCGCGCTCACGTGCGCGCTCACCTCGTCGTCGCCGAACGCGTCGCGCATGGCCGTGCAGATGGCGGTCGGCGCGGGCTTTGCCGCCGTGACGGGCTATCTCTTCACCTGCTACGTCTATCCCAATGTCGATGGCTTTCCGCTGCTCTGCGCGACACTCGTTCCGGTGCTCGCCATCGGCGCTTTTCTCGCCACGCGCTCGCGGATAGCGGGCTATGGCGTCGGCTTCTCAGTGTTCTTCTGCCTGCTGGCTGGTCCGGACAACGTGATCGTCTACACCCCGGATCTGCTGGTCAACAACGGCATCGCCGTCGTTGCCGCGATGCTGGTCGCTTCGCTCGCTTTCGCGGTGGTGTTTCCGCCGCACATGAACTGGCTCGTCGAGCGCATGTGCGTGTCGTTGCGCGGCCAGGTCGTGCTGGCTTGCCACGGGCAACGGGATGGCCTTGGGCAGCGCTTCCAGTCCGGTACGCACGATCTGATGCACCAGTTGAGGCTCTTGCTGAACGGGCGCCGCCAGGCGCACCGGCGCGCGCTGCGGTGGATGCTCGTGACGCTCGAAGTCGGGCACGCCGTGGTCGATCTGCGCAACGAGGCGCACGCTGCAGCCTGGCTCGACCTTCATGACGCGCGCTGGCCTATGGCTCTCGCGCGCGTACAGGAGGACATCGCGCATCTTTTCGAGAGCCCGGACGGGATCGCGCTCGACCGCGCGCTCAGCGCCGTGCGCGCCTCGACCTGGATCGCCCAGGAGGCGCTCGCCACCGTGCATCACGAGCGGGAAAGGCGGCACGAGGTGCAACGGCTGCTGAGTCATCTGCACTTCATCCGCAGCGCGCTGCTCGACCGCGACGCGCCGCTCGGACCGCTCACGCGCCGCGCACGCCGCACAGTTCGTTGAAAACACAATGAAAAAGCAGGCCTGCGCGATCTTGCTGCAGTCTGGAAATATGCCTTCCACCCCGCCCGCTTAATCAATTCGACCCTGAGTCATATAGTCACATCACTGCTTCGCAGTACCCGTTAGCACTGGAGAGTAAAATGAAGTCCCTGAAGATCGCTGTTGTTGCCTGTTCGCTGTTTGCCGCCGCCGCTGCTTATGCACAGAACGAAGCACCGGCAGCGAGCGTCCCCCAGCAGGTCGCGCAGTCCGCTGCCCCGCAGGTAGCGCAAGCGCCCGCCCACCGCGAAATCGTAAAGCCGGCAAAGAACGATGAATGCGTCGGCCCGGTCAGCTTCTGCAATATCTATTTCGGTAGCTGAGATCGAGAGCACGCCAGCCATGTGCAGGCGCACGCTGAAATCCTGTGCCGCGACGCCTTCATCTGGGCGCCGCGGCTTTGCGCATTGTGGCTGCACAAACCACTGCAACAGTGTTTTGTGAAACTCGCAGTGCACGACCGCCGATGCAAGACCTGAAAATAGGCACCGGGCGATCAGAGAGTTTGTGGAGACTTTGATGTACGAAGACCGTATTCGTTGTGCCGCCTTGCGCGGGAAAATCACTTCGGCTGCCGAGGCGGCCCAACTCGTGCGCAACGGCATGCGCGTTGGCGCGAGCGGCTTTACGCGCGCGGGCGACACGAAGGCCGTGCCGCTCGAACTGGCGCGCCGTGCGCGCGAAGAGAAAGAGCCGCTGCGCATTACGCTGATGACGGGCGCCTCGCTCGGCCACGACGTCGATCGCATGCTGACCGAAGCGGGTGTGCTCGAGCGCCGTCTGCCGTTCCAGGTGGACGCGACGCTGCGCAAGGCGATCAACCGCGGCGAAGTGATGTTCGTCGACCAGCATCTTTCGGAAACCGTGGAGATGTTGCGCGCAAACCTGCTCGGCAAACTCGATCTCGCGATCATCGAAGCCGCCGCAATCACGGAAACCGGAGCGATCGTGCCCACCACGTCGGTCGGCAACTCGGCGAGCTTTGCGATTCTCGCAGAGAAGGTGATCGTCGAGATCAATCTCGCACAGCCGCTCGCGCTCGAAGGCCTGCACGACGTGTGGATTCCTGGCCGCCGCCCGCATCGCGATCCGCTGCCGATCGTACGCCCGCAGGATCGCGTGGGTACGGCTGCCATCGAGATTCCGCCCGAGAAGATCGCCGCCATCGTCATCACGAACGAGGCGGACAGCCCGTCGACCGTGCTGCCCGCCGACGAAGAAACCGCGCGCATTGCCGGCCACCTCATCGAATTCCTGCAGCACGAAGTGAAGCACGGCCGCATGAGCGCGCAACTGCCGCCGCTGCAGGCCGGCATCGGCACGATCGCAAACGCCGTGCTTTCGGGCTTCGTGGATTCACCGTTCGAAGCACTTACGATGTACTCCGAAGTATTGCAGGACTCGACGTTCGATCTGATCGATTCCGGCAAGATGGTATTCGCCTCGGGCGCCTCGATGACGCTCTCCGCGCAGCGCCAGGCCCAGGTGCTTGCCGAACTCGACCGCTATCGCGACAGGCTCGTGCTGCGTCCGCAGGAAGTGAGCAACCATCCCGAAGTGATTCGCCGCCTCGGCTTGATTGCGCTGAACACCGCGCTCGAATGCGACATTTACGGCAACGTCAATTCCACGCACGTGGGCGGCACGCACATGATGAATGGCATTGGCGGCTCGGGCGATTTCGCGCGCAACGCGTCGTGCGCGATCTTCGCGACCAAGGCGATTGCGAAGGACGGCCGCATTTCCAGCATCGTGCCGATGGTGCCGCACGTCGATCACAACGAGCACGACGTCGACGTGATCGTCACCGAGCAGGGTCTGGCCGATCTGCGCGGACTCGCGCCGCGCGAACGTGCGAACCTCGTGATCGAGCGTTGCGCGCATCCGCTCTATCGCGACCTGCTGCGCGACTACTATCGCGACGCACTCAAGATCGGCGGCCAGACGCCGCACGATCTCGCGCGCGCGTATGAAATGCATCTGCGCTTCAATCAAACGGGTTCGATGCTGCCCGAAGCGATGGGCGGACTCGTCGCAAACGCATAAGGCCCTGGGCGCTCGCCATTCAGAAGCACACGAAACAAAACGGGAGCACCGGCAACGGTGCTCCCGTTCTTCATTGAAAGCGCGAATTCGCTACGCTCGTCGCACGAGGCGGATGATGAAGAGCAGAATGACCGCGCCGACAATGGCGGTAATGATCGAGCTGATGATGCCAGCGCCGATATGAATGCCGAGCACCCCGGCAAGCCAACCGCCGATGAACGCGCCGACAATGCCGACGATGATATCGACGAACAATCCGAAGCCGCCGCCTTTGACGAGAACGCCAGCGAGCCAGCCTGCAATAGCGCCGATGATGAGCCAGGCAATGATGCCGTGTTGCATATGAATAGACTCCCCTTGTTGGCGTGAAAGAATCACGGTGAGTGCAGCTTAGTCCAAGGGCGAATACGCGTCCATGAAACGCGGCCAGAATTGACAGTTCTTAAAAACTGCCGCCGATAGTTTTAAAAAACGCAACGAATCGGAAATGTATTCGTAAGGAATGCCGGCGGACGCCATGCGTAAACCTCACTCGGGCGCGATTTCGGGTTCCGCGGCGGTCCAGCTTACGCTGGAGACGCCTTTCTCCATGCTCAGGCGGCTCGCCATGAGTTCCAGCTTCGACTGGTACTTCGGATGCAGGCGCATCGTTGCCGTCACGCGCAGGCGCGGCGGATCGCCGGCCAGGTCCTCGCTCGTAAGGCTCTGGAATGAAAGCGGTGTGGAGTACAAAGAATTTGAAAGCAACGTGCGGATATGGACTTCGTCCTCTTCGCGGCAAACCACCGTAAGCACGTAAGCGCGCACGAGATCCGCATTCGAAATGGGCGACGCGTTGATGATGCGGCTCACCTCGCGCAGCACGGTATTCGTAAGCAGTACGACAGCGGTGCCGGCCACCGCCGGGCCGTAATGGCCCGCTCCGCACAGCACGCCCACGGCCGCCGAACACCAAAGCGTCGCCGCGGTATTGATGCCCTGAATCGAGCCCTTCTCGCGCATGATGACGCCGCCGCCGAGAAAGCCCACGCCTGAGACGACATAGGCCGCGATTTGCGTCACGCCGGTCGAGCCGTTGCCGGTCAGCACACCGAGCGTGACGAACAAGCATGCGCCGCTTGCCACGAGCGTGATCGTGCGCAGACCGGCTGTGCGCTGGCGAATCTGGCGTTCGAGGCCGATGGCGACGCCGCAGGCGAACGCCGCGAGAAGGCGCAGGGCGAATTCGAGAGTCATCGTTTTGTCATGAAAGCGCAGGGCGGCCGCACGCCATGCGGCTCTCGCGCAAGGCGTGGCGGGGTGCATTGGAGTACGCCCCGGGGGCTCGTGGATCATACGCGGGACGGGGCTTTGCGCCAAGCTGTCCGCGCTGTCATGTTCGAGTCAGGATCAGGCCACGGCTCGTGAGCGAAACTAGTTTTATTCGTATGGAGATGGGAAGGCAGGCCGAATGAACGGGAGTTTCTGATGGATACGCTGCGCAATATGCGGGTCTTCGTGCGAGTGGTGGAGTCCGGCAGTTTCACGCGCGCTGCGGCGAGCGAAACGATGACGACCGCGCAGGTCTCGCGCGCGGTCACCGACCTGGAGTCGCGGCTGCGCACGCGGCTTCTGAACCGGACCACGCGGCGCATGTCGCTGACCGAAGCGGGCGAGCGCTACTTCCAGAGCTGCAAGCGCATTCTTGCCGACATCGAGCAGGCCGAGGCCGAAGCCGCCGCTGCGCACGCGAATCCAGCGGGCAAGCTGCGCGTGTACGGCGGCACGAGTTTCGGGCAGCACTATGTGATGCCGCTCATCGCGCGTTATCAGCAGCATTTGCCGGAGGTCTCGGTCGATCTCACCATCGCGCAGCAGATGCCCGACATCATCGAGGAGGGCTTCGATGTGGCGGTCGTGGTGGCCGCCGAACTCGAGGACTCCGCGCTGATCTCCCAGCATCTGGGCAGCACCGCCGCCATTCTCTGCGCCTCGCCTGCGTATTTGCGCACGCGCGGCGAGCCGCAATCGTTCGACGACCTCGAGGCGCATACCTGTCTGCACCTGACCGATGCGAGCCTGCCCGCCGGCCAATGGGTTTCCGAGGGACCGCTTGGCGAGACCTTCCGGCATACGGGCGTGACGCCGTTCCAGGTGAACAATCCCGAAGCGCTTGCGCTCGCCATACGCGAAGGCATGGGCATCGGCCCGCTGCCGGTGCCGGTGGCGCTGCCCGGTCTCGCCGACGGCACGCTGGTGCGCGTGCTGCCCACGCACACCCTGCAAAAGCTCAACATCTACGCGCTGTACGCTTCGCGCCGGTATCTGGACGCGAAGATCCGCACCTTCGTCGAGTTTCTGCGCGAGAAGGTGCCGCTCGTCCTTGCCGAGCAGGAAGCTGCGCTCGCCACCTGCGACGAGCCGCTTCGCGAAGCGGATGCACACGCGGGCCCGCGAGGGACGCGTGCGCGCAGCGGCCGCGGCCGCAGTCACAACACGCGCGATCTGGAGCGCCTGCGTCTTGTGAACTGAAGCAGTTAAAGAAGTCTTCGCGAAGCGCGTGTTCGTTACGGCGCGTTTCGCGGCTGCGGATTTCCGGCGCTTCGCGACCCTACAGCGCCGATCTATCTGCGTTCCCGTGCGCTTTCGCGCGTCTCGCGCGTTGCCTGTCAGTTTCGCCATATTGGCGACAGCGACCTGCCACCGCCATTGCCTATGATGCGGCACCCGCTGGATGAATGCGTCCCGTCTCAACCCTCGCCTGAGTTGTCCGAAACACTGACATGTGGATTGTCAATCTCGCGCTGAAGCGACCGTACACGTTCATCGTGATGGCCATCCTGATCGTGCTGGCCACGCCGTTCGTGCTCATGTCGATGGCCACCGACGTGCTGCCGAACATCAATATCCCGGTCATCAGCATCATCTGGTCGTACAACGGCTTTTCCGCGAAGGACATGGCCGATCGCATCACCTCGGTCAACGAGCGCAGCCTCACGACCACGGTGAGCAATATCGAGCACATCGAGTCGCAGTCGCTGCCCGGCATCGCCATCATCAAGCTGTTCCTGCAGCCGGGTGCAAGCCTGCAAACCGCAATCGCGCAGGCCGTTGCATCGGAGCAGGCGCAGGTGAAGCAGATGCCGCCCGGCGCGACGTCCCCGCTCGTCATCAGCTATTCGGCCTCGAGCATCCCGGTGATCCAGCTCGGCCTTTCCAGCAAGTCGATGAGCGAGCAGGCGCTCGCCGACGTCGCGATGAACTTCCTGCGCCCGCAGCTCATTACGATTCCCGGCGCGCAGGTGCCTTACCCGTATGGCGGCAAGACGCGCGTGATTTCCGTGGACCTCGACACGCGCGCGCTCATTTCGAAGGGCCTCTCGCCCGCCGATATCGTCAATGCCGTCAACGCGCAGAACCTGATTTTGCCGACGGGCACGGCCAAGCTCGGGCAGACCGAATATCGTGTGGACACCAATGCATCGCCCGATACGCTGGCCGGGTTGAACCGCATTCCCGTGCAGACGGTGAACGGCGCGACCACCTATCTCGGCGACGTGGCGCACGTGCGCGACGGCTTCACGCCGCAGACCAACGTCGTGCGCCAGGACGGCCAGCGCGGCGTGCTGATGTCGATCCTCAAGACCGGCGACGCATCGACGCTGCAGGTGGTGGGCGCGCTCAAAGACCTGCTGCCGAAGGCGCGCGACACGCTGCCGGCCGACCTCGTCGTCAAGCCGCTGTTCGACCAGTCCGTATTCGTTTCCGCCGCCGTACAGGGCGTGGTGCGCGAAGCGCTTATCGCGGCCGTGCTCACGGCGGCGATGATCCTGCTCTTTCTCGGCAACTGGCGCAGCACGCTCATCATCGCGGTGTCGATCCCGCTGTCGATTCTCTCCTCGATCATCGCGCTCTATGCGCTTGGCGAGACCATCAACATCATGACGCTCGGCGGCCTCGCGCTCGCGGTCGGCATACTGGTCGACGACGCCACGGTCACGATCGAAAACATCGAACGGCATCTGCATCTGGGCGCGAAGCTGCACGACGGCATTCTCGAAGGCGCGGGCGAAATCGCGGTGCCCGCACTCGTCTCGACGCTGTGCATCTGTATCGTGTTCGTGCCGATGTTCTTCCTCACCGGCGTGGCGCGTTTCCTGTTCGTGCCGCTCGCGGAAGCCGTGGTGTTCGCGATGATCGCGTCGTACATCCTGTCGCGGACGCTGGTGCCGACGCTCGCCATGCTGCTCTTCGAGGGTCACGATCCCACCGCGCATGCGCAGCGCGCTCGAGGCTCGCTGTTCGCGCGCATACACTGGCGCTTCAATCATGCGTTCGAGCGCGTGCGCGCCAATTACATCGCGCTATTGAGCTTGCTGCTCTCGCGCCGCAAGCTTTTCGGAGGCACCTTCCTCGCGTTTTGCCTGCTGTCGCTCGTCCTCGTATTCTTCCTTGGACGCGACTTCTTTCCTTCGGTCGATGCAGGCAATATTCGTTTGCACATGCGTGCGCCAACGGGTTTTCGCATCGAGGAAACCGCGCGCCTGGCCGACCAGGTCGAGCAGGTGGTTCGCGAAGTCGTGCCGCCCGATCAACTCGAAACGATCGTCGACAACCTCGGGCTTCCCTATAGCGGCATCAACCTCTCGTACAGCAACGCGGGGACGATGGGCACGCTCGACGGCGAAATCCAGATCGCACTGAAGCCCGATCACGATCCCTCGCGCATTTATATCGACAAGCTGCGGACCTTGCTGCCGCAACGTTTTCCGGGCGTCGAGTTCTTCTTCCAGCCCGCCGACATCATCACGCAGATTCTCAACTTCGGTCAGCCCGCGGCGATCGACGTGCAGGTGGTGGGTGCGAATCTGAACCAGGACATGGCGCTTGCGAGCACGCTGCTCAAGCAGGTACGGCAACTGCCGGGCGCCGTCGATGCGCACATCGAGCAGCGCAACGACGAGCCCGCGCTCACGCTCGCCATGGATCGCACGCGCATGCAGCAGTTGAACCTGAGTCCGCAAAACGTAGCGCAGGACGTGCTGATCGCGCTCTCGGGCAGCACGCAGACTTCGCCCGCGTTTTGGGTGAGCCCGCAAAACGGCGTGGAATACCCGCTCACGGTGCAAACGCCGCAGTATCGCGAAACCTCCATGAACGAAGTGATGGGCACGCCCGTTTCCGCGCGCGCGACGAATCCCAATGCGCCGCTGCAACTCGTGAGCAACCTCGTGCAGCTCAAGCCGCACGGGGGGGCGGCCATCGTCACGCACTACAACATCCGTCCCGTGATCGACCTGCTCGTGAGCGTAGAGGGCAGCGATCTGGGTTCCGTGGGCGTGAACATCAACGACATCATCCGGCATGTGCAGGCGCACGCGCCGCGCGGCACGACCATCACCATGCGCGGGCAGATCGGCACGATGCGTTCGTCGTACGTGGGTCTGGGCGTCGGCATTGCGATGGCGGTAGTGCTCGTATATCTGCTTATCGTCGTGAACTTCCAGTCGTGGGCCGATCCGCTCATCATCATCAGCGCGCTGCCCGCTGCGCTCGCGGGCATTGCGTGGATGCTGTTCATCACCGGCACGCACCTGAGCGTGCCAGCGCTCACCGGCGCGATCATGACCGTGGGCGTCGCGACCGCGAACAGTATTCTCGTGGTCTCGTTCGCGCGGCAGCGTCTTGCTGCCGGCGCGTCGCCGCTTGCCGCCGCGCTCGAAGCGGGCGCCACCCGCATACGCCCCGTGCTGATGACGGCGTTCGCCATGATGATCGGCATGGTGCCGATGGCGCTCGGCCTCGGCGAAGGCGCGGAGCAGAATGCGCCCCTCGGGCGCGCGGTGATCGGCGGCCTGCTGTTCGCTACGGTCTCTACGCTTTTGTTCGTACCCCTGATGTTTGCGACCGTGCATACCCGGCTCGCCCACCGCGCCGCCGCGAAACGCGAGCGCGCGGCGCAGCGCCGCGGTGCGCGAGGCGATACCCGTTAAGTCACTATGGCCGAAGACATGAACGAACCTCACCACCATTCATCTCTCGACATCGCCGTGGGCGGCGAGCAGGGCATGGACCTGCCGGCGCGCGGCCAGGCGGGCAAGCGTGCACGCTTTGTGCTGATCGTGGTCGCGCTGCTGCTGGCTGCGGGCGCCACGCGCACGATCGTGTCGAACCTCATGAACGCCCACCATCTCGCCGACGTCACGAAACAGAACGCGAAGCAGTACGTGAGCGTCGTGCAACCGGTGGCCGCGGGCACGGACGGCCGCATCGTGCTGCCGGGCACGCTGCGCGGCTTTGTCGAAGCGCCGATCTACTCGCGCGCGAACGGCTACGTGCGGCGCTGGTACGCCGATATCGGCGCGCATGTGCAACAAGGGCAGTTGCTAGCCGAGATCGATACGCCCGAGATCGATCAGGAACTCGCCCAGGCGCAGGCGCAGCGCGATCAGGCCGCCTCGACGCTCGCGCTCGCGAAGACCTCGTTCGATCGCGCACAGCAATTGCGCCAGCGCGATGCGGTCTCGCAGCAGGAACTCGACGACCGCCAGGGCGCCTTCAACACGGACCTGGCGAATCTCGCCGCCGCCGACGCGAACGTGCGCCGCCTCACGGAGATGAAGTCGTTCCAGCGCATCGTCGCGCCGATCACGGGCATCATCACGCAGCGCAACGTCGATATCGGCGACCTCGTGAACGCGGGCAACGGCGGGGCGGGTCATGCGCTCTTTTCGATCGCGCAGTCCGACCCGCTGCGCCTCTACCTCGACGTGCCGCAGACCTACGCGCAGCAGGTAGCGGTCGGCCAGCACGTGAGCGTGACCGAGCAGGAGCTGCCGGGCGTCACCTTCGACGGCACCGTCACGCGCACGGCGCAGGCCATCAACGTGGCCACGCGCACGCTGGAGGCCGAAATCTCGCTGCCCAATCACGACGGCAAGCTGCTGCCCGGTGCCTACGTGCAGGCCGCCTTGCAGACCGACGCGAAGGGCTTGCTCACGGTGCCGGGCAACACGCTGCTGTTCCGCTCGGAAGGCCCGCGTCTTGCAGTCGTCGATGCGGATGGCAAGATCAAGCTCAAGGCGGTGGAAATCGCGCAGGACCTGGGGCAGACGCTCGAAATCAGCGGCGGGCTGGCGCCGACCGATCGCGTCGTGCTCAACCCGAGCGACTCGATCGCAGACGGCGACAGCGTCGTCGTGGTCGCGCCGAACAAGACCGAATCGGCGCGCGAGGCCGCCAGGCGGAGCGCGACGTGACGATGCGGCAAAACACGCGGCAACGGCCGCTCGCTTACGTCACGGCGCTCGGCGCGCTCGGTCTCGCAGCTTGCACCGTGGGCCCCGACTATCACGCGCCGCAAACGCAAAGCCCCGCGGCCTGGCGTGTCGATTCCGCCGATTCATACTGGCACGCGGCACAGCCTTCGCATGCACCGCTCGATCCGCAATGGTGGAACGCATTCGACAACGCCGAGCTCGACAGTCTGGAAACCGCGGCGCTCGCTGAGAACCAGACGCTGCGCGTGGCCGCCGCGCACTACGCGCAGGCTCGCGCGACGCTCGCTTCGGTGTCGTCGCAGCAAAGCCCGCAGGTCGGGCTCGACGCCGGCCTCGCGCGCGAGCGCATTTCCGCGAACCGGCCGCTCACGAACTACGCGACGCCCAACACGTCGACCGTGCAGAACCAGGTGAGCGTCGGCGCGACCGTGAGCTACGAGCTGGACCTGTTCGGGCGCATCCGGCGCATGGTGGAGTCGGCGCAGGCGTCGACGCAACAGGCCGGCGACGATCTCGCCAACGCGCGCCTCGTGCTCACCGCCGAACTCGCCACCGACTATTTCGCCATGCGCGAACTCGACAACGAGATCGACGTGGTGAACCGCTCGGCGCAACTGCAGCAAAAGGCCCTCGATTTCGTGACCGCGCAGCACGATCTCGGCGCGGTTTCCGGTCTGGAACTGCTGCAGCAAAAAGCCCAGCTGGCGGCGACGCAAACCCAGGTGCATCTGCTCGAAAACCAGCGGCAGCAGGAGCAGAACGCCATTGCCGTGCTAGTCGGCAAGCCCGCGCCCGAATTCACGATTGCGCAGAAGCTCACGCCGCTGCCGATGCCCGCGCTTCCCACCGGGCTGCCGAGCGAGCTGTTGCAGCGGCGGCCCGACGTGGCCTCGGCCGAGCGCGCGATGGCTGCGGCCAATGCGCAGATCGGCGTGGCGCGCTCCGCGTACTTTCCGGACATCACGCTTTCGCCCACTTTCGGCTGGGAATCGACGCGTTTTGGCGGTCTTTTTTCCGTGCCGAGCCTCATGTGGTCGGTGGGCGCGACGGCCAGCGAGGTGCTGTTCGACGGCGGCAAGCGTGCGGCGGGCGTGGATTTCGCGCAGGCCGGCTACGAGTCAGCCCAGGCGTCTTATCGTCAGACCGTGCTCACCGCGTTCCAGGAGGTGCAAAATGCGGTAACGGGCCTTTCGGTGCTGGAACGCGCCTCGACCGATGGCCAGGCGGCCGTGGACGACGCACGCAAGTCCTTCGATCTCGCCAACGACCGCTATCAGGGCGGGCTCGTCGCGTTCATCGACGTGCTAAACGCGGAGCAGCAGTTGCTTGCCAGCGAGCGCCAGGAAGTGCAGATTCACGGCCAGCAGGTCGCCACGGTGGTCTTTCTCGCGAAGGCGCTGGGCGGCGGCTGGAGCGCCGACGACCGCGAGATGGCCTGCAGCGCGGGCACGTGCCGCGCAGTGCCGAAGGCAGAGGGCAGAAGCTGAGTCGCATGCAAGGACTGAAAGCGGGGCATACAAGAGGGCTTGAGCGGGCCCGGCACCAGGGTATATAAAAGCGCGCAACGGCGGTCACGCGCCGCGTCGGCCGGCAACGCCAGGGCAGCGCGCAAAGAGGAGGGCGGGCATGAAAGTATTGGTAATCGAAGACGAGCGCAAGGTCGTGGACTATTTGCGCAGCGGACTCACGGAGCAGGGCTGGGTCGTGGACGTTGCCATGGACGGCGAGGAAGGCGCGTGGATGGCCACGGAGTACGACTTCGACGTGATCGTGCTCGACGTCATGCTGCCGAAGCTCGACGGCTTCGGCGTGCTGCGCGCCGTGCGCACGAAGAAGGACACGCCGGTCATCATGCTGACGGCGCGCGACCGTGTGGACGACCGTGTGCACGGCCTGCGCGACGGCGCCGACGACTATCTCACGAAGCCGTTCTCGTTCCTCGAACTCGTCGAGCGGCTGCGCGCGCTCACGCGGCGCGCGCGCACGCAGGAGTCCACGCTGATTTCGGTGGGCGATCTGCAGGTGGACCTCATCAGCCGCCGCGCGACGCGCGACGGCGTACGCCTCGATCTCACGGCGAAGGAATTCCAGTTGCTTTCGGTGCTCGCGCGGCGGCGCGGCGAGATTCTCTCCAAGACGCTCATCACCGAGCTGGTCTGGGACGTGAATTTCGAAAGCAACGCGAACGTGGTGGAAACGGCGATCAAGCGGCTGCGCGCCAAGCTCGACGGCCCGCACGCGGCGAAACTGCTGCACACCATACGCGGCATGGGCTACGTGCTCGAAATGCGCGAGGAAGGAGGCCAGACGTCATGAAACGCTCGATCTCGCTGCGGCTTTCGGCGATGTTCGCAGCGGTGTCGCTCATCGTGTTCACGCTCACGGGCGCGGGCCTCTTCTTCCTGATGCAGCGTCAGCTCTTCAACGAGCTGCGCGAAACGCTCGACACGCGCGCGCGCATTGCGAGCCTGATCATTTCGCACGCACCGGACGTGCAGAAGTGGGCCTTCGTGCAGGAAAAGCTGCGCGACCTCTCGCCCGCGGATAGCCGCATGCATTACTACGTCGAAGGCCCGGATCCGCGCTTTCGCTTCGGTACGCCCATCGTCGGCAAGATCACCGGTGACGTGGGCCCGAATCATGTGCTCGTGCGCCCGCCGGGTTGCAGCTACGACATCATCACGACGACCTTTATCGTGCCCGCGAGCGGTGACCGGCCCCAGGTGAAACTCGTGGTCGGCAGCGACTGTGTGCGCACCGAAGGCATGCTGCGGCGCTTTGGCATTGCGCTCGGCGTGCTGATCGCGCTGTCCACCATCGCGGTCGCACTGCTGAGCCGCGCGGTGACGCGCTTCGGACTTGCGCCGCTCACGCGCCTCTCGCGCGAAGCCTCGCAGTTGAGCCCCTCGAACCGGCGCCAGCGGCTGCATGCGGACGAGCTGCCCGAGGAACTGCACGAACTCGCCACGTCGTTCAATGGCGCGCTGGAGCGTCTCGACAAGGCTTACGAGCGCCTCGAGTCGTTCAACGCCGACGTGGCGCACGAGTTGCGCACACCGGTGAGCATCCTGATTGGCCAGACCCAGGTGGCGCTCACGCGCGACCGTTCGGTCGAGCAGCTGCAACAGACGCTGCAATCGAATCTTGAGGAATTCGAACGATTGCGTGTGATCGTGAACGACATGCTGTTCCTCTCGCGCAGCGATCGCGGCGAACGCGCGACGGACCTCACGGAAGTGTCGTTGCGCTCGGAGATCGAACGCATGCTCGATTTTCTGGAAATGCCGCTGGAAGAGGCGCAACTGCGCGTGGAAGTGCAAGGCGACGCGCGTGCATGGGTGAATACGTCGCTGATCGGGCGCGCCGTGAGCAACCTGTTCGTCAACGCGATCCAGCATTCGCAGTCCGGCACGACGCTGCGCGCCACGGTCGCGCCGCAGAACGGTCACGTCGAGATCGCCGTTTCGAATCCCGGCGAGCCGCTCGATCCGGTGACGCGCGAGCATATTTTCGACCGCTTCTACCGCATTCAGGAGGCGCGCTCGAACAGCCACGAAAATCACGGGCTCGGGCTGTCGATCGTCAAGGCCGTGGCGGAAATGCACGGCGGCACGGTGTTCGTGCGCAGCGCAGACGGCGTCAACACGTTCGGGTTTTCGGTGGCCGTGGACGGCGCCGAAGCACCCGAAGCGCCCGTTACCGGTATTGCACGCCAGGGCCGCGCCGGCGTGCCGCTGCACGTTTCGCCCTAGCGCTGAACTAATGCGGCCCGGAAGCTGCGCTTACACGGGCTCGTCTTCCACGGGCGTGCTTTCGTTTTCGATGTAGTGCTGGTCCTTGCGCAGCAAGTCCCAGCAACTGATGAAAAGCGCGGCGACGAGCGGCCCGATCACGAAGCCGTTGATGCCCATGAGCGAAATGCCGCCGAGCGTCGAGATCAGCACGACCCAGTCGGGCAGGCGCGTGTCCTTGCCCACGAGCAGGGGGCGCAGCACGTTGTCCACGGTGCCGATCACGACGGAGCCGAAGATGATCAGCCCGACCCCCTTCGCCACCGCGCCAGTGGAGAGGAAGTAGATCGCAATGGGCCCCCACACTAGCGCCGCGCCCACGGCGGGCAACAGCGAGAGCAGCATCATCACGAAGCCCCACAGCAGCGCGCCCTGAATGCCGAGCACCCAGAGCGCGATACCGCCCAGCCCGCCCTGCACGACCGCCACCGCCACATTGCCCTTCACCGTCGCGCGGATCACCGTCGTGAACTTGCGCATGAGATGCAGTTTGTGCTGCTCGTCGAGCGGAATGGCGTCGCGCACGAGCCGCGAAATTTCGCGGCCGTCGCGCACGAGGAAGAAGAACAGATAGAGCATCACGCCGAAGCTCACCAGAAATTGCAGCGTGTTCTGCCCGACGGAGAGTGCACGCGTGGCCACGAACTGGCTGATCTGCGCGGCGCCCGCAGAAAGGCGCTGCTGCAGCCCCGGCAGATCCATGAGGTTGTAGCCCGCGAGCAGGTTCTGAATCGACTCGGGCATGGCATGGACGATCTGCGTGAAGTACGCGCCGAAGTCGAGGCTGCCGCTGCGCACCTGCTGATACGCCGAGGCGACCTGCTGCACGAGCGTGGCCGTCACTAGTGTGAGCGGAAAGATCACGATGACGAGGCAGATGGTGAGCGTAATGAGCGCGGCGACATTGCGCCGCCGCCCGAGCCGCGCGACGAGCCGGCGCTGCACGGGCTGGAAGATCAATGCGAGTATGGCGCCCCAGAGCACCGTGCTGAAGAACGGCGCGAGGATGAAGCAAAGCGCGATGGACACCGTGAACAGCAGCAAATAGAACGATGTCTGGTGAAGGTGCTTGTTGCCTTCCATGTGCGATGAATTCCGGTTAAAGCTGCCAGGCGGACGAACGGCGGCATCGTCCGATGATACCGGCAAGGCCGAGCGGGCCATCGGGCGCAGCGCGCGCCCAGTGGTTCACTGTGCGCCCACGAGCCGCACGCGCGTGATTTCCGAAGGCGCGCCAAGGCGCTTGGGCGGCCCCCAGTAGCCCGTGCCGCGGCTCGTATAGACCCACAGGCTGCCGAGCTTTTCGAGGCCCGCCGTGAACGGCTGCTGCAGCCGCACGAGAAAATTCCACGGGAAAATCTGGCCGCCGTGCGTGTGGCCGGAGAGTTGCAGCGTGAAGCCCGCGTCGACGGCGGCGTGGGCCGTGCGCGGCTGGTGCGCGAGCAGCACGCGCGTGTTGACGTCGGCGGGCGCGCCGCGCAGCGCTTCGGCCGGATCGCTGCGGTGCGCGGGATCGAACTGGCCGCCCGTGTAGTCGGTCACGCCGGCCAGCACGAGCCGCGCGCCGCCATGCTCGATCACCACATGCTGGTTCATCAGCACCGTGAGGCCGATGCGGCGGAACTCGGCAATCCAGGCGTCTGCGCCCGAATAGTACTCATGGTTGCCGGTCACGAGATACACGCCGTGATGCGCGTTGAGCTTGCCGAGCGGCGCCGTGTGGTCGGCGAGATGCGCCACGCTGCCGTCCACCACGTCGCCCGTGATGGCGACCACGTCGGCGTCGAGCTGGTTCACGGCGCGCACGATGGCATCGACGTAGCCGTGCTTGATCGTCGGCCCGACGTGGATGTCGCTCAGTTGCACGATGGTGAAGCCGTCGAGCGCGGCGGGCAGGCCGCGAATCGGCACCTCGACGTTGCGCACGCGCGCACGCCGCCGCGCGTTGAAGAAGCCGAACCCGGAGGAGAGGAACGCAAGCACGATCACCGCGGCGGCGCTCACGGTGCGCCAGCCGGCGAGATCGATGGCCTTGGGCCAGAGCGCCTCCACTGTCATGGCCGAGGCGAGCACGATGTCGCGCGCGATCGTCAGCATGAGCAGCGACGAGAAGAAGCCCATGGCGAGCATGCCGATCCAGGCGAGGCGGTCGCCGAGCGGCTGGCGCTTGAAGCGCCGCGCAAGCATGCCAGGCGGAATGAACAGCACCGAGAGCACGAGCCACAGCACGGCGAGCCATTTGCCGGCGGCGGCCACGGGCAGGTCGGGAATCAGGCGAAAGCCGACATAAGCATGCAGCAGCACGCCGATGGCAATGAAGCGGACCAGAAACGAGAGTCGGGGCATGGCGGCGCAAACGGATGGGAGCGGACCGACGCGGGTTGGCGCGCCGGGCACGGCGCGCTGCAGCAAAGCCCAGTCGTCGAGGCCCGCTCGGAAACCCGGTGGACGGGGCAGCACAGGTAGGCTGCGTTGCATTTTACCGGCGCAGCAGACTTCGTGCCGCTCGGTGGCGGCGATTTTCGGATGGGGATGCTGCGACGCAGCATGAAGGGGTTGATCGTTCATGCAAGAACATACATGCATGCGTGTATGCATGGGCCTTGATGCTTTATCGCCTACGCGTGTGGCAGTGCGGCATTTCCCTGGATTGCCAGCGCGATCCCACTCGTCGCACTATGTTCTCGTGGGGCCGGGCACACTCTATTAAACGTCCATTGAATCGGCCCCTGCGATGGACTATGCTCGAAACGAGGCCCGCGCGGTTTCGGGCGCTCTGGGGGAGACGGATCATGAAAGGTATCCGGCCGGTCACACATGGGCTGCATGAGGGTCTGCATGGTCGTCACGTCGGGCACGAGGGCAGCCACGTCATGCTGCCGATGGTCGTTCTCTCGATCATGGCCATCGCGCTGTATATCGCGGTCAAGCACATCGATATTCTCGATATTGGCCGAAGTGCGTTATTCGATGTCGTGATGGTGTTCGTCGCGCTCGGTATTGCGGGCATGTTCGGCGTGCTGGGTGCCTGGCTGCGGTCCCGTACCACCGACGAACCCGCCGAAGGCTTCTGCTTCATCGGCGCCCTCATCGGCGCGGCGGTGTTCTACATCGCGCTGCTCACCTGAGTCGTTTGCTTGCAGTGTCGGTTGATTCGCTATCCTGCGGGAAGCGAGGGCGCGCGGCGGCCAGGTCCGCGCCATGCGAAACTGCGTGTTTTCCCGCTCGATTGAAGCACGCTCGATGTTTGATCTTTTCGACGATACGCCTGCCCCCGACGTGGCATGGCATCCGTCATGGCTCGCGCCAGAGGCGGCCGCCGAGGCGCTCGCGCGCATCATCGCCGAGGCCGACTGGCGCCAGGAACGCATCCGTACGCCTGGCGGCTGGGTGGACCAGCCGCGCCTCACGGCCTGGCAGGGCGACCAAGGCGCGGTGTACGTCTATTCGGGCATCCGAAACATCCCGCAGCCGTGGACCCGCCAGGTCGCCGAACTGCGCGACGCCGTCTCGGCGCTTTGCGGCGTGCGCTTCAACAGCGTGCTGCTCAACCGTTACCGCACGGGCACGGACAGCATGGGCTGGCACGCGGACCACGAACCCGAACTCGGCCCCGAGCCGGTGATCGCCTCGCTGAGTCTCGGCGCGACGCGGCGCTTCGACTTGCGCCACAACGCGACGGGCGTGGTGCGTTCTTTCCCGCTGACGAGCGGCAGCCTGCTCGTGATGCAGGGAAAGACCCAGGCGCAATGGCGCCATCGCGTGCCGAAGGAGCCTGCCGTGAGCGGCGAGCGCTTGAATCTCACGTTTCGTCTGGTAACGCCGGGTTTGCGGAAATAGGCGTCGAGAACGCTGCAGATGGGTGATAAATCGCCGATCTTCGACGCGAAGTCTACGCGCGCACGAGCGGCTTTTCGCTAAAAAGCGAATAAGAATTTATGCGCATAAACGCCAAAGTCGGCATTGGCGCGGCGATCAGACGTCCTCGCCGAGCCGGCGCCGCACGATCGCGACGAGACGCTCCAGCGGCAAACCCGAGCCCGCGAGCGCGGTCACCTCGGGATACTGCTCGCGCGCGATGTCCGTGAGCACCTGGCCGGGCGGCGCTTCGACCAGCACGCTTGCGCCCGATTCGATCATGACCGTAAGCGCGTCGTACCAGCGCACTGTGAAGCGCATGTTGGTGGCGAGATCGGCGCGGATGGCGTCGGCGTCGTAGAGCGGCCGGCCGCCGCGATTGTCGACATACACGCTACGCGGCGTACGAAACGGTATGTCGCGTGCCCACTCGGTGAGCGTATCGGCGGCATCGGCCAATAGTTCGCAATGCGAAGGAACGGCCACTGCGAGCCGTTGCGCCTTGCGCGCGCCAGCGGAGAGCGCACGGGCCGCGAAGGCTTCGAGCGCGCCATCGGCGCCGGCTACGACGATCTGGCGCGGCGCGTTGACGTTCGCCACGTACACTCGCTCGCCGCCTTCACCTGCATGCGCATCCGCGAGCGTTTCCACTTGCGTCTCGCTCAGCCCTGCGACGGCCGTGAGGCCATAGCCCGATGGCCACGCGTTTTCCATCAGCTCGGCGCGTTTGCGCACCATGTGCAGCGCGTCGCCAAACGCCAGGGCCTCGCAGTTTACCGCGGCCGCATAAGCGCCCACGGAAAGCCCGGCGCTGAATTGCGGCGCGAGTCCTTCGTGCGCCAATGCTCGCGCAACGGCTACGCCCGCGACCGTGAGGCCGATCTGAACGGCAACCGTGGAGCGCAAGGCGTCGTCGCTATCGAGCGTGAGGACGTCGAAGCCGAGTACCGCCGACGCCTCGTCGAGCGTCGCCCGCACGGGGTCGTGCTGCGGCAGTTTGTGGAGGAAGCCAGCGTTTTGCGCGCCCTGGCCGGGAAAGAGCAGGGCGAGCGTCATGGCGCTTGCCACGGGTCGGCGACAAGCAGTGCGCCGCTGGAAGCGCGCGCCAGCACGCGCGGCGTGTGCGCCGCGAGTTCGGCGAGCGCGACTCCGCCTGCGGGCGTTTCGAGTTGCGCGTCGATGCGTGTGCCGGAGCGGGTGGCGGCTTGCGCGAACGTCTGCGCCAGCGCGTCGATCGCCGCGCGTGAGACGCGCTGCGGCAGGCGAATCAGGATATCGAGATCGCTCGATGCCGTGAGGGTGGGAACGCCCGTGGCGAGTTCGAAACCGGCGCTGCCCGTGGGGCCCCAGACGTAATGGCGCAACGGCGCGGCGCTTGTGCGCAGGGTGGCGAGCGCGATGAACGCGGGCAGTGCGCGGCGTGCGCGAAGCGGATCAACGCCGAGCAGATCCTCCGGAGCGGAAGATGATTCGATATCCTCAGTATTGAGCCAGATGCCGAAACGCTCCGAACGTACGCTGCCGCGCACGCCTACCGCCACGAAACCCGCCGCCGCGCGCGTGCGTCGCACGACCACCCAGGGCGCGCGAGCAAGCGCGGCGCGTACCCAATCCGGCTCGTCGCGTGACGGTGTATGGCGCGCGACGCGCAGCAGGTCGTGCGCGCGCCAGCGCGCGTCGTCCACACGCGGCGTGTCAACGGCAAACGGCGGGGCCGCGCAGACGCGCATCAGCTAGCGTCCCACTGTTGCGCCAGGCGCTTGCGCACCTCGATCGACGCCGCACGCGTACGCTGCGCCGACTCGCCTTGCAGACGATGCGCGAGCCCGCTCGTGTTGCCGCGTGCCTCCCGCACCTTCTGTGCGAGCACATCGCGCACGCGGGCGATCTGCGCAACGCTCGGCGCGTCCGCATCGACGCCTTCGATCAGCTCGTCGAGCAGACCGAGCTTCGCGAACGAAGCCATCGAATACGACATCGGCACGATCTTTTCGCCCAGCTCGTCGAGGTCGTCGACGCTGCGCCGCGTGACGCGTGCTGCCGCTTCCTTGCCCATGGCGTGGACCATCGTGCCGGGCGCGTCGAGCGCGACGATGCGATTGGCCTGATAGCCATGCGCGAGAAACGCGCCCGACATGGCGGGCCCGACGATCAGCGCCACCACGGGATGCCCCGCGAGCCGCGCGCTTGCGTAGGCGTCCACGGCCGAGGCGCAGGCGAGGTGAATGCCGAGCATCTCCTCGCGATAGCCGTAAGCCTGGCTCTTCACGTCGACGATCGCGATGATGGGGCGGCGCTTGCCGCTCGCGGCGTCTTCGGCAATCGCTTCGCGCACGGCCTTCGCGAGACGCCAGCCTTGCTCGAGGCCCACCACATTCTCGCGCGCGCGCGGAAAGCGGTTCGCGGGATCGGGCGCGACGGTGATGAAGCGCGCGGTCTCGTTGTCGAGCGGCGCGTCGGCGTATTGCACGCACGCGCCCTGTGTGTCGGCGCCCGCGAGGGCGCGCAACCAGCGTGCGCCGCGGCTCGTCGTCGTGTCGTTCATGCGTTTTCTCCGCTCAGGTTCAGGGGCGAAGCGGTGAACACCGCACGCATCGTTTCGGGGGTGACGCTGGCGGGATCGATCTGCGCGAGTTTCGCGAGCGTGGCATCCACATCGGCCGAGCGCGGCGTGTGGGGCGCGCCTTGCGAAAACGCCGCGCGCACGGCGGCGCGCACGTCGTCCACGGCGTCTTCGACGAGGGCATCGGCGAAACCCGTTTGCGCGCGCTGCTCGCCGCCGATCAATTGCCACACCTGGCGGCGGTCGCTCGAATCGAGTTCCTCGATGCCGGCTTCCTGCTCGATCACCTCCGGACCATTCATGCCGAGGCGGCCTTGCTTCGTCATCACGAGCGTCGAACACAGGGCCGCCGCGAGCGACATGCCGCCAAAACAACCCACCATGCCCGCGATCACGCCGACCACGTTCACGTGCGCGCGCAACGCGACGATGGCGGCCTGGATCTCCGCAATCACGGCGAGGCCGAGATTGGCCTCCTGCAAGCGCACGCCACCGGTTTCGAACAGGATGACGGGCCGCACGATCTTGCCGCGCTCGCAGTCGGCGAGCGCCAGTTCGAGTGCGGCGGCGATCTTGCTGCCCGACACTTCGCCGATGCTGCCGCCCTGGAATGCCGATTCGATCGCGGCGACGACGGCGGGCTCGCCGTCGATGGTGCCGCGCGCGATCACCGCGCCGTCGTCGGCTTGGCAGACGATGCCCTGCAACGGCAGCCACGGCGATTCGATACGGTCGAACGGCCCGAGCAGTTCGCGAAACGTGCCCGCGTCCAGCACGGCGGCTGCGCGTTCGCGCGCGCTCAATTCAATGAAGCTCTCGCGCAGCAGCGTGGCGGGTGTCAGTTGACGAGTGCTGCTCATGATTGCGCCTCCTGCGCGGCTTCCACGGCTTCCGCGAGCCGTAGCGCCACCACGCCGGGCGTGGCGCCGAAGTCGTTGATCTCGATGAGCGCCGCGCCGTCGTAGCGCGTGAAGAAGCGGTCGAGCACGCTCTTCCAGATGTGGCTATAGCCGTCCACGCTCGTATGCACGACCACGCGCGCCTGCATGTCGCTCGCGGGCTGCAGCAGCACTTCGAGATCGCCCGAGCCCACCACACCCACGTGGGCGCGCGTCGTCACAGCGCGTTGCGCCGGATAGTCGAATGTCAGTTGTTCCATGAAACCGTCCTCCCGCCCATGCGGTGCTGAACCAGTCTGTCGATGAAGAGCGTCGCGGCGAGCAGATCGGCCGCGCCACCCGGCGATGCATTGAGTGCGAGCAGCGCGCGTTCGAGCGCATCGAACGCGGCGCGGCCGGCTTGCGTGGCAAGGCCGCCCGCCTCGCGCACGCGCTGCGCGCCCGTTTGCGCGGCCTCGCGCCCGGCGAACCCCGCGCGATGCAGCAGGCAGGTGTCGTCGAGCGAGGCCATGATCGCGAGCAGGGCGTCCACGCGCGCGTGGGCTTCGTCATGGCCTTGCGCGCGTGCGGCGTGCAGTGCGGGCAGGCCCACGCGCACGACGTGCGGAAAGCCGTCTTGCGCTTCGCTGCGCGCGCCGCCCACGTTGTAGCGCTGACGCACGCGCTCGCCGTTGCTTTGCGCGGGCTGCGCGAGCAGGTCGTCGAAGCGCGCGATCTGCGCGGCCGTTTCGCAGATGTGCGCCGCGTGGGCACACTCGCTGTCGCGGCTTTCGGGCGTATGCACGATCGCCGCGCCCGCCACCAGCAGCCCGACAATCCAGATCGCGCCGCGATGCGCGTTGCTGCCTTGCGTCGCGCGCATCATCGCGGCTTCGCCGGCGCGGCCGATGCGCGCGAGATCGGTGCGCAGCGCCGTGCCGGGCGCGGCGCCGCGCGAAGCGCGCGCGAGCGCTTCGAACGTGGGTTCGAGCGCGTGCGCGGAGCGCTGCATCGTCGCGAGATCGAGATCGTTGTGCGCGCCACTACCGCGCGCGTCCACGAGCGCGGGCTTGGGCGTGAGGCGCGCTTCTTCGATCAGCGCGTCGCGGGCGAAGCGTGCGAGCTGCGCGTCGGAGGAGGGCAGCCGCGAGTCGCCAGCGGACGACACGCGCCGCACGAGACCCGCCGAGCCTTCGGCAAGCACCGTAAAAGGAAGCGTGCGCATCGCGCTTACCAGCTACGGAAGCGGGCGGGCGGTGTGTAAAGCCCGCCGGACCACGTCACCAGGTCGTCGATGCTGCGCGCCGCGAGCAGCGAGCGCTTGGCCTCGCCGCGCAAAATGCCGAGATCCTCGGGGAATTGCACGATGCCGCGGCGGCGCAGTTCGTCGGTTTTTTGCTGCTGCGCGCGCAGGCCGATGGGCGTCACGCCCGCCACGGCCGCGAGCGCGGCGCGGCGCTCGTCGATGCCCTCTGCGCGATGCAGGTGCGCAATGCCCTCTTCGGTCACGACATGGCTCACGTCATCGCCGTAGATCATCACGGGCGCAACGGGCATGCCGCTCTTCTGGCCCACGGCGATGGCGTCGAGTTCATCCACGAAGGTCGGCTCGCCGCCTTTCTTCCAGGTTTCCGCCAGTTGCACCACCAGCTTGTGGCCGCGCGAAACCGGGCCGTTGTCCTTGAGCAGCTTGAGCCACGCTTCGCTCGCATGGCGCCGTCCGCGCGGATCGTGGCCCATGTTCGGCGCGCCGCCAAAGCCCGCGAGCCGGCCGCGCGTGACGGTGGACGAATTCGCGTCCGCGTCGATCTGCAGCGTCGAGCCGATGAAGAGATCCACGGCATATTGCCCTGCGAGCTGGCACAGCACACGGTTCGAGCGCAAGCTGCCGTCGCTGCCGGTGAAGAACACATCGGGCCGCGCGGCGATATAGTCTTCCATGCCCACTTCGCTGCCGAAGCAATGCACGCTTTCCACCCAGCCCGATTCGATGGCGGGAATCAGCGTGGGGTGCGGATTGAGCGTCCAGTTGCGGCAGATCTTGCCCTTCAGGCCGAGTGAATCACCGTAGGTGGGGAGCAGCAATTCGATCGCGGCGGTGTCGAAACCAATCCCGTGATTGAGCGCGGCGATGCCATAGGGCGCATAAATGCCCTTGATGACCATCATCGCGGTGAGCACCTGCAAGTCGCCGATGTGGCGCGGATCGCGCGTAAAGAGCGGCTCGACCGCGAACGGCCGGTCGGCCTGCACGACCACGTCGACCCACGAGCCGGGAATGTCCACGCGCGGCAGTTCATCGACGACTTCGTTGACCTGAACGATCACGATGCCCTGACTGAACGCGGCGGCTTCGGCGATGGTCGGTGTGTCCTCGGTATTCGGGCCGGTGTAGAGATTGCCGTGGCGGTCGGCTTTTTCGGCGCACAGCAGCGCGACCTGGGGAATCAGGTCGACGAACATGCGCGCGTACAGCTCGACATAGGTATGGATCGCGCCCACTTCGAGCTGGCCGTCTTCGAGCAACTGCGCCACGCGCAGGCTCTGCGGCCCAGCGAACGCGAAGTCCACGCGGCGCGCAATGCCGCGCTCGAACAGCGTGAGATGCTCAGGGCGGCTGATGCTCGAGATCAGCAGGTGAACGTTGTTGACCTTGGCCGGATCGGCCTTGGCCAGCGAGCGCGAGAGGAAGTCGGCCTGCTTCTGGTTGTCGCCTTCCAGTGCGACGCGATCGCCGGGGCGGATCAGCAGTTCGAGCGCATCGGTCATGCGCGAGGCGGGCAGGACGCCGTCTTCGAGCCAGCCCGAAACGGCGGTGAGGCGGCGGGCCTTTTCGTCGCGGCGCGTGGTCCACGAACGCGGCGCGAGGTCACGCGAGGTTGGCGTATCAGCTTGAGGCTTCATCGGCAGTTCGGCTCCGTGAGCGGGAAGAGGCGGCGCGTGGCTTTGCGGCGGCAGTGTGCCCCGAAGGCGGCACAGCCGGCAGCGCGGCGCGCTCGGTCAGGAAACGGTAGATAAGTTCGCCGGTGCCGAGCAGGTGCTCGGCCACGAGCTTTTGCGCAGTGGGCATGTCGCCGCGCTTCACGGCGTTGAGAATTTCGGTGTGCTCACTATCGGAATCGCCCTTGTATTCGGGGAAGCCAAATTTCAGGCGCAGATAACGTTCGCCGCGCCGATGGAGCGCGGTGAGCATCTCCATCAACTGCGGGCGGCCGGCGGGCGCATAGAGGCTCATATGAAAGGCCTCGTTGCGCGCGACATAGAGCGACGGATCGCGCTCGCGCTTCGCGGCGGCGGCCAGCGCGGTCACCTCGCGCAGCGTGGCACTCGTGTGATTCGGAATGGCGAGGCCGAGCGCGAGGCTTTCGAGCGCGGAGCGGATCTCGTAGATTTCGCGCGCTTCGTCGGCGGAGAGGGAGGCCACGCTCGCGCCCTTGTTCACCTCGATCTTCGCCCAGCCTTCGCTCGCGAGCTGGCGCAGCGCCTCGCGCACGGGGATGGCGCTGACCGAAAAATGCCGCGCGATCGCGTCCTGGCGCAGCGGCGCATTGGGCGCGAGCTTGCCCTCGACGATCGCGCTGCGCAGGGCGTCGGCGATCATGCGCGAGGTGCTGGTGCGAGGCGCGGCAGCGCCTTCCAGGGGAAAACCATTCGTTGCGTCGCTCATGAGATCAAATATTATATATAAAACGACCAAGGCGAAAGCCTCGAAAACCCGGAACACAGAAACACCAGTTTCACTATAGACGGGTAAGAAGAACGGGGGCTTACAGGGAGTTCCTGAAGGGGGCCGGCACTGCCGCGGCCTGCATTTCCGCGTTTCGCGGCGCGCGTGCGCATCCGGCCGCGCGGGCTGGCGAGGCATCAAAGGAGAGAGGAGCATCATGAATTCGATCACCGAGTCCGCGCGGCGAACCCGCACCAAGACACCGCTCAACCGGTCGCAGATCGCCGGTTTCTGGGGCGCCTGGGCAGGCTGGACGCTCGACGGGATGGACTCGTTCATCTACGCCCTCGTGCTCACCCCCGCGCTCACGGAGTTGTTGCCGCGCTCGGGGTATGAGGCGAGTGCGGCGAACATCGGGCTTGCCGGCTCGATCCTGTTCGCGCTCTTCCTCGTGGGCTGGGGGCTGTCGTTCATCTGGGGGCCGCTCGCGGACCGTTTCGGGCGCACGCGCGTGCTGGCCGGCACCATCTTCATGTTTGCGATCTTCACGGGACTTTCGGCCACCGCGCAGAGCGTGTGGGCGCTCGCCATCTACCGCTTTCTCGCGGGCGTGGGCATAGGCGGGGAGTGGGCGCTCGCGGGCACCTACGTGGCCGAATCGTGGCCCGAAGACCGCCGCAAGATGGGTGCGGGCTATCTGCAGACCGGTTATTACGCGGGCTTCTTCATTGCGGCCGCGCTCAATTACACGGTCGGCGTGCACTTCGGCTGGCGTGCCATGTTCCTCACGGGCGCGGTGCCGGTGGTGGTGGCCATCCTCGTGCTCACGCGTGTGGAGGAACCAGCCACGTGGCAGAAGTCGGAGGCAAGCCATGTGCATCGCGGCCGCCCGCTGCGTGAAATCTTTGGCGACGTCTACCGCCTGCGCACCGTGGTGGCGTGCGCGTTGCTGACCATCGCAATCATCGGGTTGTGGGCAGGTGCGGTTTATGAACCGTCCGCCGTGATCCAGCTGGCGACGAAGGCGGGTGCGAACAAGGCCGAGGCGATCCGCACGGCGTCCATCGCCACGGGCATCCTGTCGATCGGCACGATCCTTGGTTGCCTCGCACTGCCACCCATGGCCGAGCGCATCGGCCGCAAGTGGACGCTCGCCGTCTATTTCACGGGCATGGCCGTGACGATCGCGGCGAGCTTCGGCTGGGCGTTCTACCTGGAGAACGGACTCGTGCCGTTCATCGCGCTGCTCTTCGTGCTGGGCTTCTTTGGCGGCAACTTCGCGCTGTTCAGCCTCTGGTTGCCTGAACAGTTCGAAACGCGTGTGCGCGCAACGGCGTTCGCGTTCTGCACGTCATTTGGCCGCTTCGTGGGTGCGGGCGTGAACTTCCTGCTGGGCGCGGCCGTGCTGCGTATGCACACACTCGGCGTGCCGGTGGCGCTCACGGCGCTGGCCTTCGTTCTCGGGCTCCTGATCATTCCGTTTGCGCCGGAAACGAAGGGTCAAACGCTGCCTTCCTGATCCCGATATGCGGCGCGTTGATTAGCGCCGCGCCTTCACGAGCCTCGGCGGCAACAGGCGCCAGCCGAGATTGACCCCGAGGCTCGCCGCTACGATCAGCGCCATGCCCGCAAGCTGGGGCACGCTCAGCGCCCGACCGTAGACGATCGCATCGACGGCGATCGCGGTGAGCGGATACACGAACAGCAGCACGGCGATCACGGGTGTCGTCAACATCGGCAGCGCGCCGTAGATCAGCACGTACGAAAGCCCCGTGTGCAGCACGCCCATGCCCACGAGCCAGCCCCATTGCGTTGCCGAAATATGCGCGAGTTCTAGCGGCGCGAGAAACGGCGCGATGAGCGGCAGGCACACGGAGCCCACCACGCATTGCGTCAGCGTGAGCAGATGCGGGCGAAAGTTGCGCAGGCTCTTGGCGATCAGCGTGACGCTCGCATAGAGCACCGAGCCGCCCAGCGACTCGCCAATGCCGATCATGTAGCTCGTGCGATCGGCCACGTGGGTTTCCGCGAGCACGCCGGAAGCGAGCACGAGTCCCACGAAGGCAATGCCGATCCAGCCCAGCCGGTCGGCGCCGAGCCGCTCGTGAAAGAGCGCTGCGCCCATCAGCACGACCCAGAACGGCTGCACATGGAACACGACTGTCGAAACGGCAATGCTCGTGCGATGGATCGCGTCGAAGAAGGCGACCCACTGCGTGACCATCAACACGCCTGAAATCAGCGCGAGCGTGAGCGTGCGGCGCGTGAACTGCCGCGGCGAAAGCCAGCCCTTGAACGCGCAATACCCGGCGAGCGCGAGCATGCCGAAAAAGCAGCGGAAGAACACGAGCGTGAGGGCGCCGAGACGCGCCTCCTCGACGAACACGCCGATCGTGCCCATCAGGAGGCCGCCGCCCGCGAGCATGAGGACGCCTTGCTGGCGCTTGCCGTGATGTTCGGATTGCATGGCCGGAACTGGGGAATCGAAAGCGGGTTGGAGACAGCTTAAGTATTCGCCGGTTGCGGGGCGCGGGCAAACGAATTAAATTGAAGAATTCCATCAACGCAGCTTATGAATAGGCTGCCACCCGGCCCTCTCGCGTATGAACCCCGAATTCGACATCGATTTGCTGCGCACCTTCGCCGCCGTGGCGGACGCGGGCAGTTTCACGAAGGCCGCCGTCTCCGTGCATCGATCGCAGGCGGCCGTGAGCATGCAGATCAAGCGGCTCGAGCAGATGCTCGGCACCACGCTATTTACGCGCGACACGCGCAATCTCGCGCTCACGCGCCCGGGCAACACGCTGCTCGAATATGCGCGGCGCGCGCTCGATCTGCAGGAAGAGGCGTGGGCGGCGCTGGTGCGGCCCGAGGTGACGGGGCGCGTGGTGCTCGGCGCGCCCGACGACTACATGGCGTCGCTGCTTTCGCCAGTGTTGCGGCGTTTTTCTACCCTCTATCCGCATGTGGAGATCGAGATCGTCTGTGCGCAGAGCGTCGCGCTCGGGCCGATGCTGGCCGACAACAAGATCGACATCGCCTTCGTCACGCGCGACCGCAAGATGCGCGGCGAGTTCGTGCGGGCCGAGGAGATGGTCTGGGTGGGGTCTGCCACCGACCCCGCGCCGCTTGCCATGTCGCCGCTGCCGGTGGGGCTCTACGAGCATGGCAGCGTGGCGCGCGCGCATACCGTGGCGGCGCTCGATGCCGCGCACATCCACTACCGCGCCGCGTATAGCAGCGCGAGTTTGATGGGTTTGACGGCGACGGTGGAGGCGGGCATTGCGATCGTCGCGCTCACGCGTTGCAGCGTGCCGGCGCGCTTCGCGATCCTTGGCGAGGCGCAGGGCCTGCCAAAGATCGAACCGCTGGAAATCGTGGTGGCGCGCAGCGTCAAGTCGAACCGGCCGACTTGCGACTACCTCGCGCAGCAGATGGTGCAGGACCTTTCAGTACCGCGTCAGCGCGGGTAGACGCTCACTTCGCCGCCCACCGCAATCCGCACGCGCTCGCCTTCGCGCGGCGTGCGATAACCGGGCACGCGCGCGCGGACCGTTGCGTGCGCATCGATCAGTTGCAGCGTGAGCGCGGCGTCCTGACCCTGGAAGGTGATGGCGCGCACCACGGCTTCCAGCGCGCCGTCGCGTTGCGCCGTGTCGGGTAGCACGTCGATCTGCTCGGGGCGCAGCATCACGTCCACGGCGCCTTCTTGCGCATGCTGGTCTTGCTGGATCGGCAGCGCGCCGAGCACGCAATGCGCTCGCCCGTTGGCAACCGTACCCGGCAGCAGCACCGCCTCGCCGATGAAGGCCGCGAGTTCGCGCGTGGCCGGGCGGCGATACAGCGTTTGCGGCGGCCCGCTCTGCAACAGCTTGCCGCGCCACAGCACGGCGACTTCGTGGCCGAGCGAGAGCGCCTCGGCCTGGTCGTGCGTGACGAGCACGGCGGTCGCGCCGGCCGCGGCGAGCGCGCGCGCCACGGCTTCGCGCGTTTCCACGCGCAGCGCGGCGTCGAGCGACGAGAACGGCTCGTCGAGCATCACGAGGCCGGGAGAGGGCGCGAGCGCACGGGCGAGCGCCACGCGCTGCTGCTGGCCACCCGAGAGCTGTTGCGGCGCCCGCGATGCATAGGATTCCGGAAGACCGACGAGTTCGAGCAATTCGGCTACGCGATGCTGCGCGCGCCGCTGCGCACGCGGCAGGCCGAACACGATATTCTCGGCGACCGTGAGGTGCGGAAAGAGCGCACCCTCTTGCGGCACGTAGCCGATATGACGCTGCTCGGTCGGCAGATGCAGGCGGTCGCCGGCGACGCGGCGGCCGTCGATCTCGATCGTGCCGGCGTCGGCGCGCTCGAAGCCGCACAGCACGCGCAGCAGCGTGGTCTTGCCGCTGCCCGAAGGTCCGAGCAGCGCGACGAGCGAACCCGAGCGCACGGAAAGGTCGATGCCGTGCAGGACCGGGTGGCCGTCGAAGGCCTTCTGGAGGCCGGAAATGCGAAGTGTGCTCATGGGGCTAAGTGAGGCTCAGGCGTCGTCGGGCGGCGCGTTGATCGTATCGACCGGCATGTTGACCGTTGCATGGCCCGCGAGCGCGGAACGGCCCGCAAACGCGAACAGCAGGCCCGACGCTGCGAGCGAAAGCGCGGTGAGCAGTGCGGCATAGGGCGCGGCGGCCGCGAAGGCGAGCGTCGAGGTGTCGGTCCAGACCTGCGTGGCGAGCGTGTGCGTGCCGATGGGGGCGAGCAGCAGCGTGGCGTTGAGTTCGGTGACCACCGAGATGAACACCATCGAGGCCGCGGCGCCGAGGCCGGGACCCGCGAGCGGCAGCACGACGCGGCGCAGTGTTGCGAACCATCCCAGGCCGAGCGCGCGCGCGGTATCTTCGAGGCGCTGCTGCGCTTGCATGAGCGCCGCGCGCACGCTCACAAGCGCAAGGGGCAGACAGAGGATCGCGTAGGCCGTGATCAGCAGCGTGGTGCCCTGGTAGAGCGGTTCGAGCGCGCGCACCGCGAGCGAGACGATGGCAAGCGCGATGACGAGACTGGGCACGCCCTGCGCGATGAAGGCCGTGCGTTCGAGAAACGTGGCGGCGCGGCCGGGATAGCGCGCAAGCAGGTACGCGAGCGGCAGCGCGAGCAGGGTGGTGAAAAACGCGGCGGTAAGGCCGAGGCGCAGCGAGGCGAACGTGGTCGAAACCAGCAACTCCGGCGAGACATCCGCGGGCGTGATTGCCGCCGCGCCGGGCTGCGTGAGCCAGTAGCCGATCATCGCGAGCGGCACGCCGAGCGTCGCCGCATTGAGCGCGACGAAACCCGCCGCGACGGGCCAGCGCCAGCGGCCGAGCGCATGGCGCACGCTCGCGCGGCGCGCGCCGCGATCCACGCGCTCGTAGCGCGCGCGCCCGCGCACGCGAAACTCGAGCACGAGGCACACAAGGCAGAGCAGGATCAGCACGCAGGCCAGCAGCGATGCGCCGCCCCCATCGAAGCTCGTGCGGTATTCCGCGTAGATTTCGGTTGTGAACGTGCGAAAGCGCAGCAGCGTAAATGCACCGAATTCGGAGAGCACGCCAAGCGCGACGAGCAGCATCGAGCCGAACAGCGCGGGTCGCAATTGCGGCAGCACGACGCGCACGAAAACGGCCCAGCGATTGCAGCCGAGCGCGCGCGCCGATTCTTCGAGCGCGGGGTCGAGGCCGCGCAGCGCGGCGGCCACGGGCAGGTAGACGAGCGGGAAGTAGGCCGTCGTGATGACGATGAATGCGCCGAGAAAGTCCTGCAAATCGAGGCTCAGCGAGACCCACGCGTAGCTCGTGACGAAGGCGGGCATGGCGAGCGGCGCGGCGGCGAGGAGCGCCCAGGCCCGTCGCCCCGGCACGTCGGTGCGCTCGACGAGCCATGCCACCGCGGTACCGAGCACGGCGCAGGCGAGCGTGGCCGAAACGGTGATCGAGAGCGTGTTGACGAGCAACTCGCCAACCAGCGGCCGGAAGATCAGCTCGGCGGCGTCGACCAGACCAAAGGACAGCGCGCGCCAGAACGTCAGGGCGAGCGGCAGCAGCACCAGCAGCGGGCCGAGCGCGGCGGCGGCGAGGAGCGCGCGCGGCGCACGCCGCCGCGCGCGGGGGGGAGGGCCCCCCGCGACATCCACTTGATGAGACTCAGGCACGGCTTGCGCCGTCGTAACTGCTTCACTCACGATCTTGCTTCGTACTCCATGCCGATTACAGCAGGCCAGCCTGACGCAGCAGCTTGCCCGCCTGGCTGTCGTCGCCGAGCTGCTGGATGCTCAGCGCGGGCGGCTTCAGCTGGTCGAACGGCTTGTTGATGGGATCGCTCGCCACACCGGGCCGCAGCGGGTACTCGAAGCTGATGTGGTCCTGCGCCATCAGCTTCTGCGCGCGCTCGCTCACAAGGTAGGCGAGGAACTTCTGCGCACCGTCCACATTGTGCGCGGACTTCATCACGGCGGCACCCGAAACATTGACGAGCGCGCCCACGTCGCCATCGGCGAAATGCGCGACGGCACTCTGCGTTTTCTTGTCGCCGATCTCGGCGTGCAGGCGGTCCCAATAGTAGTTGTTGATGATGCCGGCGGCGACCGCGCCGCGATTCACGGCAGCAACCACGCCTTCGTCGTCGTCGAAGATCTGCGAGTTGGTCTTCAGACCCTTGAGCCATTCGAGCGTTGCGGCCTCGCCCTTCACGGCGAGCACGGCGTCGACGAGCGGCAGGAAGTCGGCGTCGCTCGGTGCGATGCCGACCTTGCCCTTCCATTCGGGTTTGGCGAGATCGAAAATCGACTTCGGCAGTTGCGCGGGCTGCACCTTGGCCGTGTTGTACGCGAGCACGTTCTCGCGCGCGGTCACGCCCACCCATTGTCCTTGCGGCGAGTTGTAGCGAGCGGGCACGGTCGCGAGCGTCGCTTGCTGCACGGGGGAGAGCAGGCCCTTTTCTTCCAGCAGCATCAATTCCGGCGAGTTCTCCGTGAAGTAGACGTCGGCCGGCGTCTTCTCGCCTTCGGCGACGAGCTGCGCCGCGAGCGCCGGACCTTCGCCGCTGCGGATCTTCACGTCGATGCCAGTCTGCTGCCCGAAGTCCTTCGCAAGCTGGTTCACGACCTGCTCGTGCTGTGCGTTATAGAGCGTAATCGAGGCCGCGTGCGCGGCCAGCGGCAGCATGCCGGCAAGCGCGAGCGAGAGGGCGGCGGCGCGCAGCGGTGCGCGCATCATGGAAATTTTCATATTACTTCGTTGTCCGTTGTTATCGATGGATCTCAGGCGCTGAACAGCTCCGCGCCGATGAACGAGCCCGCTTTCGCACCGGGCGGGCATGCGAAGATCGCGCTGCCGACGTGCGTCGTGAACTGGTTCATCATGTCGAACTTTGCGAGGCGCTCGTTGATCGGAATGAAGCCCGTACGCGGGTCGCCCTGGTGAGCGACGAAGATGAGGCCCGCGTCATATTCGGTTTCCTGGCGCCACGGCGGCCAGCGCTCGATATAGAAGTCTGTGCTGTCGTTGTACGAGTACGAGCGGCGCAGGATCTGCGCGCCATTATTCGACGCGCGGTTCGACAGACGCACGTGCGAGTTCTCGGGTATCTGCGGATTGCCGTCCTTATCTTGCGCGTCGAGATCGACGTTGTCGAACTCCTTCTTCTGGCCGATAGGCGCGCCGCTGTACTTGTGGCGGCCGAACACCTGCTCCTGGAAGCCCAGTTCCATCTGGTCCCAGTGCTCCAGCGTGATGCGGATGCGGCGCACCACCGTATAGGTGCCGCCCTGCATCCACGGCGCGTCGGCGGCGGTGGCCCAGACGTACTGATTCATCGCCTTCGGGTCCGTGGTCGGCGGGTTGTTCGTGCCGTCCTTGAAGCCCATGAGGTTGCGCGGCGTTTGCGCGCGCGGGCCCGAGAGAAAGCCCGCCTGGCCCCAGCGCATCGTCAGGATTCCATAGCCCTGGCGCGCGAGCTGGCGCACCGCGTGGAAAGCGACTTGCGCGTCGTTGGCGCACGCCTGCACGAAGAGATCGCCGCCGGTCTTTTGCGCGATCAGCTGGTCGCCGTTGAAGCGCGGCAGGTCGACGAGCGCGGCAGGGCGCTTGTGCGCGAGACCGTAGCGGTCCTTGTCCTGCGATGTGAAGAGGCCGGGGCCGAAGCCGAAGGTGACCGTGAGGCCAGCCGGGCCGAGGCCCAGCACGTCGCCGGAATCGGGCGCGGGGTGGTCGTCGCCAGTACCTTCCAGCGAGGCCACTGGCTGCGCCTGGCTCATGCGCGCCGCGGACTCGGTCCACTTGCGCAGCAGGTTGATGACGTCGTCGCGCGAGGTCGTCGTGAGGTCGAAGGCCGCGACATACGTGTGCGCCTGCTGCGGCGTCACGATGCCGCCCTGGTGCTCGCCGTAGAACGGCTCGACGGCGAGCATCGGGTCGGCAGGCATCGCGTGGTGCTTTGCCTCGGCGGCCTGGGCGAGGCCGCTCGTGGCCGCGCCTGCGCCGAGGCTCGCACCGAGCGCGGCACCGGCTTTCAGGAAGCCGCGCCGCGCAGGGCGCGATGGTTGGTTGGGGGTATCGTCGGAGGACATGATTATTTAGCCAGCACGAGAGTGTTTACGTCGTCTTGCACGTAATAGAAGCCGTCGCCTGCCGGGGTCAGCGCGATGCCGAACAGGTCGCCGTTGCCCGGAGGAGTTTGCGCCTTGTCGGTATCGATCCAGCGCGCGTAGAGCTGCTTTGCCGCGGCCGGGTCGATCTCGACGACCTGGCCGTTCAAGGCATTCGTCACGAGCAGGTGGCCCTGCGGTGTGGCGATCATGGCGAGCGGGCGGTGCAGCAGGCCGTCGGCGGTGAGCTGGCGGCCCACGCCCGCGCTTGTGTCGCGCGTGAGCGGGTCTTCGATCACGTTGATGCGGTTGCCGATTGCGTCGGACACGTAGAGCAGCTTGTTGTCCGCCGAAAGCGCGAGGCCGGTCGGGCCGACGAGGAACACACCCTTGTCCGCCTGCGCGCCGAAGCCGCTCGCCACCACGGTTTCGCTCTTCAAGGCCGGCGCCTGGCCGCTCGGGATGTCGAGATCGAGGCGCAGCACCGTGGCCTGCTTGAACACCGGCGGATTGCCGTCCGCGCCGCCCACGCCAAAGCCCGCGTTGCTCACGAACAGCGTGGCGTGGTCGCCGTTGTCGACCACGGCCATGTTGCCCCACGGGTCATTGATGTTCGGACTGCTGATGACCTTGGCGATCTTGCCGCCGCTGTCGAGCACGATCATGCAGCCCGCGCCCTTGGTGCCGGTCGTGCCGTCGTTGCTCGGCGTGCTCCCCACGATGACCCAGCCCGACTTGAGCATCGTCATCGCGGTCGAAAGCCCGACGCCGCCCGGGCATTCCTTGAGATCGCGCGGAATCGTCGCGAACAGCGTCATCTGCTTCGTGTCGGGACGATAGTCGACGATCGTGCTGCCGGTGCCCTGCAGGTTGGCCGCGTTGTTGAAGTTGTCGACCAGCACGTCGCCTTCTTTCACGGTGCCGGAGGAGACCGGCGCGACGAAGATCGCATACGGGTTCTGGTCGCCGTTGTCGGGCACGGTGTTGATGAGCGTGGTGTGGTGCTTGACGGTCTCGAGCAGGCCCTGCGGGTCGGCGTGAGCGGCCAGCGGCGCGCCGGCGAGCGTCGCCGCGGCGGCAAGCGCGAGCGCGGAGCGGACCGCGTGGACCGTGCATTGCAGGAGCGTGCGCGTAGCGTGTTTCATACTGAATCTCCGTGCCTCGCGCGGCCGACGCACACGCCGGTAGAAAAACGCGAGGACCTGGTGTTGGACATGGTTTCGATCGCGAGGCTTAGAACGTGATGTTCGTCCGCACGCCGATCACGAACGTATTGCGCAGCGGCGCGGTCGGATCCTGCGGATTCTGGCCGGCGCCCGCGTTGAACGTGTATTGCGCGTCGGCCTGGAGAATCCACCATGGCGTGACCTGGTACTGATAGGTGGCTTCGAGCGCCGTTTCCTGCGTGCGCACGCCGTAAGGACCGCCGGTGAACATCTGCTGGTCGAGGTCGAGGTTGTGCACGTTGTTGCCGACCTTGATGTACGTGGCGGCGAGGCCCACGCTGTCGTTATCGCGGCCCTTGAGCGGCGCCTTCATCACAATGCCGAGGTTGGCCGCGAGGCTCACGAGATTGCGGTCGCTGGGCGCGCCCATCACGCGCGCGAACACGCCGATGCTGCGCGGCTCGTCCGGGTCGGGACGCCAGATCATCTGGTCGGCCACCGCATAGAAGCTGTAGTTGCCCTGGTGCTGCGCCGGGATGCCGGTCGAAGCCGGATTCGCGAGCGAAAGGCCCGTGTTGTCGAAACGCTGGTCGGCGAATGAGTTGTTGTTGTACCAGAAGCCAAGCTTGTAGGTACCGGGCAGGCCGTGACTGTCCGCACTGACCAGCTCGCCTTCGGACGGCTGGTTGATGGCGTACTGCAACTCGCCGATCCACAACGTGCCGTTATGCAGATTAAAGTTCGTACCACTAAGGTTGTTCGGATCGTTGCCGAGCGGGTCGCCGGAGAACACGCCGGCGAGCGCCGTCAACGAAGGCGTGATCTGTCCGCGCACGCGCACGCCGAGACCCGCGAGCGGATAGGCGGGGCCGCCCGAGGGCATGTCGTACGAAGGCAGTGCCGGCCAACCGAACATCGTGTTGATGAAGAGCGCCCCGTACTGGCTCACGATGAATTCCTGGTCGAGACTCTGCTGACCGATCTTCACGTCGAGGCGCTTGTTGAAGAACGATTGCTGATACCACAGCTCCCACAGGCGCGTGGTCGGCGTCGCTTCAATGCCGCTTGCCGTGTTCAGCGTGCCGAGGTTCGACGTGCTCAGGTTGGTGCCGTGGATCTGCAGGGCGCTCACATTGAAGAGGCCGCCCGGAATGCCGAGCGCCTTGCTCGTGTCGACCTGGACCGTCGCCGTCGTGAGGCCGTCGTACGCGCCACCGGTCTTGAGACCGCCGCGCAGGTTCGCGAGGTACTCGCTCGTCTCCGTGAGCTGGAATGTGACACCGTATTTACCGAGCCACGGCCGCAGGCCGCCCATGTCGCCGAGCATGGTCTGGCGCGACCAGAAGCCGGTCCAGAAATTCGACGGCTGCGCCTGAATGGCGAGATCGGCTTCCGGTGCTTCAGGGGCGGCGTCGGGGTTCGCGTTGCTTTGTGCGCGGGCGGCTCCGCACGCGAAAGTGGCGCTCGCGGCAAGCACGGCAATGGCGCGCAACGCCGGTGCTCGCCGACGCGCCGGGCGGCCCGGCGCTGCGCTGCGCGAGCAGGCCAGCGCAGACACGCGGACGGTTCGGGTCGATTCCATCGTATTCCTTACTTATTGAAATGATTGCTTGATTGATCGCGTTTGTTATTCGCAAGCCGCTGAATACCCGACATCTCCAGACGGCGCCATCGTACTAATAGTGAATGCGAGCGTCAACAAAAACGAGAATGATTCTCAACTGTTTTACGCTTGCTTTACACTGAGTCATCGACATTCTTACTAAATGCTGTCGTTCGTGTGTTTGCGCATTACAGATCGTTAGTTTTCGACGAGTTAGTCAGGTGAATGAAGTCGCTTATCATCACAGCTGTGAACGCAGGCTCGACGCTCAAACTTCAAAACAAACTGGCTCCATGACCGGCTACGAACTCGATCTCGACATGTACTTCGTCCGCATCGGATACGACGGTCCGCGCGCCGCGACCCTCGCCGTGCTGCGCGAATTGCATCGTCTGCACCCGCTTGCCATTCCGTTCGAGAATCTCGATTCGCTGGCGGGCCGGCGCGTGTCGATCAAGCTGCCGGACATCGTTGCAAAGCTCGTGACGCAGCGCCGCGGCGGCTACTGCTTCGAGCACAACACCTTGCTCGCGCACGTGCTCATGCAACTGGGCTTTACGGTGGCCCCGCTCGCCGCACGTGTGCTGTACGGGCGTGAACCCGACGCGCGCACGCCGCGCACGCATATGCTGCTTCGGGTGGAGGCGGAAGGCGACACGTGGCTTGTCGACGGGGGCTTCGGTGCGGCGACGCTGCGCGCGCCGCTCTCGTTTTCGACAGATGCGGAACAGCCGACGCCTCATGAACCGGCGCGGCTCGTGACGTTGTCGGCGAACGAGCGCAAGCTGCAATTGCACGATGGCGAGAAGTGGATCGATCTCTATCGCTTCGAATTGACGCCCGCGGAGTGGGTCGATTACGAAGTAGCGAACTGGTACACGTCGGCTTCGCCCGATTCGTTCTTCACGTTCAGCCTGATGGCGTGCATCGCGCGCGAAGGCGGCCGCGCGATCCTGTTCAACGAGCGCTTTACCGAGCGCGACGCACGAGGTCAGGTGAGCGAGGAGCGTACGATCGCAACTGGAGCGGAACTCGCGCAGTGTCTGCGTGAACGCTTCGGCATCGATCTCGCACGCGGCGAAGCGGGGCAGCGTATCGACGCCGACACGCTATATGCGCGCATGATGTCGCACAGCGTGCAACAGTAGGCGCGAGTCGGCGTCCGACGCGACGCCGCGCCCGCACGCAAGGAGGGCATCATGACTGAGCTGAAAATGACGAAAGCGCTGATGGCGAAGCTGTTCGTGCAAGTCGTGGTCTGGTTCGGATTGATGGGCGTACTGTTGTTCGTTTCGGCGGGCACGCTGGCGTGGACGGCGGCGTGGCTGTGGCTCATCGAGTGGGCGTTGTGCGGCGTGTGGATCGGCCTGTGGCTCGGGCGCGAAGATCCGGGCCTCCTCGTCGAGCGGCTCGCGCCGTTCGCGCAACGCACGCAGCAGCCGTGGGACCGCGTGTTCATGCTGTGCGTTTCCGTGGGTTTTTGCGCGTGGCTGTGCCTGATGGGAATCGACGCCGTGCGCATGGGCTGGTCGCGCGTGCCGCTGTGGCTCAGCGTGCTCGGCGCCATCTTCATCTTCGTCGATATCTATGCGACGCGCGCCGTCTTCGCCGCGAACCGCTTTGCGGCGCCCGTGGTGAAGATTCAGAGCGAACGCGGCCATACGGTCAGCGACACCGGCCCGTATGCGTACGTGCGTCATCCGATGTATGGCTTCGCGCTGCTCTTTCTCGTCGGCACGCCGCTCATGCTCGGTTCGTGGTGGGGGCTTGCGTGCGTGCCCGTCATGGTCGTGGGGATCGGCTATCGCGCGGTGCGCGAAGAACAGACGCTGGCGGAGAATCTGCCCGGCTACCGCGAGTATCTGGCGCGTGTGCGTTATCGCTTCGTGCCGGGCATATGGTAGTGCGAGATTAGCGCGTGGCGGGCGAAGTCAGAGCTTGCGCGTAACGGCGATAGAGCCAGGCGAGCGCCGTGGTGGTGAGCAGCGCGAACACGATGTTGCCGATGCTCTGGCCAATGGCGAGAGCGGTGAGCCAGCCCGGCTGCCGTACGGTTTCAGGCGTGACGCCCGCGAGGCCCATGCCGATCAGCACGAGCAGGCCGCATACGGCAATGGGTAGCGCGGCGACGAAGGTGACGCCAAAGAGGCTCCAGAAGTGCCCACGGCTGTCGCGCCATGCGGCGCCGAAGGCGATCGGGCTGCCGACTGCGAGCGCCGGAAAGAGCAGCGAGAGACGCACCGCCACGAACATCCAGATCGCAATGACCACCAGAAAGAGGAACGCCGCGCCGCCCTGGTATTGCGGGCGCAGCACGACCCACAGCAAGAGCGCGAATGCGCCGAGCGAGACCGCCAGAATGAGACCGACCGCGAAAATGCGCAGGAACGGCTTGGCTCCGGCCGGCATGAGCGGCGCGCTGCGCTCGCCTAGCAGCACGAAGCGCGAAATCTTGAGCGTGAACCAGAGGTAGACAAGCGAATTCAGGAGCGAGGCGAGATTGCCGAGCGCAATGAGTCCGGCGGAGGGCGTCGCGCCTTCGGCCGGCACGGGCCGCCCGGCGAGCCCGAACCAGCCGAGCGCCGCGTAGATCGCAAAGGTCCCCGCGACGAGAACCGGCATTTGCACGGCAGCCTGCCAGGCGCTCGCCCATGCGCGCTTGACGCATTCCATGAAGGTCATCTGTTGCATGAAGTTTTCGCACGAGTGACAGGGAGCCTACAGTCTAACGCGGCGTGGTCAAATCGAGTGCACTCGTGCAAATCACTTCACGGCAAACAGCGTGAGGTTCATGAAGACCTTGAACGCGAACCCGAGCGACACGGCCGCGGCAACGCCCGCACACCAGAGGAGTGCGAACCACAGCCAGCCGGGCAGCGCCCGGCGCGCCGTGTTAGTGGTAGTGATGGGTGTCGCCATGACGCACCTTGCCTCTAAAGACCCAGTAACCGAGCATCGTGTACGCAAGGATGACCGGCAGAATGAACGCTGCGCCCGCGAGCGTGAACATCTGGCTCTCGCGCGGCGCCGCCGCTTCCCACAGCGTGAGGCCCTGCGGAATCGCGTAGGGCCACAGGCTCACGAGCAGGCCCGCATAGCCGAGCAGCACGAGCCCGATGGCCGCGATGAAGGGCGTCTTGTGATGGCGCGCATGCACGGCCCAGCGCATCCATGCGGCGCAGGCGAGCACGAGCAGCGGCACCGGCGCGAGACGCCAGAAGAGGCCTGAACGGAACCAGCGTTCGGCGATGGCCGGGTCCTGCAGCGGCGTCCACAGGCTCACGAGCGCGATGAAGCCGAGCAGCATCACCGTGAGCGGCCAGACGAGCTTGCGCAGGCGGCGCTGCAGGTCGCCCTCGGTCTTCGCGACGAGCCAGCAGCAGCCGAGCAACGCGTAGGTCGCGACGAGCCCGAAACCCGAGAGCAGGCTGAAGGGCGTGAGCCAGCCGAAGGCGTCGCCGGCGAACTGGCCGCCGTCCATCGGAATGCCTTGCAGGAATGCGCCGAGCGCGATGCCCTGGAAAAACGCTGCGCCCGTCGAGCCGCCGATGAACGCGAGGTCCCACAAATGCTTGGTACGATTGGCCTTGGCGCGGATCTCGAACGATACGCCGCGGAAGATCAGGCACGCGAGCATGAACACGAGCGGCAGGTAGAGCGCGGAAAGCACGGTCGAGTACACCACGGGGAACACGGCGAAGAGTCCCGCGCCGCCGAGCACGAGCCAGGTCTCGTTGCCATCCCATACGGGGGCGACCGTGTTCATCATGAGATCGCGCTCATCCTCGTCGGGAAAGAGCGGAAACACGATGCCGATGCCGAGATCGAAGCCGTCCAGCACCACGTAGAGGAGAAGGCCGAGCGCGATGATCGCGGCCCAGATGACGGTGACATCCATTTGCTTGCTAGCCTCGTAACGATGAATGCGGGGGAGCCTCAGGCGTCGATCAGCTGATCGGCGGCGGACATGGGACGGCGCGCGGTCTGACCCACGGTGAGCGCAGGGTGGGCCACGCGCGGCTCACGTGGTTCGTGGGGCGAATGTGGCCGGGTGTCGGGCAACGCAGGACCTTTGCGCAGAAGCTTGAGCAGGTAGTAGACGCCCGTGCCGAACACGAGGCAGTACACCGCCACGAACGCCATCAGCGAAACGCCCACCTGTTGCGCCGTGAGCGGCGACACCGCTTGCGCCGTGCGCATCACGCCGTAGACCACCCAGGGCTGACGGCCGGCCTCGGTCGTGACCCAGCCCGCGAGCAGCGTGATGAAGCCCGTCGGTCCCATGGCGAGCACGAAGCGCTGGAATCCGCGCGATTCGTAGAGCGTGCCGCGCCGGCGCAGCACCCAGCCGGTCACGCCGAGCAGAATCATCAGGATCCCTAAGCCGACCATGACGCGGAAGCTCCAGAACAGCAGCGGCGAATTGGGCCGCTCGTCGGCGGGGAAGGACTTGAGGCCCTTGATCTCGCCGTCCCAGCTATGCGTGAGGATCAGGCTGCCCAGGTGCGGAATGGAAACGGCGTAGCGCGTCGTCTCGGCCTGCATGTCGGGAATACCGAACAGATTGAGCGCGGTGCCGCCTTGTTCGGTGTCCCAGATGCCTTCGATCGCGGCGATCTTGGCGGGCTGATATTCGCGCGTATTCAGGCCGTGCGCATCGCCCACGAAGGCTTGCACCGGCGCGAGCACGAGCAGCAGGCCGAGCGCCATCGAGAACATCTTCTTGATGGCGGGGTCGCGCCGCCCCTTGAGCAGATGCCACGCGCCGCTCGCGGCCACCACGAGCGCGGCCACGATGAACGCGGCGATCGCCATGTGCGCGAGACGGTACGGGAACGACGGATTGAAGATGATCTTGAACCAGTCCACCGGCACGACGTGGCCATCGACGATCTTGAAGCCTTGCGGCGTCTGCATCCAGCTATTCGAGGCGAGGATCCAGAACGTGGAAATGAGCGTGCCGATGGCGACCATCAGCGTTGCGCCGAAGTGGGCGCGCGGGCTCACGCGGTTCCAGCCGAACAGCATGATGCCGAGGAAGCCCGCTTCGAGAAAGAACGCGGTCATGACTTCGTACATCAGCAGCGGTCCGGTGATGGGGCCCGCGAACGACGAAAAGCCCGACCAGTTGGTGCCGAACTCATAGCTCATGACGACGCCGGACACGACGCCCATGCCGAACGCCACGGCGAAGACCTTCGACCAGAACAGGCAGAGGTCCTTGTAGAACGGTTGACGCGTTTTGAGCCAGCAGGCTTCGAGTACGGCGATGAAGCTCGCGAGGCCGATGGAGAGCGCCGGAAAGACGATGTGAAACGAGACGGTGAAGGCGAACTGCAGCCGGGCCAGGTCGAAGGCGGATAGTGACGTGTGCATGTGCGTGCCTGTTGCTTGCTTACCGGGAAAAGCGCGGAAGAAACGTCGCACGGCGAGGCAGTGGGGGCGCTGCGCTTCTCGTGCAATGGACGTAAGCGTAGGGGAACGGCGGCAGTTTTGCTGCACTGCGACGTGCGCCAGCGTGTCGCAGTCGTCAATATCAATGAGACGAAAACATGCGCTAACGCATTGATACAGATCAATTTAGATTAAACGCTCGTTGTGCGGCGGGGGCGTGCGAAGGGTGTCGCGCTGCGTCAATACACCGCGCAGCCGCATTGGGTGCGGCAATGTGCCTCGGCGAGCGGCGTCAGGACTCGTGCGGGGGAGAAGTCAGGCGCGCCTGGCGGCGCGAGCGGTGCGTGCGACGCCAGGCGGAAACGATCAGGAATGCGATGAAAATGGCGGCTTTAGCGTGGATCGCTCCACAGCTTGCCGGCCGTCGCCCAGTTTTCCGGCTTCACGTCGTGAAAAATGATGTCGACGGATTGCGGTTCGACGCCGAGCACCTTGCACGTGGTCTCGGTCAGGGCGGCGGCGAGCTGGCGTTTTTGTTCGACGCTGCGGCCTTCGAACATTTCGATGTGGAATGTCGGCATGCGGGTCTCCTTGAAAAGTTAGCGAAGCGATGGAATGGGCGCGATCAGTCGCGGTATGACGAATCGATGCGATCGAGCTTGCGCAGCAGCGCCGGCCATTCGAGCACGCCTTCGATCGCGCCGCCGTCGCGCAATTGCTCGGCCGTGCGTTCGGCCACCTCGGGTGGTGGCAAGACGAGCGGCACGCCGCCGGCCTGCGCCTGCAGCTGAATTTCGCAGGCCTTGATGAGCGTCGCCATCAGCACATAAGCCTCGGCCACCGTGCGGCCGGTGGTGAGCGTGCCGTGATTGCGCAGCAGCATGGCCGGTTGCGCGCCCAGGCTTGCCGTGAGGCGCGTGCCTTCGGCGGGCGTGAAGGCGAGGCCTTCGTAGTCGTGCCACGCGAGCTGGCCGTAAAAACGCAGTGCGTGCTGCGAGGCGGGCAGGAGGCCGTCGCGCTGGATCGACACGGCGATGCCCGCCGTATTGTGCAGATGCATCACGCACACGGCGTCGGGCCGCGCGAGATGGACAGCCGCGTGCAGCGCGAAGCCGGTGGCGTTCACGGGATGCTCGCTTGCGCCGACGATACGGCCTTCGGTGTCGATCTTCACGAGGTTCGAGGCGCGCACTTCGTCGAAGGCGAGGCCGAACGGATTGATGAGGAAGCGGCCTGTCTCGCCGGGTACGGCGGCGGAGACGTGCGTGTAGATGAGGTCGTCCCAGCCGTTGAGTGCGATGAGGCGGTAGGCGGCGGCGAGATCGACGCGCAGTTGCTGCTCCGCGGCGGAGCGCGGCGCGGTCTCGGCGCAGGTGCTCGTCGGGCGATGGGCGAAAGACATGGCGATTCCTTCAGCGGACGATGGACTCTTCAGACGGCGTGGAAGACGCAGGGCGCAGGCGCCGCGCCGCCGCGTGCACGCTCCAGCTTGCCAGCACGAACGGTGCGGTCAGCGCGGGCAGTCCATAGCGTACTGCGGCCAGATGCAGGGCCGCGGCGAGCATGGTCGCACAGATTGCGGCGCGTGTGCCGAGGGCGCAGACCGCGAGCGCGGCGAGCGCGCCGTTGAAGCCCGCGAGGCCCGCGGCGAACGCGTCCGGGCTCGCGCCGCACGCGAGTTCGAGCGTGCTCGCGAGCGCCGCGCCGCCGAGCGCGTAGGCGGCTGCGCGCCGCGACGACCAGGCGAGGCCCGCGAGCACGCATAGGCCTGCCGCCGCGCCCGATGCAAAGGTGGTTTGCGCAAGGCCGCTCAACACGCCGGCGGCGGCGTGTGCGGCGGCTGCGAGCGGGGTGCCGTGTGGGGCCAGCGGTGCTGCGGCGATTGCGCTGGCGACGGGAGCGCTGCCGGGGTGCAGCGGCAGCCAGATGCAGGTCGCGATGAGGCAGGGCATGGAATACAGGCCGAGCCGGGCGCGCGCGAGGCGGCGGTTCAGCGGCCCGGCGAGCCACGCGCTCGCACCGGCCGCGATCAGCGCAAGCGCGGCCGCCGTGCCCGCATCGCCGACGAAGGTGAACGCCGCGAGCGCGGCGAGCGCACCGTTGTAGCCGGCAAGGCCGTCGCGGATCGCCGCTTCTGCGTGGCCTGCCACGACCGCGCAGACGTTGGCCGCCGCGGCGCCAAGCAGGGCGGCGAACGCCAGCCGCCAGTCGGTGAGCGCGAGCGCCGCGAGCAGGCACGCGCCCGTTCCCGCATGCGCCTGCAGCACGATCTGGCCGAGGCTGCGCAACAGTGCGCCAACGGCGGCGGTATCGGCAGTGGCGCCGGCAGCGGCGGAAAATCGGGCGGACATGGCGAAGGCGTGACGTGCGGGTGCGGGCGGGTGCGGCCCCCGGTGCGAGGCGCACGGCGGCCAGAGTGCGAGCATAGGCGATGCAGACCGCCTCGCGCATGCGCGCGTGTTGATAGTCGCTATTTGTCGCCGGGTTACGATATGCGCAAGGTGGTTATCGAGGTCATCCAGAGACAGCTTTGCATGGGACCAGAGTAAGTGCTAAAGCACTAACTCTGGTCGACAGCGTTATATGGGAGGCGAACGATGCGTGAAGTGCGTTGGGCATCCGAGACGGGCGAGGGTATTGAGCATCTGGCGTTCGATGCGCATTGCGGCCCGAAATTTGGCGAAAAAGGTGACACGATCCGTGCGGAAAGCGTGGTCATCGGCGAGCGCTACGGCAAGTCGTATGGCCTGTGCTACGCCATCGAGTGCGACGCGCACTGGCGCGTGCGCTGGGCGGCGTTTCGCGTGATGGGCGGCCGCTCGCTCGTGCTCCACAGCGACGGCAAGGGCCACTGGACCGACGGCGAGGGGCGCGCACTGGAAGCGCTCAACGGCTGCATCGACATCGACATCGCCGCGACGCCGTACACGAACACACTGCCGATCCGGCGTCTGGGCCTCGCGCGCGGCGAGCGCCAGCCGATCCGCGTGGCGTACATCGCCGCGCCCGAGCTGGAGCCCAAGCCCGTCGAGCAGGCCTATGTGTGCATCGAGCGCGACCGCGAGTATCGCTACGAGGGGATCTTTCGCGACTTCACGGCGAACCTGCGCGTGGACGAAGACGGGCTCGTGATCGACTATCCCACGCTGTTCCGGCGCCTGCCGCTGCCGGACCGATAGAAGGCGGCGACCAGACGCTTATGCCGCGCCGCCCGCGCTCTTGCCGAACAGCAACTGTTCGACCAGCGTGTTGTCGATGGTTTCGTTGTTGAGCGTGCGCGCGAGCAGTTCGCCCGCGAGCAGCTGCGGCGAAAACACCATGTCCGGCTGCAACAGGCGCAGCCGCTGCAGGTTGCGGCTGTCGTTGACGAGCGCCACGGTGCGCACCTTCGGCGCGATCTCCTTGATCGCGAGAATCACGAAGGCGTTCTCGGCGTCGTCCGTGCGCAGCGCGAGCGCGGCGAGCGCGGTCTCGGCGCCCGCGTTGTGCAGCGTGGCGGTGTCGCTCGCATCGCCGACGATGAGATCGGCCTCTGGCGGATAGTTGTGCGGCGTATTCGGCGCGACGATCACGGTCGCCGTGTAGCCGCGCTTGAGGAGCCCCGCGTACACGCTGTGCGCGAGCGGCGACGCGCCGACGATCAGATAGTGGTTCTTGCGGGTCACGTTGGAAATGCCTCCCTTCACGATGCGTTTCAAATGGCCGCCGATCACGGGCCCGATCACGGCGCTGATCGAAGTCGCGAACACGGTGATGCCGAGCACGACGATCGAAGCCGTGAAAAGCCGGGCGGTGTCCGTGCGCGGCACGATATCGCCGTAGCCGACCGTGGACATCGACACGATCGAGAAATAGAACGCCGTGACGAGATTGCGGATAGGTGGCGCAAAGTCGTCGCCGAGGTATAGCGAGCCGAACACCGCATAGACGACCAACGAGCCAATGCTCAGGAATGCGAACAACGAGCCCACGGCGACGCTCGCGCGATCGAAGTGGCGCCAGTAGTAGATGAGCGCGCAGGCCAGTGCGAGCGAGAAGCCGGCGAGCGCGTGGCTGCGATAGTCGCCCCACAGGCAGATGCTGGCTGCGCCGGCGAGCAGCACCAGTGAAAGCACCCACGCCACGCGCGCCCGCAGCGCGATGCCGAACGACATCATCGTGAGGCCGGTCGCAACGAGCGCCTGGGGCAGCGCGAGCACGCCAAACGCGTTGATGAGCGTGATCCAGTCGTCGAACCAGTTGCCGCGCGCGTGTTCGAGCGCTTTCTGCGCGACCGGGCGCACCAGCAGCAGGCCGTCGATCACCAGCAGCAAGGCCAGGTAGCCGTGCGGCACGAGCCCTCTGGCGTAGCTGCGCAGGCGGCGCGCGTACGCCTTCATTGCTGCGCTTGTTGCGTCGATTGCGCCGATTGCGTCGGGTGCTCAGGTTCCGCCGGTTGCGTCTGCACGATGTGCAGCTCGCGCGTGCGCAGGGGCAGCGAGCACTGCGCGTCATTGAGCGCCTGGCGCACCTTGCGCGAAAGCTCCCAGCGCATGTCCCAGAAGGTGTCGATGTTCGACCACACACGAATGTTGAGCACGGCGGTGCTGTCGTCGAAGCGCGCCACCATCACTTGAGGCGCGGGCGAGGCCAGCACGCGCGAGTCGGCGGCGGCGAGCGTGCGCAACGCGTCGATGGCGCGATTCACGTCGTCGCGCACCGACACTTCCACTTCGAGGTCGAGCCGGCGCGTGGGATTGCGGCTGAAATTTCGAATCGAATTGCTCCACAGCGCGCCGTTCGGCACGTATTCGCAGATGCCGTCGGGTTTCGTGAGGCGCGTGGTGAAGAGGTTCACGGCCTCTACGGTGCCCGCGACGCTCCCCCCGCCGCCGTCGATATAGTCGCCCACCTTGAACGGCCGCAGCAGCAACAGCATGATGCCGGCCGCGATGTTCTGCAGCGTGCCTTGCAGCGCGAGACCGATCGCGAGACCGGCCGCGCCGAGCACCGCGACGATGCTGGCGGTCTGGATGCCGATTTGCGAGAGCGCGCCGATGACGGCGACGAGGCGCACGCCCCACACGGCGGTGTCGCGCACGATGGGGCGCAGCGTGGGGTCGATGCCGCCGCCGCGCCGCGCGATCCAGTTGGCTACGCGCCGGGAGAACCACCAGCCGAACCAGAGGATTGCCGCTGCCGCGCACAGGCGCAGCGCGAGCGCGGAGAGCGCGTCCCACAGGAAGCTCCAGTTGGCCGGGTGCAGGTGTTCGAGGAGGGGTTGCATGGCGAATCAGTCCTTGTCTGCGGAGCCTTGGGTCTGGCTCCGTTGCGAAAGGACGTATTGTACGAGCGGCGTTTCGCTTGCGGCGCGCGTATGGCGTGCCGCGATGCTGTTGAGCGTCGCGCGTCAGCCCTTGGGCGGCGTATCCGCGCCCGGCCCGAGCGTGCGCTGCATGAGCGCGGTGTCGCGCCACTCGCCGTGCTTGAAGCCTACGCCGTGCAGCGTGCCAGTCAGTGCGAAGCCCAGGCGCTCGTGCAGCTTGAGCGAGCCGCCGCGCGGGTCGGCGACCACGGCGATCATCTGCCGCCACGGGCCTGCCTCGCAGCGTTCGATCAGCGCATCAAGCAGCGTGTGGCCGAGTCCGCGGCCGCGAAACGCCTCGTCGATATAGATCGAGTCTTCGACCGTGAAGCGATACGCCGGACGCGGCCGGTAGGGCGTGGCGTAGCAGTAGCCCGCCACGCGGCCGTCGATCTCGGCGACGAGCCAGGGCAGGCCGTGTTCGCGCACGGCGGCGTAGCGGCGCAGGAGTTCGTCGAGCGAGGGTGGCGTCTCCTCGAACGACGCCGTGCCGTGCAGCACGTGGTGCGCGTAGATCGCGGCGATGGCGGGAAAGTCTTCGGCGGTGGCGTCGCGCACGAGCGCGTCGGAGTGTGGGTTCATCGGTTGGATCGAGGCGCGAAGGCAAAGGGGAAGGAGGTTTGCGTTCCTCACTATGCCTCGCGCGGGCGCGCTTTTGAAGCGCGCCAAAAAGCCCGACCTAGACGCGCTGCGTGCCCGCGCGATTCGCGACAGCGGAAGCGCCGCTCGCGCGCCCGAAGCGCCGCGCGCCTGCCACGCACGCGATCACCACGGCGGTGACGGCGATCATCGCGGGCGGCACGGACTCGTGCAGCAGCAGCGCCGCGAGCACGAAGCCGAAGAACGGCTGCAGCAACTGCAACTGCCCAACACCCGCAATGCCGCCGAGCGCGAGCCCGCGATACCAGAAGACGAAGCCAATCAGCATGCTGAAGAGCGACACATAGCCAAGCCCCCACCACGAGGCCGCGCTCACTGCGACGAGCGACGCGGGCCGCAGCCACCACGCGAGCGGCGCCATCACGGGCAGCGAGATTACGAGCGCCCAGCAGATCACCTGCCAGCCGCCCAGACGCCGCGAGAGCCGCGCGCCTTCCGCATAGCCGAGCCCGCACACGACGATCGCGCCGAGCATGAGCGCGTCGCCGAGCGGCGAGGCGTCGATGCCGTGGCGCAGCGCGAACGCCACCACTGCGGCGCTGCCCGCAGCGGAAAAGATCCAGAAGGCCGGCTGCGGACGCTCGCCCCCACGCAGCACCCCGAACCCGGCCGTGGCGAGCGGCAGCAAGCCGACGAACACGATGGCGTGCGCCGAACTCACGTGCTGGAGCGCGAGCGCCGTGAGGAGCGGGAAGCCCACCACGACGCCGAGCGCGACGATGACGAGCGGCCAGACCTCGGCGCGCGCGGGCCGCGCCGCGCGCAGCGCAACAAGCAGCAGCACGCTGAGGATGCCCGCGATGGTCGCGCGCACGCTGGTGAGGAACACGGGGCAAAGCCGAGCACAGCGAGCCGCGTGGCGGGCAGCGAGCCGCTGAAAATGAGGACGCCTGCAAGGCCGCAGAGCCAGCCGTCGGTGGTGGAATCGAGCGTTTTGCGCATGGGCGTGGGCAAGAGGAAAGATCGGAGATCGATCCGCGATGATGCGCGCCGCGCCGCGCGAAGGTAAGCTACAGATCAGTACAATTTGTTCAAACTGTATTGAACACGGAGCAGTACAGATGAAAGACAGAGCGAGGGCGCAAGCGCTGCCCATGACGCGCGTCGAGCAGGTAATGCAGGCGCTGCGCGAGCGCATTGCCGCGCGCTCGCTGGCTGCGGGCGCGCGCGTGCCGTCCATCCGGGCGATGAGCGAGCAGCTTGGCGTGTCGAACTCGACGGTGGTGGAGGCCTACGAGCGCCTCGTCGCCGAAGGCGTGCTCGTCGCGCGGCGCGGCGCCGGTTTTTTCGTGGCCGGGCACGCGCCGCCGCTCGCGCTCGCCGCGCTCGGGCCGCAGCTCGACCGCGAGATCGATCCGCTCTGGCTCACGCGCCAGTCGCTGCAGACCGAGGCCGACGCGCTGCGGCCCGGCTGCGGCTGGCTGCCCGCCTCGTGGCTGCCGCAGGACGCCGTGCGGCGCGCGCTGCGCGCGCTCGCACGCGACCCGCGCGCGCCGCTCACCGATTACGCCTCGCCGCTCGGCCTGCCGGCGCTGCGCCAGCAGTTGGCATGGCGGCTCGGCCAGCACGGCGTGGAGGCGGCGCCCGGGCAGATCGTGCTGACCGACGGCGGCACCCAGGCGCTCGACCTCCTGTGCCGATTTCTGCTGGAGCCGGGCGACACCGTGCTCGTGGACGACCCGTGCTACTTCAATTTCCAGGCGCTGCTGCGCGCGCATCGCGTGCGCGTGGTCGGCGTGCCGTACACGCCGACGGGCCCGGATCTCGCCGCGTTCGAGCGCACGCTGGCCGAATCGCGCCCGCGCCTCTACGTGACGAACTCGGCGGTCCACAACCCCACTGGCGCGACGCTCGCGCCCGCCGTTGCGCATCGCCTGCTCAAGCTCGCGGAGGAACACGACCTCCTGATCGTCGAGGACGACATCTTCGCCGACTTCGAGATCGAGCCCGCGCCGCGCCTCGCGGCCTTCGACGGGCTCGCGCGCGTTGTGACGATCGGCAGCTTCTCGAAGACGATGTCGGCGGCGGCGCGCTGCGGTTTCATCGCGGCGCGCGCCGACTGGATCGAGCCGCTCGTGGATCTCAAGCTCGCGGTCTCGTTCGGCAATGGGGAGATGGTGGCGGAACTCGTGCATCGCCTGCTCGTGGACGGCACCTATCGGCGGCACCTGGACGGCTTGCGCGCGAAGCTCGCCGACGCCATGGGCGAAACGCTGCAGCGGCTTTCGGCGCTGGGCCTGACCGCATGGACGCGTCCGCAGGCGGGACTATTCGTATGGGCGCAATTGCCGGACGGACTCGACGCCGCGCAGATCGCGCGCGAGGCGCTGGTGGAAGGCGTGGTGCTCGCGCCGGGCAACGTGTTCAGCGTGTCGCGCAGCGCGGGCGATTTTCTGCGCTTCAATGTTTCGCAGTGCAATCGTCCGAAGGTCTACGAAACATTGCAGCGTGCGATGGAGCGGGTGGCGCAGCCTGCATGAAGCGGCCGCGCCCGTGCGTCACGGTTCGTGACGCAGATAGCCTTCCTTCGACGGATCGCGCATGCGCCACGAGACGATCAGCGAAATCGCGCACAACGCGGTCACGTACCAGTAGAACGTGGACTCGCTGCCGACCGACTTGAACCACAGCGCGACGTATTCGGCCGAGCCGCCGAACAGCGCGTTGGCCACCGCGTACGAGAGGCCCACGCCCATCGCGCGCACTTCGGGCGGGAACATCTCGGCCTTGATGAGGCCGCTGATCGACGTGTAGAAGCTGACGATCGCCAGCGCCACCGTGATCAGCGCGAACGCGGCCACTGGGCTCGACACGTCCTTGAGCGCGTGCATGAGCGGCACCGTGCCGATCACCGCGAATGCGCCGAACAGGATCATCGACGTGCGGCGGCCGATCTTGTCGGACAGCGCGCCGAACACCGGCTGCATCAGCATGTAGACGAAGAGCGCGCAGGTCATCACGCTGCTGGCGGTTTTCGCGTGCATGCCGGCCGTGTTCACGAGGTACTTCTGCATGTAGGTCGTGAACGTGTAGAAGATCAGCGAGCCGCCTGCCGTGAAGCCCACCACCGTGAAGAACGCCCCCTTGTGCTGCCACACGCCGCGAATCGTGCCCGCGTCGCGCTTGTGGCGCGACTCGCTCGTCGAGGTTTCGTCGAGCGATTTGCGCAGATAGAGCGAGATCAGCGCGGCGAATGCGCCGACCACGAACGGAATGCGCCAGCCCCAGGCCTTCAGATCTTCGGTGGAAAGCGTTTGCTGCAGGATAACGAGCACGAGCAGCGCGCAGAGCTGGCCGCCGATCAGCGTGACGTACTGGAACGACGCGAAGAAGCCGCGCCGGCCCTTGAGCGCGACCTCGCTCATGTAGGTCGCGCTCGTGCCGTACTCGCCGCCCACCGACAGCCCCTGGAAGAGCCGCGCGAGCAGCAGCAGGAACGGGGCGAACGCGCCGATCTGCGCGTAGGTGGGCAGCATGGCGATCACGAGCGAGCCGCCGCACATCATGAGCACCGAGATCATCATCGCGGTGCGGCGGCCGTGGCGGTCGGCGATGCGGCCGAACAGCCAGCCGCCGATGGGGCGCATGAGGAAGCCCGCGGCGAACACGCCGGCGGTGTTGAGCAACTGCGTGGTGGTATTGCCGCTCGGGAAGAACGCGGGTGCGAAATACAGCGCGCAGAACGAGTAGATATAGAAGTCGAACCACTCGACGAGATTGCCCGACGAGGCGCCGACGATGGCGAAGACGCGTCGCCTCGTGTCTTGCGCGGATAGCGTGGTTTGGTCGGTCTGGACGTCCATGGGCGGGTCTTCTCCTGGTTTGTGTGTTTTGTGGCGAGCGGCCGTCATGCGGCCGTCGCGAGAGTTGGAACGCGCGCCGCCGGGTCCCGGCGCGCGATGCCCGCGATTTTAGCTAACTGTAATTAAAAGTGTGGAAAATGTAATGATGGTGCGAACGGGCTCCATCGGGCCCCATCAGGTCGATGTAATGCCGGTTCGCGAGGCACAAAAAAGCCAGCGGGGAGCCGCTGGCTGGAAGGGAGAAAGCGAGGGAAACGCGCTCAATGCTGCTTGCGCAGCGGCACGTCGCGCAGCAGCCAGGACAGCGCGAACGAGAACACCACCACGACCGCAGCCGAGAGATAAACCGTGTGCAGCGCGCCGGCGAACGCGTCGAGATACTGCGCGTGCAGCGTGGGCGGCAGATGGTGGATCACGTCGGGCGTAAGCGGCTGCGGCAGTTCCACGCCGGCGGTAAGCACCTTTTCGAGCCGCGCGTTCAGCCCATGCGAGAACACGGCGCCGAACGCGGCCACCCCCACCGAGCCGCCAATCGAGCGGAACAGCGTCGCGCCCGACGTGGCCACGCCCATGTGGCGAAACTCCACAGCGTTCTGCACGGCGAGGACCAGCACCTGCATCACCATGCCGAGGCCGCAGCCGAGCAGGCCCATGTAGAGATACATGAGGTGAATGGGGGTGTCGATCCGCAGGCGCGCGAGCAGCATCATCGCCACGGCCACGAGCGCCGTGCCCGCAATCGGGAACATGCGGTACTTGCCGATCTTGCTGATGATGCGGCCTGTGATGATCGACATCACGAGCACGCCGCCCATCATCGGCAGCATCTGCATACCGGCCTGCGAGGGCGTCGAGCCCTTCACCACCTGCAGATAGAGCGGCAGGAACGTCACCGAGCCGAACAGCGATACGCCCACGATGAAGCCGATCAGGCTCGCGAGCACGAAGGTGCGCTCGCGAAAGAGTTCGAGCGGGATGATGGGCTCGGCAGCGTGCTTTTCCTCGTGGATGAAGCCCGCCACGGCGACGATGCCGAGCAGCAGCGTGAGCCAGAGCGTGGGCGAAGTCCACGGCAGCAGCGAGCCGCCCTCGCTCGTGAAGAGGATCAGGCAGGTGAGGGCGGCGGCGAGCCAGCCCGCGCCCATGTAGTCGATCACGTGCTTCACGTGTGCGGCGCGCGGTTTGAACACCGCGCCGATCACCACGAGCGCGATCGCGCCGAGCGGCAGGTTGATGTAGAAAATCCAGCGCCACGACAGATGCTCGACGAGAAAGCCGCCAAGCAGCGGCCCGATCACCGTGGCGATGCCGAACACGCCACCGAACATGCCCTGATACTTGCCGCGCTGCGCGGGCGGGATCACGTCGCCGATGGCGGCCATCGTCACGACCATCAGGCCCCCGCCGCCGATGCCCTGGAGGGCGCGCAGCACGATGAGCTGTTCCATGTTCTGCGCCACGCCGCAAAGCGCCGAACCGATCAGGAAGATCACGATGGCGGCCTGCAGCACGATCTTGCGCCCGAACAGGTCGCCGAACTTGCCGTAGAGCGGCACGACGATCGTCGAGGTGAGCAGGTAGGCCGTGACGACCCACGAGAGCCGGTCGAGCCCGCCCAGCTCGCCGACGATGGTGGGCAGCGCCGTCGAAACGATGGTCTGGTCGAGCGCAGCCAGCAGCATGACGAGCAGGAGCGCCGGAAACAGCAGCCGGATCGGCGGGTGGCCGTCCCGCGGGTGGCCGCCGGCATCGGCAGCCGCCGGGCCCGACGGCTGCGCCGCCGCTTTCGAGTGAGCGCCAGCCCCCGCCGTAGCGGGCACAGGGTGTTTCGTGCTGGGTTCCATCGTGTCCATCTGCCTTGAAATTAATTAATTCGGAGGTTAATATTAGGACAATTGTTCCAGTTGGTCAAAATTCAATTCGTTACCCGATAAAACATTCATGAAAGTGCCAGAAACCACCCTCGACAGCGCAGGCGGCACATCAGGCCGGCCGGCCGCGCGCCGTCCCGGCCGGCCGAGTGGCGGCGCGGGCGGGGCGGAGCAGCGTGCGCGTCTGATCGACGCGGCGCTTGCGTTGTTTGCGCGCCAGGGCATTCTCGACACGTCGCTTGCCGCCATCGCGCGCGAGGCAGGCGTGACGCCCGCGATGGTCCACTACTACTTCAAGACGCGCGATCAACTGATCGACGTGCTGATCGACGAGCGTTTCGTGCCGCTGCGCGAGGCGCTTGGCGACATCTTCGCGGAGCATCCCGACGATCCCGTGGCGGCGCTCACCGCGCTCGCGCAACGCTTCGTGGCGTTGGGGCAGCGCAATCCCTGGTTTCCGCCGCTGTGGGTGCGCGACGTCATCAGCGAGGGCGGCGTGCTGCGCCAGCGCATGCTCGAGCGCCTCGGCCGCGAGCACCAGGAAGCGGCCCACACGGCAATTGCGCGCTGGCAGCGCGAGGGCCGGCTCAATGCGGCGCTGGAGCCTTCGCTGCTGTTCCAGTCGCTGATGGGCCTCACGCTGCTGCCGCTCGCCACCAGCCAGATGTGGCGCGGCGACGCGCAGCAGCCTCACGTGGGCGTCGAGGCGATCGCGCGCCATGCGGTCGCGCTCATTACCGAGGGCGTGGGGCCTCGTCGCGTCGACGTACGCGCCGATACGGGCATTGATACGGATTAATCGCCGCCGTGCGTCGTGGTACGCTCCGTGACCTTTGCGGCACGGCCCGTGCGCTGTGCCGCGCGAATGTTTCCCGGTCGAGGTCCGGTCTGCCTTCTTCTTCGGTTTCTTCCCGCGTTAGTGCCAATCAAGCGCCCGCCATCGTCTGGTTTCGCGACGATCTCCGGCTTGCCGACCAGCCCGCGCTGGCGCAGGCCACGGCGAGCGGCCTCCCGCTGATCTGCGTCTGGATCCACGATCCGCACGCCTCGGGCGAGCGGCCGCAGGGCGGTGCGGCGCGCTGGTGGCGTCATGCGTCGCTGCGCTCGCTCGAAGCGGCGCTGGCCGCCCGCGGCGGCCGCCTGCTGCTCTTGCGGGGCGACGAGGCGGCAACGCTCGACGCCCTCGTCACGGAAACCGGCGCGCAAGCTGTGTACTGGAACCGCCGCTACGGCGGGGCGCAACGCGAGGTCGATCGCGCCCTCAAAACCTCGCTGCGCGAGCGCGGCGTCAGCGTCGAGAGCTTCAGCGCTCAGCTCCTCAACGAGCCGTGGACGGTGCTCAATCAGTCCGGCGAGCCGTTCCGAGTCTTCAGCGCCTACTGGCGCGCCTGCCTGCGCATGGGCGATCCGCCGCCGCCGGAAGGCGAGCCCGAACGGATGATTTTTCAATCGCTGCCAGCACGTCTTACCCAGCGCGCATCGAAACTTGACGCACTCGGCCTCGCACCACGCGCGCCCGACTGGTCGGGCGGCTTGCGCGAGGCCTGGCCAGCGGGTGAGGAAGCCGCGCTGGAGCGTCTGCGCGCGTTCCTCGCCACCGACCTCGACGCCTACGCCGGCGAGCGCGACGAACCCGGCGACGCCGCCACGAGCCGCCTCTCCCCGTATCTCGCCGTCGGCGCAATTTCGCCGCGCCAGGTCTGGGCGGCGCTCAGGGCGGCGCAGCACGCTCACGGACGTGGATCGGCGCGCCGCGCCGCGAGCGCCGAAAAGTTCGCGAGCGAGCTGGGCTGGCGGGAGTTCTGTCACTACCAGCGCTTTCACTACGCCGATCTGGCAACGCGCAGCCTGCGTCCCGCTTTCGACGCCATGCCGTGGCGCAAGGACACGGCTGGCCTGAAAGCGTGGCAGCGCGGGCTGACCGGCTACCCGCTCGTCGATGCCGGCATGCGCGAGCTTTGGCACACGGGCTGGATGCACAACCGCGTGCGCATGGTCGCGGCGTCGTTCCTGAGCAAGCATTTGCTGATTGACTGGCGCGCGGGCGAGTCCTGGTTCTGGGACACGCTCGTCGACGCCGACCCGGCCAGCAACCCGGCCAACTGGCAGTGGGTGGCGGGCTCGGGCGTGGATGCCGCGCCGTACTTCCGCATCTTCAATCCGGTGCTGCAGGGCCAGAAGTTCGACCCGCGCGGCGCCTATGTGCGGCACTGGGTGCCAGAGCTGGCGGGCCTGCCCGACGCGCTCATGCATCAGCCCTGGAAGGCCAGCGCGCAGCAACTCGAGGCGGCGGCCGTGCGCCTCGGCAAAAATTATCCAGAACCTGTCGTCGAGCACGAACTGGCGCGCCAGCGTGCACTCGAAGCCTATGCGCAAACCGGCAGAGCCTGGGGGCTCACCGCTTCGCGACAAGGTTCGAAGCAGGACGCAAAACAGGGCGGCAAAGCATGAGTGCGGCCGTCATCGGGCTGTCTTGTGATGCGGCTATCGTGCGCGGCGCGGATCGGCGCACTCGCAGCGCGCAGGAACCGGACGGCATTAAGATTGCTTTATCAGGACGGCCGGCGTTGCCGTACGCCCGGCGTGACACCGGGCTCGTCGCCTCGCGGCACTCGGCCTGACAGACAGAAAGGCATGTAAGCAAACACAATGAACGCAGTACACAAGCTCGACCGGACGACCATCGTCCTCGTCGAAGACGACCCGCACAGCCGGGCGTCACTGACTTCGCTGCTCGAGGCGGAGGGTGCGCATGTCGTGGCGGTCGAAGACGCTGAAACGGGCGTCGAAGCGGCCCTGAGCCTGCACCCCGACGCCGTGGTCTGCGATCTCGACCTGCCGGCCATGGACGGCTTCTACCTGATCCAGCGTCTGCGCGACTACGAAATTCGCGGCGATCACGCACCGACCGTCGCGGTCGCGCTCACGGGCCATACCGACGAAAGCTGGCGTTTGCGCAGCATCGGCGAAGGTTTCCAGCACTTCATGACCAAGCCGGCCCGGCCGGAAGAACTGGTGACGCTGCTGAGCGACGCGATCGACGCGCGCCAGTCGCTGTGACGCCGCGCGCGTAGCGCGGCGGCAAAGGTGCGGGTGCGGATGGACTGAAGCGCCGCGACATGCGGCGCGGCTGATCTGTTGCCCGCGCTGAACGGCGGGCGAAGACGGTCAGCTAACGGACGAGGACTGCGCGGCGGCTTCGGGCGCGGCGGCGGCCGCCGCCTGTGCAGCCTTGTCATCCTGATTAGCTTGACTCTCCTGGCATTGCGCGCAGAGACCCTTGAGCTCGATGCCGTCGCCGGCGAGCCGGTAGCCCGCGGCCTCGATCTGCGCGACCAACGCCTGGCGCAGCTTGGGCTCGTGCAACTCGGTGACGTTGCCGCACTGCTGGCACACCACGAGAATGCCGTGCTGACACTGCGTGAGGTCGTGGCACACGGCGAACGCGTTGATCGACTCGATGCGGTGGATGAGCCCCGCCGACAGCAGGAAGTCGAGCGCCCGGTAAACCGTGGGCGGCGCCGAACCCGGATGGATCTGGCGCATTTCGTCGAGCAGGGAATACGCCTTGGTCGCGCGTCCCGATGCGAGCAGCAACTCCAGCACCTTGCGGCGGATCGGCGTGAGCTTTTCGCCGCGCTCGCGGCAATAGGCCTCGGCCATCGCGAGCGCGGACTCGACCGAAGCGCCCTCTACGCGGTCGTGCGAGTGGGCGTGGCCGTGATCGTGCGCGTGGTCGTGCGCCTCGCCGTGCGTGTCGCTGTGCAAGGCCGGGGCGTCCGGGGACGGTTTTGCTGTCTTCATGCTCGCGATTATACGGGGCGCGCCGCCGGCCCGCCCGCGCCGCCATGGAGCGACGGCTCAGGTGAGCGGCAGATCGATGTACTTGCGGAAGCCCTGGCGCTGCGCGATGCGCTGATACCAGCGCTCGATATTCGGCAGCGGCTCGCGCTCCACGCCTTCGAGCCCGAACCAGCGCCGCGCGTACGCGCCGAGCACGATGTCGGCGAGCGAGAAGCGCTCGTTTTCCATGAAGAAGCGGCCTTGCAGATGGTGGTCGAGCAGCCGCCAAAGCGGGGTCAGCTGATCGAAGTCGGCCGCGAGCTTCGCCGTGTCGCGCTTTTCGGGCGGCGTGCGCACGAGCGCGAGGAACACCGGGCGCTCGGCGGGCGCGAGCGTGCCGATCGACCAGTCGAGCCAGCGCTCGATCGCGGCGCGCACCTTCGGGTCGGTCGGGTAGAGCAGGCTCGAGGGGCCGTACTCCATCGCCAGATACCGCAGGATCGCGTTCGACTCCCACAGCACGAACGTGCCGTCGGTGATCGTCGGGACCTTGCCGTTCGGATTCATGGCGAGATAGGAAGGCTCGTTGAGATGGCCGAACGGGCCGCCCGCGTCGATGCGCTGGAACGGCAGCACGAGTTCATCGCAACACCACAGGACTTTCTGGACATTCACCGAATTGGCGCGTCCCCAGATCGTAATCATCTGGCGCGTACTCCTTGCAAGGGGAAAAAGGGTCAAGCCTGGCGCAGGCCGCCACGATACACGATTCTCGCGCGGTTTTTTGCGCAGCCCGGCATTTCGTAGAATAGGCGCTGCGCGGCGCTGTGAGTTCCGCTGTCGCGCCCGATTCGTGCGGCGCCGCTCCCTCGCTTTCCTGCGCGGCCGTCCCGCCTCGACCCCCAACTCACGTCCGAGACCCGCCCATGGCCCGCATTGTTCCCGACGACTGGCAACATCTCGAAGCCACCGGCGCCGCCGCGCGCGAGCGCGAAACGCTCGCCGCGCTCGCGCGCGGTTTGCCGAACGGCTACACCGTCTATCACGGCGTGCACTGGACGCGACTCTCCGAAGGCTTTTCGGTCTTCGGCGAGGCCGATTTCGTGATCGTCAGCCCGGCCGGGCGCGTGATGATCGTCGAGCAGAAAACGGGCTTTTTGCGCGAAACGCCGGGCGGGCTCGTCAAGGCCTACATGCAAACCGAGCGCAACGTGGCGATCGCGCTGGCGCGCACGGTCGAAGGGCTGCACCGGCGCTTTACGGCGTCTTTCGGCGCGGGCACCTATGTGCTCGAAGAGCTGTTCTACTGCCCCGACCACGTGGTGCGCGAGCCCGCCATCGCGGGCGTGAACCCGGCGCGCATCGTCGACGCCACGCGCAAGGCGCAACTCGCCGCCATCGTGCTCGAAGCCATGCCCGCCGACGAGCCGCGCCTGCCGTGCGCCGCCAAGATCCATCACTTTCTCGCCGACGAACTTTCGCTCACGCCCGACACCAGCGCGCTGCTCGGCGCGGCGGGCACGCTCGTCACGCGGCTCGCGGGCGGCCTCGCCACGTGGGCGCGGCGGCTCGAATTCGCCCCGTTCCGGCTGCGCGTGATCGGCACGGCGGGCTCGGGCAAGACGCAACTGGCCGTGCAGGTCATGAAGGACGCGGTGGCGCGCGGCGCGCGGCCGCTCTACGTGTGTTTCAACCGGCCGCTCGCGGACCACATCGCGCAGCTCGCGCCGCCCGAGGCGAAGGTGGCGACCTATCACCAGCTGTGCGACTGGGTCGCGCGTGACGGCGGCCACGTGCCCGACTTCGAGAGCCCCGGCGCGTTCGACGACCTCGTGCGACGCTTCGGCGAGATGCCGGTTGCCGAACGCTGGCAGTTCGATGTGCTGATCGTCGACGAAGGACAGGATTTCCAGCAGCCGTGGGTCGGCGCGCTCGAACGCCTGTTGCGGCCGGACGCTGCATGGTGGTGGCTCGAAGATCCGCTGCAGAACCTGTACGTGCGCGAGCCGCTCGCGCTGGCGGGCTGGACCGTGCTGCGCGAGAACACGAACTACCGCAGCCCGCGCGACATCCTCGCGTTCCTGCGCGACGTCGCGGGACCGACCGTGCCCGCCATCGCGCAGCTCGCGGCGGGGAGTCCGTTCGACGGCTCGGACGTGACGGTAGCGAGCTGGGACGAGCATGAACCCGATCCCGGCGCAGAACCCGGGGCGGTTCTGGCGACCAAACGCGCGATTACACAGGCGCTTTCGCTCGGCTTTCGCAAGCAGGACATCGTCGTGCTTTCCTATCGCGGCCGCGAGCATTCGCTGTTCACGGCGCTCGATCAGCTCGGTCCGCACCGGCTGCGCAGTTTCACGGGCCAATATGACCTGTTCGGCAATCCGCAGTACCGCGAGGGCGACGTGCTGCTCGATTCGATCTACCGCTTCAAGGGCCAGTCCGCGCCGTGCGTGATCCTGACCGAGGTGGACTTCGAGTCATTCGACGAGCGCGCCGCGCGCAAGCTCTTTGTCGGCGCTACGCGCGCGGCCTTGAAGCTCATCGTGGTGGCGTCGCCGCGCGCCGCGCGGTTCATCGAGGGCCGGCGCAGCGGCGTCTGAGCGCTTGCTCGCTCAGCTCCAGGCCGAGGCGCCGATCAGCGTGCCCGTGCGCGCCTGGGCGTTCCACCAGATCACGCGCAGGAGCGGCGCGCTCTGGGCGATCAGGATGGCCTGCACCGGATCGCTCTCGATGAAGTGCGTGACGCCGCTGCGGATGGCCGCCGCGGCCTTGTGCGCAGCCACGGCCGCGGCCGTGTCGTCGTGCTCGTCCGGCGTACGCATGATCAGTTCGAGGTGCCCGAAGCCGTGGCGCTCGAGCCACGCGAGCGTGCGCTCGCGGTCGATCTCCGGACGCCCCGTGATGATCGCGCGCGTGCGTTTGATGTCGATGCCCGGCAGGCGCTCGAACGGCACCAGCTCATCGCGCTCGGCGAGCGCGGCGACGAGGTCTTCGTCGTAGCGCGCAATCGGGATGTCGGGCAGCAGGACACCGTCGAGATCGATGGCGTAGACGGCGTACTCGTGGTCGTCGGCCATGCGCGTGCCTTCGCCTTCGCCGTCGCGGATCCAGTCGGCGCGATAGCGGTCGGTGTAGGCCTGGCGCTCCCACGGGAACAGCGCGAAATAGCCGCTTGCGTCGATCGAATAATCGGGGCGCAAACGGCTGAGGTCGTCGTAGGCGCCGGTGAGCGTGCGCACGACGAGCCCGTGCTCGCTCAGAAACGCGATGCAGTCCACGAGCGTATGGCCGCGCCCCGCGATGTCCTCGCAGAGCAGCACTTTCGAGCCCGGTTCGGGCAGCGGCAACGTGGAGTCCCAGCGCACTTCGCGCGTGGTGCGGTCATAGCGCAGGAACGCGACACCCGCACCCGTTGCGTGCGAAACCATCAGCGCCAGCGGCGCGCCGCCGCGCAAGATGCCGACCACGAGGTCGAATTCCTCCGCGACCAGCGCCGGTTGCAGCGACTCGACCCAGTGATCGAGCTGTTCGTAGGTGAGCGGAACGACAGGTTTATCCATGGGGTGAAATGGGTGACGAAGCGCGTGATCGGCAACTGTGCGGCAAATGCGCAACGCGCGTTTCGGATAGCGGTGTACGAGAAAAAGACGGCTGTTGTCAGTGCAATGTTTGACGATATTATGCCTATGCTCACCAGCGCCTGCTGGCATGGCGGGCGGAGGTCGCGGGAAATCGAGGGAAAGCAGCAGAAAAAACGGCGCATTGCCGCAAAAAGCGGCGCAGCGTCGCACGAAGACACACGACAACGACGCGAATCATCGCGCGAAAGGGCTCGGGCAAGATGTGGCATTGGATGGGATGGCCAGGCTGGCGGCGCTGGGCCGCCGTGGCGGGGTTCGCACTCGCGGCTCCGCTTTTTGCACCCTCGGCGCAGGCGGCGGGTTCTACGGGTTCGCTCTCGCTCGACGTCGATGGCGAGGTGCGCGTGACCAACAACGCGGCCCACACGGCGTATCACTTCAGCGAGGCGCAGCTGCTCGCGCTGCCCGCGCATTCGATCACGACGGCTACGACGTGGACGCCGCGCTCGACCTTCACGGGCCCGCTGCTTTCGGACGTGCTCAAGGCCGTGGGCGCTTACGGCAGCCAGATCGAGATCCACACGCTCGACGACTACACTTGCGTGGTGCCCGTGGCCGACGCCGCGCGCTATGGCGTGGTGGTCGCCTATGAGATGAACGGCCAGCGCCTGAAGGTAAGCAATTTCGGCCCGTTGTTCCTGATCTATCCACGCGACCAGCATCCACTCGAGCTCGACGGCGCGGCCGGCGACTCGAAGTTCGCGTGGCAGATCAAGTCGATGACGATCAAGCGGTGAGTAGCGGGTGATACAACGTCCCTTACGACGTCTCCTGCAGGCGATCATCTGGATGGCGGCGCTCGCGCCGCCCGTGGTGGCGGTCGGCTATCTGCTCTATGCGAACCTGCTCAATCCGCAGGTCGTGCAGCGCATCACGGGCAATTACGACGGCCTGTACTGGGACGCCGCGCAGCTCCAGATCGCCTACGCGCGCTTCGAGAGCCAGTTGCTGATGTTCGCGGACGGCATCGACCGCGATCTCGACAAGGTGCGGCTGCGCTACGAGGTGCTGCAGTCGAAGCTCAACGTGATGAAGGGCTCGACGCTCTCGCTCGACTCGACCTCCGGCCTCAAGCGGCGCCAGGACGCCGATCTCGCCATTCTGGCCGCGACGATCTCGCCGTTCGAGGCTGAAATCGCCACGCTCGCGGATAACCCCGAACGCGCGGTGCCGATGCTCATGGCGCTCGACCTGCACTGGACCCAGGTCACCGACCTGGCGCTGAACCGGCGTTTCGCCGATGTGACCGAGCGCGAGGCGATCCGGCACGACTTCATCGCCAAACGCCGGGAACTGTTTGCCTCAGGGCTTGTGCTGCTCGTGCTTTCGGCGGCGGCGGGCGTGCTGCTCGTGATGAACGGCTACCGGCGCACGCGTCTGCTGCACCAGCAGCGCGCGGCGCTCGAAGCCGAGCACCAGGCGAGCCGCGCCGCGCGCGAGGCGAGCATGGCGAAGGACGCCTTCCTCGGCATGATCAGCCACGAACTGCGCACGCCGCTGCACGCGATCGTCTCGTCGATCGAGCTGCTCGGCTTCAACTCGCATTCAGAAGCCGACCGCAAGGTGATCCAGCGCCTCGAAACCGCCGCGCGCCAGCTCGAAGCGCAGATGAAGGACCTCACCGACTACGCGCGTCTCGGCGCGGGCAAGCTCGAATTGCGCCAGGAAGAGTTCGAGCCGCGCGAACTGCTGCAGTCGATCGTCGACGAGAACGAGCAGGCGGCGCGCTCGCGCGGGCTCGTGTTCGAGCATGCGTGGGTGGGACCGCAGCGGCGCGTGGTGGCCGACCCGCATCGTATTCGCCAGATCGCCGGCAACCTGGTCACGAACGCGATCCGCTACACGGAGCGCGGCAAGGTGCGGCTCGAATTCTGGCTGCAGGCGCCCGCGCGGTCCGCGCGGCCATCGCAGGATGAGGAAGGCGCGCTGAGGCCCGCTGGCGGCGACACGCTCGTGATCGTCGTCGGCGATACGGGACCTGGCGTGGCGGCGGACCAGATTCCGCTCATCTTCAAGGAGTTCACGCAGCTCGACACGTCGCGCTCACGGCGCTACGAGGGCGCGGGGATGGGGCTCGCGATCGTGCGGGGCCTCGTCGAACTGTTCGGCGGGACGATCGAGACGCAAAGCCGGGTGGGCAAAGGCACGACCTTCACGGTGCGCATACCCGTCACGCCAGTGGAGCCGCCGGTGCCCGCGGCCATGGCCGAAGCGGCGCTGCCCGCGCGGGCGCTGCCGCAGGTGCTCGTCGTCGACGACAACCCGCTCGTGCGCGATTCGCTATGCGAGATGGTCGCGCACATGGGCTACCGCGCGCTCGCGGCCGGCGACGCCGACAGCGCGCTCGCGCTGCTCGCGCACGAGGCGTGCGATGTGGTGCTGCTCGACCTGCACATGCCGGGCCGCGACGGCTACGACTTCGTGGCGGGGCTCGAAACCGCGCAGGACGTGCTGGCGCAGCCGCGTGTGATCGCCGTGAGTGCCGACGTGGCGGGGCTCGCGGCGCTCCCGGACAATGTGGGCAAGACGGGCGGCGAGGGCGCGCTGTTCTTCGACCGGCTCACGAAGCCGGTGCATTACGAGGTGCTGCGCGCGGCGTTGCAGCGCGCGCTGAGCGCGCCGCGCGCGGCGGCCTGAAAGGCGTGGGCGTGGGCAGAGAGGACAATGCGCGGCGTTAGCCGCGATTGAGCCGCTTCGAAAGGTCGGCGACGAGAATCGCCATGCGCGCCGGCTTTTCGTAGCAGGCCACGTTGTAGTGCCGCACGACCTGGCTGATCTCCGACTCGCTGGCCTTGCCGGTCAGCAGTTCACCGGTGAGCACGAAGATGGGCGCATCGGGGTTCTCGGAGGCGCGCACGCTGCGGATCGCCTCGGCGGCGGTCTGGCTGCCGAACAGCCAGTCGATCACCACGCCGTCGAACACGTTGTTTTCGAGCGCTTCGTTGAACGCCGCGAGGCCGTAGAGCGCGAGCGCCGTGTAGCCGCTGTGCTCGAGGTAGTCGCGCAGGTTATCGGCGGAGGAGCGGTCGTCGTCCACGACGGCGATGAGCGGCTTGTCGGACTCGGCGCGGCGCGGGTAGATCTCGATCTTGTGGACTTCGCGCGCGTTCTGGTAGAGCGCGCCGTCCGGGCGCACCACGCGCCACTGGCCCTGCTTTTCGTAGGCGACGAAGTCGGGGCGGCTGCCCGCCTCGACCGGTGCGCCGATCCACGCGGTGCAGGGCAGCTCGGCGGCGCTGACGCAGAGCATCGCCTCCTGAGCGCTCGCCCCGACCATGCCGGGGTCGAGCAACTGCGCGCCGAACAACTGGCCCGCCGGTTCGCCGAACGCTTCGGCCACTTTCTTGATCTGCGCGAGCGTCCACGGGCTGTTGCCGCGCAGCTTGCGGTGCCCCTGTGAAAAGCTCAGGTCAAGAATCCGGCACAGCTCGGTCGTTTGCTGACGCTTGCCGATGCCGTGACGGCTCATCAGCTCGCGTACGCGCTCCGCCACCGAGGCCGAGTCGGTTGTGTATGCAACGTTCGACATACTGCTCAAAGGAGGGATTCGTGGATTCAGTTTCTGATTGATCATGCCGTGGCGCCGTGAGGCCGGTCTGACCGGACCTCGCGCGGGCCGCACACGGGAGCACGATATTCTAAACGCATAAAATGCCAAACGACGGCGCTATTTTAGCTAAATGTAATGCGGCGCCGAATAACGAGGATGTAAGCGTATATTCGGCTTCGTTTACACCAGGCTTGCGATATTCGCGGCATTGCGGGGAAGACGCGTGGCTGCGAAGATGCACGATTTTGAACGCCGTGCGCTCGCGCGCGGAAGATCAACCTTACTGTCGCGAGGGGTATCGTTTGGACGACGTGCGCAACGGCGGGACATGGCGGCATGAAGGCGTGCCGTATTACAGCCAGTGGGGCAGTGCAGACTGGGTGGCGCCCATCGTCGAGCGTGGCGCCGACCCGTGCGAGGACCCGCACTGGCGGGCGAGCGGCTTCACCGAGGCCGGCGCCTACCGCTTCTGGGCCAAGCGCCTGTGCGGCCTGACCTGCCTCGAATCGGCGCTCGACTATTGGGGCGTCGCGCATGCGCCGCGCGCGCAGATGCTCGAAGAGGCGTTGCGGTACGGCGTGTATCGCGTGCGTGAAGATGGCGGCGTGGACGGGTTGATCTACCGCCCGTTCGCCGGATGGGTGGAAGCCGCGTTCGGCGTGCGCGTGGCGGTGATGACCGACGAGGGCATCGCGGCGAGCGCCGCGCGCATCGATGCCGAAACGCTCGCCATCGTCTCCGTGAGCCCCGAGATCCGCTACCCCGAGCGGATGCATCCCGGCCAGGGCGGCCATCTGATCCTGCTGCACGGACGTGGCGACGGCGGCGTCTGGTTCCACAATCCATCGGGCATCGCGCCGTATCAGGCTGATGCCTGGCTGCCTTATGAGACGGTTGCGCGGTTTCATGCCCGGCGGGGTATGGCGCTTAGCCGGCCGCGCTTTTAGCGTGCGGGACGCTGTATTTTTGGCGCTTTGCGCGTTTTCTTGTGTTCGCGTCTGTACGCGGGTGCCGCCCCGCACAGGGGCAACGCCTGCATACCGACGCGAAAACAAGGAAAGGCGAAAGCACGGACCTTGCTACAAAAACCTCAAACGCTCAGGCGTGCGCCGGCTGCAGCCCCCCCAACAACTGCCGCACCCGCGAGAGATCGCGATTGACCGCGCCCGCGTCCTCGAACAGCTCCGCGAGCCAGTCGACGAACACGCGCACGCGCGGCGACAGCTGGCGCGACTTCACGAACGCCACGGATACCGGCGTGGGCAGCGGCTTCCATTGCGGCAGGACCTCTTGCAGCGCACCGCTGTCGAGGTACGGCTGCGCCGCGAGCAGCGGCGGCTGGATGAGACCATAGCCCTGCAGACCGCACGTGAGGTAGGCGAACTCGTCGGAGACATGCACGAACCCGTCCACCTTCACCTTCGTCGGACTGCCGTCCACCTCGAAGTCGAACTCGAACGGGCGGCCCGTGAGCGGTGAAAGGAAGTTGACGACCGGATGCTGCGCGAGATCGTCGAGCGTTTGCGGCGCGCCGTGCCGCTCGAGGTACGCGGGGCTCGCGCAGGTCACGTGCTCCAGCACGCCGAGGCGCCGCGCGGCGAGTCCCGAGTCGGGCAGCTCGCCGAGCTGGATGCTGCAATCTACCCCCTCGCCGACGAGATCGACGTTGCGCAGGCTCACGCCGATCACGAGGTCGATCTGCGGATAGCGCGCGTGGAAGTCGTCGAGCGCAGGCAGCACGATCGCGTTGGCAATGAGCCCCGGCATCTCCACGCGCAAGCGGCCGCCGATCGCGCCGGGCGACTGGCGCACGCTCGCTTCGGCATCGTCGATGTCGGCGAGAATCTGCGAGGCGCGCTCGTAGTACGCGGCGCCTTCGGGCGTAAGCGACAGGCGCCGCGTCGTGCGCACGAGCAATTGCGTGCCGAGCAGCGATTCGAGGTTTTGCATCACCGTAGTGGCGCTGGCGCGCGGCATATCGAGTGACTGCGCGGCTTTGGTAAAACTATTGGTGTCGACGATGCGTACGAACGTGCGCATCGCCTGGATGCGGTCGATCACGGGCGAGCTCCTGACAATGGGCTTGAGGCTTGAACGAAATCCGCGCTGCTGCAGAAAAAGGGTGAGCCGCGTAGCGATGAATGCGCTTCGCGGTGCCGGCGTCTCGCGGAAAGCGACGCTCAGCGGTTAAACGGCGATGACGATTGGATGGCGGCGCACGCGGGCGCCGGCTCGACTACGGGAGGCCAAAAAAGGAGGCCTCGAAGGGGAAGGGCTGGCGGGCCATCCGGAACGGATGGCCCGGCGGGGCAGGGTGTTACATCTGGATGCGCGGCGCTGGTTGCCTGCGCGGCGTGCGCGTTACTTGCGCAGCGAATCGAGGTCGATCACGAAGCGGTACTTCACATCGCTCTTGAGCATGCGCTCATAGGCGTTGTTGATGTCCTGCATCTTGATCATTTCGATATCCGACGTAATGCCATGCTTGCCGCAGAAGTCCAGCATTTCCTGGGTTTCTGCAATGCCGCCGATCAGCGAGCCCGCCAGACGGCGGCGCTTCATGATCAGGTTGAACACTTGCGGCGACGGGTGATCGTGCTCGGGCGCGCCCACCAGTGTCATCGTGCCGTCACGGCGCAGCAGCTCGATGAGCGGGTTGAGGTCGTGCTGCGCGGCCACGGTGTTCACGATCAGGTCGAAGCTGTTGGCGTGCGCCTTCATCTGCTCCGGGTCCTTCGATATCACCACTTCGTCCGCGCCCAGGCGCTTGCCGTCTTCGATCTTCGAGGGCGACGTGGTGAACAGCACCACATGCGCGCCCATCGCATGGGCGAGCTTCACGCCCATGTGGCCGAGGCCGCCGAGACCCACGATGCCGACCTTCTTGCCGGGGCCCGCGCCCCACGTGCGCAGCGGCGAATACGTGGTGATGCCCGCGCACAGGAGCGGCGCGGCCGCGGCGGCATCGAGGTTCTCGGGCACGCGCAGCACGAACGCTTCGTCCACCACCAGCTGCGTGGAGTAGCCGCCGTAGGTGATGTCGCCGCTCACGCGGTCGGCGCCGTTATAGGTGCCGACCCAGCCGTTCTCGCAATACTGTTCGAGGCCTTCGGCGCAGCTCGGGCAGGTGCGGCACGAATCGACGAGACAGCCCACGCCGACGAGTTCGCCCACCTTGTATTGCGTGACGCCCTTGCCGACTTCGGCCACGCGGCCGACGATCTCGTGGCCCGGCACGACCGGGAAAATCGTGTTGCGCCATTCGTCGCGCGCCTGGTGCAGGTCGGAGTGGCACACGCCGCAGAACAGCACGTCGATACGGACGTCGAGTTCCCGCAGGTCGCGGCGCTGGAATTCGAACGGGGCGAGCGGCGAGGCGGCGTCGCGGGCGGCGTATCCGTAGGTTGGGTACATGTGTTGGCTCTCCTCTAGTGCATGGGTGTTGCGGCAGGGTTCCCATCGTAAGGATCGGGGCCCACCCAGGGAATACCTGAAGCTATCGAAGACTTGCCTGATTCTCCTGGCGCGCAGCGCATCGACGGGTTCGGTGATAGATTGGCAAGCCTGTTTCTCTGCCTGACTTCATCTTTTGGGGCACAACCGATATGGGCTACGTCAAAACCCTCGCCGCGGCGGCCATCGCGCCGGCGGCCGCCACGCAGGCGCGCACGGTCGACCTGCTCATGCAAATCACGCAGCGCGACGGCGTGCACGCCACGGCGGTCGAAGGCGTGCGGCTCTACCGCGGCAGCGAAAGTCATCCGCGCCAGCCGGTCATGTACGAACCGAGCATTTTCATCGTCTGCCAGGGGCGCAAGCGCGGCTTTCTCGGCGACCAGGTGTTCATCTACGACGCCCAGCAATACCTGGTCCTCTCGGTGCCGATGCCGTTCGAGTGCGAGACCGAGGCGAGCCCCGAGAAGCCGATTCTCGCCATCTCGATCCGCGTCGATCTCACGACCGTCGCCGAACTGCTCATGGCGCTCGACGATCCGCGCCGCGCCGTGTCCGAACCCTCCGGCATCTACGCCACGCCGCTCGACGCTACGCTGTCGAACGCCGTGCTGCGCTTGCTCGAAGCGCTCGCGCAGCCGTACGAGGCGCGCATTCTCGGCCCATCGATCGTGCGCGAAATCTGCTACCGCGTGCTCATGGGCGAGCAGGGCGACGCGATTCGCGCGGCGCTCACGCATCAGCATCACTTCGGGCGTATCGCGAAGGCGCTGCGGCGCATTCACACCGACTACCGCGGCGACCTCGACGTCGAAACGCTCGCCTCCGAGGCGGGCATGAGCCTTGCCGTTTTTCACGCGCACTTCAAGGCCGTCACCTCGACGTCGCCCATGCAGTACGTGAAGACCACGCGCCTGCATCATGCGCGCCTCCTGATCACGCACGATGGCCTGACCGTGAGCGCGGCGGCCACGCGCGTGGGCTATGAAAGCGCGTCGCAGTTCAGCCGCGAATTCAAGCGCCTCTTCGGCATGAGCCCGGCCGACCAGATGCGCCGGGCGCGCGACGCCGCAGCCGCCGCGGCCGCGCCGCGCGTCGAGGTGTTGCCGCCGCGCTATGTGACGGCCGTGTGAAGTCTGAGCGCGGTCGCTGCGGCATTCGATTCGCATATCGAAACAATGACGGGGTGACACGACGATGAAGCCATGCCTGCTGATCCTGATACTGCTTGCCGATGAAGACCTCGCCGGGTTTGGCGGACAATTCGACGTGATCTATGCGCCCGATGCCGATGCGCGCACCAAAGCGGTCGCAGAACGCGGCAAGGACGTGCGCGTGGTGCTCACCAACGGTACGACAGGCCTCACCGCCGACGAAATCGATCGCATGCCCGCGCTCGAACTGGCGGGCGCGCTTGGCGCGGGCTACGAGAATATCGCGCTCGACCACGCACGCGAGCGTGGCATCGCGCTGTGCAATGGCGCGGGCGTCAATGCCGACTGCGTGGCCGACCACGCGCTCGCGCTGCTGCTCGCGGCCGTGCGCGCTGTGCCGCAATTCGACGCCGCCTGCCGCACCGGTGTCTGGCGCGACGCGCTGCCCATGCGCCCCACGGTCACGGGGCGGCGGATCGGCATTGTCGGCTATGGGCATATCGGCGAGAAGGTCGCCCGGCGGGCGGCGGGCTTCGGCATGGAACTCGGCTATCACAACCGCAAGCCGCGCGAAGGCGCTCAGGCGCGCTACTTCGAGAGCGTGATGGCGCTCGCGCAGTGGAGCGACTTTCTCGTGATCGCGACGCCGGGTGGCGCGCAAACGAAGCATCTGATCGACCGCGCCGTGATCGATGCGCTGGGCCCGCAGGGTTTTCTCGTCAATGTGTCGCGCGGCAGCGTGGTCGATACGGCCGCGCTTGCGCTCGCGCTGAAGGCGGGGACGCTGGGCGGCGCGGGGCTCGATGTCTACGAGGGCGAGCCGCAGCCGCCCGCTGCGCTCATCGGGTTAGACAACATCGTACTGACGCCGCATGTGGCCGGGACGTCGCCCGACGTGCGCACCGCCACGGTGCGCCACTTCGCCGAAAACGCGGCGCGGCACTTCGCGGGCGAGGCGCTGCTCACGCCGCTTTGAAGGTGCGCGTTGCGGGCTTTTAGCGGCCGCATGCGCCGCCCTGTGTATGCCACCGCGCGCGGACGCCGGCAGCGCATGACGTATCATCCCTTCTGTGCGAGCCACAATCGCTGTTCGAGCGGCCGCTAATGACCACAACGGCCATGAACCTGGCGCGACACGCTGCCCAATTTGCAGATCTGGGCTGTGACGCCAGGGCGGTGATATCGAAGGCTCAAAAATGAAAACGCTGATTGGCGCGCTGCACGAGCACGCGGCCCACGTGGTGAACCGCTTCTACGAGGAGCTGGGCCGCCTGCCCAAATCCCGCCGCATCCTCGAAATGCTTTCGGTTGCGGAACTCGCGCACCTCAAGGCGCGGCAGATCCAGAATCTTCTTGCTCTCGCCGGTCTCGGCCTGACCGCGCGCGAGCACGAGGACATGGCGCTGCGCATTGGCCGCATTCATGCCATCGTCGGGCTCGACAAGGAAGAACTCGTGCGCAGCCGCGGCATTCTTCAGGAACTGATCTACGCGGACGTTGGCCGCACCGTCAGCACACAGCAGCTCTCGCTCTACGCGCGCCGCCTGACCACCGACCTCGCGTGGCAACTCAAGGCGTATCAGGCCGTCCAGGACTCGCAGCAGGAGGCGCTGTTGCGCATCACGCGTCTTGTGTGGGAAGCGGGCAGCTACACGAATTTCATCGACCAGGTGATCGCCGCACTGGCGGCGCACGACGAAGTGAGCGCCTGCGCCATCGGCCGTCCCGACGAAGCGGGCATTTTTCACTTCGAGGCCGGCGCGGGCGGCAGGACGGAAGGCGGCATGCTCAACGTGCTCGCCGGGCACGATCAGGAAATCAGCGTGCGCGCCGATCATCCGCAAGGGCAGGGGGCCATTGGGCGCGCGTGGCGCAGCGGCAAGCCCGAGCGCGTGGTCAACTATCAGACCGATCCGCTTGTCGCGCCGTGGCGCGATCTCGCGGCGCGCGAAGGCGTGCGCTCTTCGGTGGCGATTCCGCTGGCCGCGCCCGGGCAGCCGCCGCTCGCCGTGCTGAGTTTGTACAGCGCGTTTCCGGGCGGCTTCGTCGGGCCCCATCAAGTGGCCTTCGTCGATTTGCTGCAAACGCTGCTGGGCTGCGCCGCGATGCGCATCCCCGCCAACGACGGCCTGCGCGCCGCGGTGCCGGTGAGCGTGCGCCAGCATTGGGCGGCGCTCGTGCGCACCGGCGCGCTGGAAATGCACTATCAGCCGCTGCTCAGCCTCGCAACGGGCAAGGCGACCAAGGTCGAAGCGCTGGCGCGCCTGCGCGACGGCGAGCGCCTGCTCGTGCCCGACGTGTTCCTCTCGGCGCTCGCCTCCGACGATCTGCTCGCGCTCTTTGCACGCGGCATCGACCAGGCGCTCGCCGACCGCGAACGCTGGTACGCCCAGGGGCGCGACCTCGATGTCTCGATCAACTTGCCGCCGGCGGCACTCAACGACATCCGCTATTTCGAAGTCACCCGCACCGCGCTGGCCGCGCACCGGTGCCCGGCTGCGCGGCTCACGCTGGAAGTTCTGGAGAACGAAGCACTGTCGCTGAGCCAGGGGCAGCGCGCCATTCTCGCGAAGTTCCGTGAGCTAGGCGTGCTGTTCGCGCAGGACGATCTCGGTGCCGGGCATAGCGGCCTCACGCGCCTGCGTGAGTTGCCATTCGACTGGATCAAGCTTGACCGCGAGATGGTCAAGGTGAGCGGCGGCGGCGCGCTCAACACGCTGCGCGTGATCTACCAGTTGACGCGTCTCGGCCATTCGCTGGGCAGGCTCGTGCTTGCCGAAGGCGTCGACACGCTCGACCTCCTCCGCGCGCTCGCCATTCTCGGCGTGGACGGCGCGCAGGGCTATGGCATCGCGAGGCCGATGGAGGGCGCACGCCTCATCGAATGGCTCGACACGACACCGGCCTTCGCCGCGACCGCGAACGTCGAAGGCGGCGCCGGAACGGAGAGCCTGCTGGCGCGGCTCGCCCGCTTCGTGATCTGGGAAGAGCGCATGCTCATGATCGCGGCGGTCCCCGCAGCGGCGCAAGACCTCTTGCGCGTGTTGACGCGCGAAGAAGGCGCGGGCGGCAGCGCGCCGCTCGCGCAGTCGCTGGCGGGCTTCGGCGACATTCTGCCTGCGGGCGCACAACGCGATGCGCTGCATCGGGAGGTGGTCGGCGCGCTGCTGACCGAAGGCCCGAACAGCGAAGCGTGGCGCGTTGCGCTGAACGGGCTGATCGAGGCCATCGTGGCGGCCGTGTAGGCGAGGGCACTAATCCTGCAACGCGAACGCCACATCGCTTTGCGTGGCCGACGACTGCTTACGCTGCAGCACCGCGATACACACGAGCGAAATGGCCGCAAGCGCGCTGTAGAACAGCGCCAGCGGCCACCACTGGCCCGGATAGTCATGCGCGAGCAGCGTGCCGACGAGCGGTGTGAGGCCGCCCGCGAGCGCCGCGCAACATTGGTAGGAGATCGAAATAGCCGAGTAGCGCACGCGCACCGGGAACGCATTCGTCATGAAGCCCGCCATCACGGCGTACGAGCTGCACATGCACATCACGGCAATCGCAATGCCGACCACGATGGCGACCGGCCGACCGGTGGAGACGAGCACGAACATCGGGTAAGGCGAAATCATGGCCAGCGCGGCGGCCAACACGAGGAAGCGCCCGGCGCCCACACGCTGGGCAAACCAGCTGGAAAAGAGCTGCGTAAAGAGCTGGATGAACGCGACGACGAACAGGCAGTCGAGAATCAGCCCGCGGTCGAGCCCGAGCGTTTGCGTCGTGTAGTTGAGCATGAAGGTGTTGACGAACCACGCGCCCGCCACGCCGATCACATTCGCGCCGAGGCACAGCAGCACGGCGCGCCACGAGTCGCGCAGCACTTCGACGATCGGCATCGCGGCGGTGCGGCGCTGCGTCCTGATCGCCTCGAATTCCGGCGATTCGCCCACGCCCGATCGAATCAGCAGGCCGACCACGAGCAGCACCGCGCTCGCGATGAACGGCAAACGCCAGCCCCAGGAAAGGAGCGCGTCCCGGTCGAGATGCGCGACGCTGCGAAACGCCAGCAGCGCGAGGATCAGGCCGGCCGGGCTGCCGAGTTGCGCAAACGAGGCGAGAAACGTGCGCTTTTCCCTGGGCGCATGCTCGCCCGCCATGAGCACCGCGCCGCCCCATTCGCCGCCAATCGCAATGCCCTGCGCCACACGCAGCAGCACGAGGAGCGCCGGGGCGAGCGCGCCGGCGCTCGCGTAGGTCGGCAGAAAGCCGATGCCCACGGTGCCGAGGCCCATGATCGACAGCGTCGCGACGAGCGCCTTCTTGCGGCCGATGCGGTCGCCCAGATGCCCGAACACGAGCCCGCCGAAGGGGCGCGCGAAAAATCCCACGGCGAAGGTGCCGAACGAGGCGAGCGTGCTGTAGAACGGCTCGTGGGAGGGGAAGAACAGCTTGCCGAAAATGAGCGCCGAAGCGGTGGCGTAGATATAAAAGTCGTACCACTCGATGGTGGTGCCGACGAAGGCGGCGAGCGAAGCGCGGGCGGGCTGGCGCGCAGGGGTGGTGCCAGGGCGGGTCATGCATGTCTCCTGAATCGGGGTGAGCCGGCTTGGGCCGGTCTGTATTCCGTTAAGATCGGATGGAACGCCAGGCGCTTGGCGTCGTTTCGGGCTCCTTGACAATGCCGGCTTCGAAGAGCCGTTGCTGCGTATCGGCGTCGATGCCGAGCGCGTCCATCACGGCGCGCGTGTCGGCGCCCAGCGCGGGCGGGCGCGTGCGATAGGTCGGCGGTGTGCGCGAGAGCTTCACGGGCGCGCCCGTGCCGCGATAACCATCCATCTCGACGATCATGCGGCGGTGCTGCGTGTGCGGATGCGCGGCCACGGCGTCGACGGTCTGCACGGGGCCGCACGGCACGCCGGCCCGGATCAGGTCGCGCGCGAGTGGCTCGCAGTCGTGCGCGGCAAGCCGCGCTTCGAGTGCAGCCTTGAGTTCCCGCCGATGCGCGCAGCGGCTGCGGTTGTCGGCGAAACGCGGGTCGACGGCGAGGCCGGGTACGCCCAGGTGCGCGCAGAGCTTCGCGAACTGGCGGTCGTTGCCCACCGCGAGGAAGATGGGCGCGCTGAGCGTCGCGTAGCTGTCGTACGGCGCGATGTTCGGGTGCGCGTTGCCGCTGCGCTGCGGCGTGCGGCCATTGCCGAAATAGTTCGGCAAATGCGGATGCAGGAGCGACACGCCGCAATCGTAGAGCGCGATATCTACCGACTGCCCGAGGCCGCTCTTTTCGCGCTCGGCCAGTGCGAGCAGAATGCCGGCGAGCGCGTTCAGACCCGTGACCATGTCCACGATCGGCAGGCCGAGGCGCAGCGCGGGGCCGTCGTGCTCGCCGTTCACGCTCATCAGGCCCGCCATCGCCTGAATCACGGCGTCGTAGCCGGGCAGGCCGCCGAGCGGGCCGTCCGGACCGAAGCCCGAAATCGCGCAGTGAATCAGGCGAGGAAAACGTGGACGCAGATCGCGCTCGTAGTCCATGCCCCAGCGCGCGAGCGTGCCCGGCTTGAAGTTTTCGACCAGCACGTCCGCGCCTTCGAGCAGTTGCCACAGAATCTCGCGACCTGCTTCGCGCGAGAGATCGACGGCGATGCCCTGCTTGTTGCGGTTCACGCCAACATAGTACGACGCCGTATCGCCGACGAAGGGTGGGCCCCAGCCGCGCGTTTCGTCGCCGTCGGGCGGTTCGAGCTTGATGGCTTCGGCGCCATGGTCGGCGAGCGCCTGGGTGCAGTACGGACCGCCCAGCACGCGGCTCAGATCGATTACGCGCAGCCCATGCAGCGCGCCGTTCACCCTGGTTGATGTGGATTCCTGAGTTGTATTCATCGCGTGTCGCCCTGCTGTGCCGGCATAAGTTGCATGGCCTGATCGAGCGTCAGCGCTCGTTCGTCCACCAGCGCGCGCAGCGTTGCCGCGTTTTCGTCGCGTTCGTCGAGCGCGAGCGGGTCGCGCGGCAGGAGCTTGTGGCGCACGAGCAGATGCGCGAATGCGAGGCGCCGGTAATCGGGGGCGTTGTGCGAAATCTGCGCGGCTTCGCAGGCCATGAGGGCCGCCGTCGTGGCGTGATAGAGCGCGCTCGCGGCCTGGCGCACCGATTCGTCGCGGCCGCATTCGGCCACGCTCACGAGCGCCGCGCCCGCGCGGTCGAATACGTCGCGCAGGAGCGCTGTACTGGTTTCAGGCAGGCCGCTTTGCGCAAGCTCCGCATGCACGTGCTGCGTCAGCGCCTCGAGCGCGCCTTCGCGCTTCGCCGCACGCGCGACGTCGAGCGCGACGATATTGCTCGTGCCTTCCCAGATCGAGCCGAGATGCGCGTCGCGCACGAGACGCGGGTCGCTCCACTCCTCGATATAGCCCACGCCGCCGCGCACTTCCATGGCGTCGCCGGTGACGCGGCGCGCGTCGCGGCAGGCGCGGAACTTGATGAGCGGCGTGAGAATGCGCACGCACTTCGCCGCGAGTTCGTCGCCGGTATCGGCGCGCGTGAGCAATGTGGCGATGCGCATGAACATCGAGCGCGCCTGTTCGGCGGGCAGCATCATCTTGAGCAATTGACGCTGCATGAGCGGCATTTCGATGAGCTTGCGGCCGAACGCCTCGCGGTTGCGCGTCACGTGCAGCGCCTCGGTCACGGCGCGGCGCATGAGGCCCGCCGCGCGCACGCCGTTCGACAGCCGCGACATGTTGATCATGTCCGCCATCTGATGAAAGCCGCGGCCCACCTCGCCGATCAGGTACGCCTGCGCGCCTTCCAGCACGATCTCGCCGCTCGCCATCGAGCGGCTGCCGAGCTTGTCCTTCAGTCGCACGATGCGATAGGCGTTGCGCGTGCCGTCGGGGAGCGTCTTCGGCAGCAGGAAAAGCGCGAGGCCCTTGATGCCGGGCGGCGCGTCGTCGGGGCGCGCAAGCACCATCGCGAGATCGGCGTCCGCGTTCGAGCAGAACCACTTGTCGCCGTAAAGACGCCACACGTCCTCGCCATTTGCGTCGCGCTCACGCGTGGCGCGCGTGGCGATACGCGCGACGTCCGAGCCCGCCGCCTGCTCGGTCATGAACATCGCGCCCTGGTAGAGCGTGTCGAAGTCCTGCGACGCGAGCATCGGCAAATAGCGCGCAACGAGTTCGGGCGAGCCGAAGCGGCGCAGCGTGCGCGTGAGCGAGTCGGTCATGCTCACCGGGCAGCATAGCCCGAACTCGGCTTGCACGAACAAATAGGTGAGCGCGTATTTGACGAGCGGCGCGGGCGCGTTCTTGCGATGGCTCATGGCTGCGAGGCCAAGCTCCGCGTAGGCGACGCGTTCGAGCGCCACGTAGTCGGGATGCTTGTCGATGCGCTGGATCGCTTCGCCGCTGCGCGTGCGCTGTTCGAGCGTGGGCGGGTGCTTGTCGGCGACTAGCGCGAGCGCGTCGAGTTCGTCGGAGGCGCGCTGGCCGAGCGCGACGAGGCGCGTTTCGATCGCGCCGAATGCGGTATCGCCGAGATAGCTGCGCAAAAGGGGCGCGAAGCCAGGATCGCTCGTGTAGAAGTTGATGCCGCGGCTATCGGGAATGTTGGCCGAGCCGCTGGCCGCGGGGGCGGGGTTCGCCTGTGCGGGCTGGGTGGCGAAGGCGGGGCGATCGCTCATCGTGTGCTGTCTCCATGCTGTTTTGCTCTGCGATTCGGCGTAGCTTAGGCGCGGCTTCGATAACGGTCCAATACAACCAATGTCATGTACGATAAGCGCTATCTATCGATAAAACGCCGAAGGAGCCCGCCATGGAACTCAAGCAACTGCGCTATTTCGTGGCGGTAGCCGAAGAGCTGCACTTCGGGCGCGCGGCGCGCCGGCTCTTCATTTCGCAGCCGGCGCTGAGCTTCGACATCCGCAAGTTCGAGGAGCAGCTAGGCGTGCAACTGCTCGAGCGCACCAACAAGGCCGTCGCGCTGACCAACGCAGGCAACGTGCTGCTCGAAGAGGCGCGGCGGCTGCTGGAACAGGCCGACGAAGTGCGGCGGATCGCGGCGCGCTCCGCACACGGGTTGGCGGGGCGGCTGCGCATTGGCTTCGTCAATTCGATGCTTTATCGCGGGCTGCCGGAGGCGGTGCGGCGTTTCGAGGCCGATCATCCGGCGGTGGAAGTGGTGCTGCGCGAGATGAACACGGCCGAGCAGGTGCAGGCGCTGCACCGCCTGCAGATCGATCTTGGCTTCGCGCATTGGGGGCGCTTCCCGGCCGAGGTGCAATCGGAGCTGCTGTTTTCCGAGCCGTTTCTGTGCTGTTTGCCAGAAGCGCATAGGCTCGCGCGCAGGCGTCGTATAGAACTTGGCACGCTCGCGCGCGAACCGTTCATCCTGTTCCCGCGCTCGGTCTCGCCGCATTATCACGATCAGATTATCGCGACCTGCGTGGAGGCTGGATTCAGCCCGCAGATTCGCCACGAAGCGCGGCTCTGGCAAACCGTCGTGACGATGGTGGAGTTCGGCATGGGCGTCGCGCTAGTACCCGCCGCGCTCGGCGCTGCGGGCGGCGGGCGCGTGGTATTCCGCCCATTGGCTAGCAATCCTTATGAATCGCAGGTGCTAAGGCTCGTGCGCAGTGGCGAGGCGAGTGCGCTGGCACAGGGGTTTGCGGGGTATCTCGGGGGGCGCAAGGAAAACAGGGCGGACGCGAGGCCGCCCCGTACGTGAACGCCGTCAGACCTCAACCGCAAGTCCCGATCTCTCCGCACGCCGTGCAGAAGTCGCACCCGTCTTTGCGGATCACCGCATTCGCCCCGCACGACCCGCACTTGCGGCCGAGCATCGCGTGGGCAAACGCGTGCTGGGTATCGGCGGGCAGCGCGTTGTCGCCGGCCAGCACCTGGTCGCCGGGATGCTCCGCGCCGGCCCGCGCGTTGCCGGTGAGTTGCGCGGGCAACGCACCGGCGCGCCGCTGCGCGAGCAGCCGTGACGGCACTTGCCGTCCCTCGGCATCGAGAAAGCCGCGCCGATGCAGAATCTGCTGGATCGCGTAGGCGATGGCCGCGACCTCGGAGTCGTGCCACAGCGGAATGCGCCGGCCGTCCAGACGCTGTGTCTCGCCATAGCGCACCTGGCCGCGGTCCCACGACACCTTGCGCAAATCCTGCAGATTGCGCGCGACAAACCCGCCGCGCGCCGCGAGCGAGAGCGAACGCATGGTCGCCGTGATCCATTGCTGCTGCTCGTCGCGCTGGCCCACGGGGATGAAGAATTCGATAGGCCGCTCGATCGTCACGGCTTCGCCGCCCACCTGGCCCGTCACTTCGAGAAACGAGACCGCCACGTAGAGCGACACCTTGCCCGTCTGCGTGATGTATTCGATCTTCTCGATCACGGCGGGCAACTCGCCCTTGGGCCGATGGTCGATCGCCACGCGCAGCGGGTCGAGCAGGGCGTCGCCGAGCGCGTCGTCGGCGCTTGCCCCAGTTTCGGGGGGCAGCGTTTGCAGCACCGCGCCGAGCGTCTCGTTGGGACGGTAGGTCGCGAGGCCCTTGAGGCCGCGCCGCCATGCGTCGAGATAGAGGTTTTCGAAGTCTTCGAACGGATAGTCGGCGGGCACGTTGACGGTCTTCGAGATCGACGTGTCGACGTACGGCTGCACGGCCGCCATCATCGCCACGTGCTCCTGCGCGCTCATTTCCAGCGCGCTCACGAAGTACGCGGGCAGTGCGCTCACGTCGCCGCCCAGTTCGCGGTACACGCGCCACGCGTGGTCTTCGACGTTGAACGTTTCGCGGCTGCCGTCGGCCATGCGGCGCGTGCGCTGATAGGTCCACGAGAATGCGGGCTCGATGCCGTTCGAGACATTGTCGGCGAACGCGAGGCTCACCGTGCCCGTGGGCGCGATGGAAAGCAGATGGCTGTTGCGGATGCCGTGCGTGCGGATCCCGGCCTTGAGGTCGTCGGGCAGGCGTGAGGCGAAGGTGCCTTCTTCGAGGTACGTCCTCGCGTCGAAAAGCGGGAACGCGCCGCGCTCGCGTGCAAGCTCGACGGAGGCGCGATAGGCGGCATCGCGCATCGTGCGTCCCACGCGCGCGCCAAATTCGCAGCCTTCGGGTGAGTTGTAGCGGATGCCGAGCATCACGAGCGTGTCGCCGAGTCCTGTGAAGCCCACGCCGATACGCCGCTTGGCTGCCGCCTCAGCCTGCTGTTCGGGCAGCGGCCAGAGCGTGGCGTCGAGCACGTCGTCCAGAAAGCGTACCTGGGTGCCCGTGCGTTCGGCGAGTTGGTTCCAGTCGAAATTTGCGTTGCCGCCGCGCATTTGCGCGAACGGTTCGGTCACAAAGCGGGTGAGGTCGAGCGGTCCGAGGTTGCAGCAACCGTAGGCGGGCAGCGGCTGCTCGCCGCACGGGTTGGTCGCGCGGATGGCTTCGAGCGCGCGCAGGTTGTTGTCCTCGTTCATGCGCGAGATGAAGACCACGCCGGGTTCGGCTACGTCGTAGGTCGAGCGCATGATCGCGTCCCATAGCGCGCGGGCGCGCGTTTCGGCGTAGACCCACAGGCCGTCGTCGCGGCGCTGCAGGTCGCCCGAGGCGCGCAGCGCGGGCGAGGGCTCGGCGCGATGCACGAGCTGCCAGGGCGTGTCGTTTTCCACGGCGCGCATGAATTCGTCGGTCACCGCGACCGAAACGTTGAAGTTGTTCCAGCGACCCTTCGAATGCTTGGCCTCGATGAATTCGGGCAGGTCGGGGTGATCGCAGTCGAGCACGGCCATCTGCGCGCCGCGCCGTGCGCCCGCGCTTTCCACGGTGCGGCACGAGGCGTCGAACACGTCGATATAGCTGCACGGGCCCGATGCGCTTGATCCCGTCGACTTCACGTGCGCGCCGTGCGGCCGGATCGCCGAAAAGTTGTAGCCCACGCCGCCGCCGCGCCGCATGGTTTCGGCGGCCTGCAGCAGCGCGACGTAGATGCCGGGGCGGCCTTCGTCGTCCACGCCCTGGATGCTGTCGCCCACCGGCTGCACGAAGCAGTTGATCAGCGTGGCTTCGATGCCGGCGCCCGCCGCGCTCATGATCCGCCCCGCGCCCAACGCGCCGTTGCGCAGATTGTCGACGAAACGCGCCTCGACCTCGGCGCGCAGCGCAGGCGGCTCGACCTGCGCGACGCCGCGCGCGACGCGGCGGTAGATGTCGTCGGCGGTCTGCTCGTCGCCTTTGGCGTACTTCTCGAGCATCACGTCGAGCGAGAACTGCTGCGGGGGAAATGGAAGCGGGGGCGTGTTTTCTGCCATGACGGGGCCTCGCGAAGCGCCGCGCGGGAGGCGGCGGTTGAAGGGCGTTCGAAGGGCGTTCGAAGGGCGGCGGCTGCGCCGCGACCGTTCAACCTTACCCCAGCGGCGCGCGGCGTGCACGGCGGCGCGGCCGCGCATGCGGCGGCGCCGGAGCATGCCGGCGTCGCGGCGGCGCGGGCGGGTCTGCGGTTACACTGCTCCCGCCTGCATGCGGGCACCGAATGTGGAGACGGGAGAGGAGACTGGATGACGAACGAAACGGCGCCCGTGGTCTACCGCGACACGGTGCGAGCAGAGTGGGTCGATTACAACGGCCACCTGCGCGACGCGTTCTACATGCTCATTTACAGCTACGCGACCGACGCGCTGCTCGACGCCATCGGGCTCGACGCGGCTGCGCGCGAGGCGCGCGGGCGGTCGATGTACACGCTGGAGGCGCACCTGAACTATCTCCACGAGATCAAGGAGGGCGCGCCGGTGCGCGTCGAGGTCCGGGTGATCGAGCACGACGCGAAACGCGTGCGGCTGTATCTGGAGATGTTCGCGGGCGATCTTGACGATGCGCTTGCCGCGCCCGTCTCGGCGAGCGAGCAGTTGCTCTTGCACGTGGACCGCTCGGGCCCGCGCGCCGCGGCCTTCGACGCCGATGTGCTCGCGCGCGTGGCGGCGTTGTGCGCTGCCTCGGCGGGCTTCGCGCCGCGCCATGCTGCGCGGGCGATCTCGCTCGCGCCTCGTTAAGGCCGCCCGGGCGACGTCGCTGCGCTTACTTCGCCAGTTCCGCGCCGATGAGGTCGCCGAACACTTCGGCGGCGATCATGACGGAGGCGTTGAGCGGCGCGGGACGTTCGGCCGGCTTGAACACGGCGTCGCCGCGGCGGATCTTGCGGCGCGACACCGCGCAGGTGCCCGAAGAATGCGCCGAGCGGCGGCGCCAGCGCTGTTCGCCATAATGGCAGCGACCGGGTTCGACCCAGCGGATCACCAGCGCCGTATCCGTCTGCTCGAGTATTTCGATACGCTCACCGTTGGCTCCGTCAAGCGAGAGGCACGCTTTTTTCTTCATTGTCGGCTCCGTAAGTGTGGTGCCGCGAATGTAGTCCTGCGCGCTGACAAGTGCCATTCTGTCGCCGTTGAAACACCATTCCATTATCAGCAACAATCGCCCTGCGACACGTTGCGATTCACGAAGGAATGGGGGTTTGCGGCGGATTTGGGGTCGACATCTCGAATTTGTGCAACGCACTGTTGTACGTGGCGCGACATCGAGTGGCCCGAAAACGGGCGCCTGGAGGGCGTTCCAGGGTGGGGACGGAACGGCTGGGGGAGATCTGGATCTGAGGTAAGACCGGCCCGGCTGGATGGTTGTACCGCACCAGCGCAGCCACGAAACCCGGGCACCTGTTTTTTGAATTTTCAAGAGGTTACATGATTCATCGTCCGCCTGCTCCGAACTCCGCAAACGAGCAGAAAATCCAGCGCGCCGCCTCCGCGGTGCTGTACGCCACGCTCGTGTTGCTGGCGCTGTGGATCGTGCGCGAGTTCCTGCCCGCCGTGGCCTGGGCGAGCGTTTTTGCCATCGTCCTGTGGCCCACCTATCAGGCGATCGAGCGCCGCGCCTGGTTCAAGGGCCGCAAGACTCTGATCGCCACGCTGCTCACTGCCGCGATCGGCCTGCTCGTGCTCCTGCCGATCGCCGTCACGGCCATTCAGGCCGGCGGCGAAGCCCACGAGCTTTACCTCTGGCTGCGCGACGCCCAGGCGAGCGGCGTGCCGGTGCCGGACTTCGTTTCGCATCTGCCGGTCGGCAGCCGCCAGGCGAGCGACTGGTGGCAGGCCAATCTCGCCCAGCCGCTCAAGGCGTCCCCGGCGATGAAGAGCCTGCACGGCGACACCATCGCCTCGTTCGGCCGCCACTTTGGGGCGCGCGCCGCCCACGCCACGATGACGTTCGGCTTCATGCTCGTCACGCTGTTCGTGATCTTCCGGGCGGGCCCGCGTCTTTCGGCGACGGTGATGCGCGGTGCGCGCCGCGCCTTCGGCGCCGACGGCGCGCAGCTCCTGCAGCGCATGGCCGCTGCCGTGCGCGCCACGGTCACGGGGCTCGTGGTCGTGGGGCTGGGCGAGGGCGTGCTGCTGGCCGCCGCCTATATCGCGACCGGCGTGCCGCACGCGGCGCTGCTCGGCACCGTCACCGCCATCGCGGCCATGCTGCCGTTTTGCGCGCCCATCGTGTTCGGTGGCGCGGCGCTGTGGCTCGTCATCCAGGGTTCGTTGATCGCGGCGGCTGCGCTCGCGATATGGGGATTCGTGGTGGTGTTCATCGCCGAGCATTTCGTGCGGCCCGTGCTGATCGGCAGTTCCACGCGTCTGCCGTTTCTGCTCGTGCTGTTCGGCATTCTGGGCGGGGCGACGACCTTCGGGCTGATCGGCATCTTCATCGGCCCGGCGCTCATGACCGTGCTGATGGTGCTTTGGGTGAACTGGGCGGAGTGACGCCCAGTTACGCTCAGTTCGCGGCGAGGCGCCCCGCTCAACGCAAGCAGGCGAGCGTGTACTTGAGCGCGGCCGGCAGCAGTTCGCGCCACACCGGCCACACGTGGCCGCCGTCCACGACGCGCAGTGCCGCGGGGTTGCCCGCCTCGCGCAGCCGCGTGTAGAGCAGCGACGACTCGGCCTGGATCAAGAGGTCGTCGTCGCCGGCGGCGATGAAGAACGGCACGCGCCAGGGCCGCGCGAAATACGGCTTCCAGAGCGCCGGATAGTTGAGCGTGCGCCAGATCTGCGCGTCGAACTGATGGTCGCCGAACACGCCCACGTGACGCGCCGCCGAACTGGGTGGCGGGTCGCCCGCATAGACCGCCGGGGAAAGCAGCAGCGCGCCGCAGAACATGTCGGGGTGCTCCAGCGTGTAGCGCAGCGCGCCGAACCCGCCCATCGAAACGCCGCCGATCGCGCGGCCGTCGCGCGCGTCGTCCACCGCGAAGTGCGACTCGATCTCGGGCAGCAGATCCTGGAAGAACGCCGTCTCCATCCTCTCCTTGCGGTCGACGTACCAGTCGGTGCCGCCCTGCGGCATCACGATCACCACGGGCGGGATCTCGTGACGGGCGATCAGCGCGTCGGCCGTAGTCTGGAGCTGGCCTTGCGTGACCCAGTCCATGGGCTCGCCGTTGTTGCCATGCAGGAGATAGAGCACCGGGTAGCGGCCCTGGTCGGCCCGATAGCCGTTCGGCAGGTACACCACGTAGGGCCAGTCGCGGTTGAGCGCCTCGGCGTGGAACGTGCGGACCACGATCGTGCTCGCCGCGGCAGGCGCCGCTGGCGTGACGAACGCCGCGCAAGAGAGCGCGAGCGGGAACAGCGCGGTGCGAAGGAGTCTGCGCATGGCAGGGACATCGAGGGCGGTGGCGCGCCGGCGGCGCGGGGTCATTATGCTAGCAGCCGCTCGTACGCGCCGGAAGCCGTGATCGGCGAGCCGGCGCGCAGTGCATGGTCTGCGAGCCGCGTCGTTTCAGGCGGAGGCTTTGGCGCGCGAAGGCAGCAGACGCCTGAGCGGGTCTGACGCACGCGCGACGAGCAGTAGCGCGGTGATCGCGACGGCATCTGCGCAGAGGCCGAGCGGCACGTTCAGATAGCCGTCGGTGTACCAGTAGAGCACCGAATCGACCGTGAGCGAAATCACGGCGCCGGCCACGAACGAGAGCATCCCCTTGCGGCCCACGAGGCCCACCCAGGGCAGCGCATGCGCCACGCGCTTCGCCCACCCGAGGCGGATGACATGCGCGGTGAGCCACGCGATGCCAAGGAAGTTCAGCACGCGAAACCATGCGAGGTTGCGCTTGAAGTCGCCGTCGAGCGCGACGTTGCCGAGCTGCAGGTGATAGATCGCCGCGCCCGCCACGACAGCGAGTGCGGCGAGGGTCACGAGCGTGCCGGAACGGTGCACGTTCACCCGCTGGAACACGGGCTGCGCCTGCGCGATCACGCCGAGCACGAACATCAGTTGCCAGCCGAACGGGTTGAAGTCCCATTGCACGTCTTCGACGTGCGGCAACCACGGCGCCAGGTGCGGCGCGACGCCCCAGAGCGCGAGGCTCACGGCCAGCAGCAGCCACGGCCGTGTGCGCGCGAGCGGCAACGCGAGCGGGGCGGCGAGGGCGAAGCAGGCGTACATCGGCAGCACGCCGGCCAGATACGGCTGGCGGCGCAGCAGCACGATGTCGCGCAACGCGGCGGCAGGCGCGAGCGTGAGATCGTCGAGATCGGTGGTGGCGAGGTTGGGCGCATCCACGTTGCACGCCACGAGAATTGCGGTGACGAGCAGCATCAACAGCGCCGTCACGACGAACGCGCGGTAGATCTCGAACGCGCGCTTGATGAAGCGCTGCCGCGCCGCTGCCTCGGTGCGACGTGCGCACAGCGTGGCCCACGCGGTGGCCGTGGCGAAGCCGCCGAGGAAGACGAAGACCTCGGCCGCGTCGCACAGCGCGTAGGCGTGCAGCGTGACGCGCGAGACGATGCTGCCGCCAATGTGATCGACGACGATGATGAGCAGGACGAGGCCGCGGAAGAAATCGAGTTCGACTAGACGGTTGGATGACTTTGACATGTTGGGGCAGCAGGCCGGGCCGGCATGGGGCGCATGAAGCAGCCGATGATGCTGAACGGGCCGGGCGGGCAGATGCTGGAAGTACCTGGCTGGAAAATCAGGAAATCAGGAATTCGGGCGGGGTTCGCGGCGCGCCTCGCGCCGGGAACCGTGAAGCGGTCACCAGGGGGCGGCCGCACGACAAACGCAGGAAAAGACCTGAAGAATACGCGAGGGTTCCCGCCAGATGCGGGTTTACGTTGACGCCGTCGATATTAGCGCAATTTCAAATACCTTTCAGTGAGCGCCGCCTGTGCGCCGTTCAAGTTTCCGGGGCCTGTGCCGATAAGGCAGGGGAAGGGGCACGATCATGCTGTCGCGGCAAATGCCGCTCTGACGCGGGTTTGGGCAATTTCTTCTGGCCCTTTGTCGATGCTTTTATCGGGCAAGAATTCGGCTAATTAACATTTGTTTCAAAGTGTTCTCCCTAGGCTGTTTTCATGGAGTTGCGCCTTACAATGCCGGATCGAATTTGAGATGGCACGCTCGTTCGCTAATACAACGATCGCGTGCGTTGAATGTTTATGGTTCGAGATGCAGTCGATTTAGACGCAGATCGGAGCAGTCGGCGCAGGCGAGTCGGAGCGCCATGAGGGGCGGGAGCGCGGCATACGCAGCAGACCGTCCGGGGCATCCGCTCGCTGCATCACAAGGCTGCAAGCACCGCAGGAGAGAGGAATGTTCGAAGACGATCGTATCGGTCAGCGCGGTCTCAGGGGGTTCTGGGCTGCGTTGGGATTGGCGGCCCTGCTGGGCGGCTGCGCCAACATGAACCAGCAGCAACCGCAACAAGAACCGCAGCCCGACACGGCGGCAGCGGCGCCCCCGGCTTCCGATGCCGCGAGCGCCGACGCCAGCGCACAACAGGCGGCGAATGCGCCCGTCACGCGCGTCGTCACGAAAACGACCTACGTACGCGTGCGCCGCGGCGACACGCTGCAGCGCATCGCGCAAAAGCACAGTGTTTCGGTCAAGGATCTGGCCGCCTGGAATCACCTGAAGCCGAACGGTCACCTGCGCGCAGGCCAGTCGATCAAGCTGGTTTCGAAGCAGACGATCACCGTTCAGGTGGCCGCGCCGCAAGCTGGCAGCGCGACGGCGAACGCCAACCCGAACGCCGCCGTAAACCGCCAGGTTGCCGCCGAAGTGGCGCGCCACGCGAGCAGCGTCGCGCTCGTGTGGCCGGCGCATGGCCGTGTGGTCGAGCCGTTCGCGCCGGGCACGACGCGCGGCATCGAGATCGCGGGCAAGGCCGGCGACCCCGTGATCGCCGCCGCCGACGGCAAGGTCATGTACGCGGGCACGGGTCTGAACGAATACGGCAGCCTGATCATCGTCCAGCACAACAAGGACTTCCTCACGGCTTACTCGCACAACCGCCGTCTGCTCGTGAAGACCGGCGATACGGTGCACCAGGGCCAGCAGATCGCCGAGATGGGCAGCGAGAACAATGACCGCGTGGCGGTGCTGTTCGAGGTGCGCCGCGATGGGAAGCCGGTGGATCCGATGCCGTATTTGCCGTCGTCGCCGCAGGGCTGAGCGCGGCGTTTCGGATCGCGGCGCAAGGAAGCCGCGTTTCCAGTGTCCAGACTGCGCGGCGAGAACAACAAAACCGCCCTGACGCATCGCAACGTCAGGGCGGTTTTTTCATCACCGCAAACCGCGCACTGCTTAAAACCGCTTCTTAAAACGCGTCCCCCGGCACCCGCACCCAGCCTTCCATCAGCACGCGCGCGCTGCGGCTCATGATGGCCTTCGTGACTGTCCATTCGCCGTTTTCCTGGCGCGCCTCGGCGCCCACGCGCAGCGTGCCCGACGGATGCCCGAAGCGCACCGCGCTGCGTTCGCCGCCGCCCGCCGCGAGATTCACGAGCGTGCCGGGAATGGCCGCCGCGGTGCCGATCGCCACGGCCGCCGTGCCCATCATGGCGTGATGGAGCTTGCCCATCGACATGGCGCGCACCAGCAGGTCCACATCGCCGGCTTCCACGCGCTTGCCGCTCGACGCCGTATAGGCAGCGGGCTTCGCCACGAAAGCGATTTTCGGCGTGTGCTGGCGCGTGGCGATCTCGTCGAGGTTCTTGATGAGCCCCATGCGCAGCGCACCGTGCGCGCGGATCGTCTCGAACTTCTCGAGCGCCTGCGCGTCGCTGTTGATCGCGTCCTGCAATTCCGTGCCCGTGTAGCCGATGGCCTCGGCGTTCACGAAGATCGTCGGGATGCCCGCATTGATCATCGTGGCCTTGAGCGTGCCCACGTCCGGCACTTCGAGATCGTCAACGAGATTGCCGGTGGGGAACATCGAGCCGCCCGCGCCTTCTTCATCGGCGGCCGGGTCGAGGAATTCGAGCTGCACTTCGGCGGCGGGGAAGGTCACGCCGTCCAGTTCGAAGTCGCCTGTCTCCTGCACGTGGCCGTTCGTCATCGGCACGTGCGCGATGATGGTCTTGCCGATGTTGGCCTGCCAGATGCGCACGATCGCCACGCCGTTGTCGGGCACGCGGCTCGGGTCGACGAGGCCGCCGCTGATCGCGAACGGGCCCACGGCGGCGGAGAGATTGCCGCAGTTGCCGCTCCAGTCGACAAAGGCCTTGTCGATGGCGACCTGGCCGAACAGGTAGTCGACGTCGTGGTCGGGCTTGCTGCTTTTGGCCAGAATCACGGTCTTGCTCGTGCTCGACGTCGCGCCGCCCATGCCGTCGATCTGCTTGCCGTACGGGTCGGGGCTGCCGATCACGCGCATGAGCAGCTTGTCGCGCGCGACGCCGGGCTGCTGCGCCGAAGCGGGCAGATCCTGGAGGCGGAAGAACACGCCTTTGCTGGTGCCGCCGCGGATGTAGGTGGCGGGGATCTTGATCTGAGGTACGTGTGCCATGTGTTGTCCTGAAACGAAGGGCGGCGCGCGTGTGACCGCTGCGCCGCCCGTTTCCCGTTTATGCCGCTGCCTGCGACGATTCGAGGAAGTCCTGCGCGAAACGCTGCAGCACGCCGCCCGCCTCGTAGATCGACACTTCTTCGGCCGTATCGAGCCGGCAGGTGACCGGCACTTCCACGCGCTCGCCGTTGCGGCGCTCAATCACGAGCGTGAGGTCGGCGCGCGGCGTGCGCTTGCCGATGACATCGTAGGTTTCCGTGCCGTCGATGCCGAGCGTCGTGCGGTTCGTGCCCGCCTTGAACTCCAGCGGCAGCACGCCCATGCCGATCAGGTTCGTGCGGTGAATGCGCTCGAAGCCTTCCGCCACGATCACTTCCACACCCGCGAGACGCACGCCCTTGGCCGCCCAGTCGCGCGAGCTGCCCTGGCCGTAATCCGCACCCGCGACGATGATGAGCGGCTGCTTGCGTTCCATGTAGGTTTCAATGGCTTCCCACATGCGCGTGACCTTGCCTTCCGGCTCGACGCGCGCAAGTGAGCCCTTCTTCACGGCGCCGTCCACCACGGCCATCTCGTTGATGAGCGTGGGGTTCGCGAAGGTCGCGCGCTGCGCCGTGAGGTGGTCGCCGCGGTGCGTGGCGTACGAGTTGAAGTCCTCTTCGGGCAGGCCCATTTTCGCGAGGTACTCGCCCGCTGCGCTGTCCAGCAGGATCGCGTTGGAAGGCGACAGGTGGTCGGTCGTGATGTTGTCGCCGAGCACCGCGAGCGGGCGCAGGCCCTTGAGCGTGCGCTCGCCAGCCAGCGCGCCTTCCCAGTACGGCGGACGACGGATGTAGGTGCTTTGCGCGCGCCAGTCGTAGAGCGGGTCGGTCGTTTCGCCGCTTGCCGCGGTGGCCGCAAACATCGGCTCGTACACCTTGCGGAACTGCTCGGGCTTCACGCTCTTCGCGACGATGGCGTCGATCTCTTCGTCGCTCGGCCAGAGGTCCTTGAGATACACGGGCTTGCCGTCCTTGTCCGTGCCGAGCGAATCGCGTTCGATGTCGAAGCGGATCGTGCCCGCAATCGCGTACGCGACGACGAGCGGCGGCGAGGCCAGGAACGCCTGCTTCGCATACGGGTGAATGCGGCCGTCGAAGTTGCGGTTGCCCGAGAGCACGGCGGTCGCGTAGAGGTCGCGGTCGATGATTTCCTGCTGGATCTTCGGGTCGAGCGCGCCCGACATGCCGTTACACGTGGTGCAGGCAAACGCGACGATGCCGAAGCCGAGCTTTTCCAGATCGGGCAGCAGGTTGGCTTCTTCGAGGTAAAGCTCGACGGCCTTCGATCCCGGCGCGAGCGAGCTCTTCACCCACGGCTTGCGCGTGAGACCGCGCGCGTTCGCGTTGCGCGCGAGCAGCGCGGCGGCGATCACGTTGCGCGGGTTGCTCGTGTTCGTACAGCTCGTGATGGCGGCGATGATGACCGCGCCGTCGGGCATCTGGCCCGGCGTTTCTTCCCATTTGCCCGCAATGCCGCGCTCGGCGAGTGCCGAAGTCGGCAGACGCTTGTGCGGATTCGAAGGACCGGCCATGTTGCGCACCACGCTCGAAAGATCGAACGTGAGCGTGCGTTCGTATTGCGCGTTAGCGAGCGTATCGGCCCAGAGGCCCGCGGTCTTCGCGTAGGTTTCGACGAGCTTGACCTGCTCTTCTTCGCGGCCCGTGAGGCGCAGATACTCGAGCGTCTGGTCGTCGATGAAGAACATCGCGGCCGTGGCGCCATATTCGGGCGCCATGTTCGAGATCGTGGCGCGGTCGCCGAGCGTGAGGCTCGACGCGCCTGCTCCACGGAACTCCAGATACGCGCCCACGACCTTTTCCTTGCGCAGGAACTCGGTGAGGGCGAGCACGATGTCGGTGGCGGTGATGCCGGGCTGGCACTTGCCAGTGAGTTCCACGCCGACGATATCGGGCAGGCGCATCCACGAGGCGCGGCCGAGCATGACGTTTTCGGCTTCGAGGCCGCCCACGCCGATGGCAATCACGCCGAGCGCATCGACGTGCGGCGTGTGGCTGTCGGTGCCGACGCAGGTGTCGGGGAACGCCACGCCTTCACGCGCCTGGATCACAGGCGACATCTTCTCCAGATTGATCTGGTGCATGATGCCGTTGCCCGGAGGGATCACGTCGACGTTCTTGAACGCTTTCTTCGTCCAGTTGATGAAGTCGAAACGGTCCTCGTTGCGCCGGTCTTCGATCGCGCGGTTCTTGTTGAACGCGTCCGGATCGAAGCCGCCGCATTCCACGGCGAGCGAGTGATCGACAATCAGCTGCACGGGCACGACCGGATTCACCTTGGCGGGGTCGCCGCCCTGGTCGGCGATCGCGTCGCGCAGGCCGGCGAGGTCGACGAGCGCCGTTTGCCCGAGGATGTCGTGGCAGACCACGCGCGCCGGGAACCACGGAAAGTCGAGGTCGCGCTTGCGTTCGACGAGCTGCGTAAGCGAGGCGGTGAGCGTGGCCGCGTCGCAGCGGCGCACGAGGTTTTCGGCGAGCACGCGCGAGGTGTACGGCAGCGTGCCGTAGGCGCCGGGCTGGATGGCCTCGACGGCTTCGCGCGCGTCGAAGTAATCGAGCCGGGTGCCCGGGAGGGACTTGCGGTAGGCGGTATTCACGGCTTGGGGACCAAATGTGTTGTAAGCGGCGGTGCGTGGGATCGAAGGCGATGGCGTCACTCTACGACGCATCGCCTCCGGCGATCAGCGCTTGCTGATCGGCGTGAACTTCAGATTCTCCGGACCCGTGTAATTCGCGCTCGGGCGGATGATCTTGTTGTCGATGCGCTGCTCGATGATGTGCGCGCTCCAGCCGGCCGTGCGCGCGATCACGAAGATCGGCGTGAACATGGCGGTCGGCACGCCCATCATGTGATACGACACGGCGCTGAACCAGTCGAGGTTCGGGAACATCTTCTTGACTTCCCACATCGTCGATTCGAGGCGCTCGGCGATGTCGAACAGCTTCATGTTCGACTGCTCCTTCGAGAGCTTCTTCGCGATTTCCTTGATGACCTTGTTGCGCGGGTCCGAGATCGTGTACACCGGGTGGCCGAAGCCGATCACGACTTCCTTTTTCTCCACGCGCGCGCGGATATCGGCTTCTGCGTCGTCGGCGTTTTCGTAGCGCGACTGGATCTCGAACGCGACTTCGTTCGCGCCGCCGTGCTTCGGACCGCGCAGCGCGCCGATCGCGCCCGTGATGGCCGAGTAGATGTCCGAGCCCGTGCCCGCGATCACGCGGCCCGTGAACGTCGAGGCGTTGAACTCGTGCTCGGCGTACAGGTTGAGCGACACGTGCATCGCGTCGACCCACGACTTCGACGGCGCGCGGCCGTGCAGCAGGTGCAGGAAGTGGCCGCCGATCGAGTCGTCGTCGGTTTCGACTTCGATGCGCTTGCCGTTGTGCGAAAAGTGATACCAGTACAGCAGCATCGAGCCGAGCGACGCCATCAGGCGGTCGGCGATATCGCGCGCGCCCGACAGGTTGTGGTCGTCCTTCTCGGGCAGCACCGTGCCGAGAATCGAGACGCCGGTGCGCATCACGTCCATCGGGTGCGCCGAGGCGGGCACGGCTTCGAGCGCCGTCTTCACGTTGGCGGGCAGGCCGCGCAGCGCCTTGAGTTTCGCCTTGTAGCCGGCCAGTTCGGCCGTGTTCGGCAGCTTGCCGTGCACGAGCAGGTACGCGACTTCCTCGAATTCGCACGCCGTGGCGAGGTCGAGAATGTCGTAGCCGCGATAGTGCAGGTCATTGCCGGTGCGGCCCACGGTGCACAGCGCCGTGTTGCCCGCCGTCACGCCCGACAGCGCAACGGACTTCTTCGGCTTGAAACCGCCAGCGGCTTGCGTGGTGTTTTCTGCTTCGCTCATGGTGTCTTCCTCTCTCCAGGTATCTGTGAACTATATGGTGGGCGGATTTACTTCTTAGCGGCAAAGAGCGCGTCGAGCTTGTCTTCGTACGCGTGATAGCCGAGGTAGCGGTAGAGGTCTTCGCGCGACTGCATCGTCGAGACGGCGGCCTTTTGCGTGCCGTCGCGCTTGACGGTCTCGTAGAAGTTCAGCGCGGCGGCGTTCATCGCACGATACGCGCCGCAGCAATAGAGCGCGATATCCACGTTCGCGCTCTTCAGTTCTTCGGTCGTGAAGAACGGCGTCGAGCCGAATTCCGTGAGGTTGGCGAGAATCGGCACCTTCACGGCGGCGCGGAAACGGCGGTAGTCGTCGAGCGTCTTCATCGCTTCGGGGAAGATCATGTCCGCGCCCGCTTCCACGTAGGCCACCGCGCGCTCGATCGCGGCGTCGATGCCTTCCACGCCGGCCGCGTCGGTGCGGGCCATGATGACGAAGCCGTCGTCGGTGCGCGCATCCACGGCGGCCTTCACGCGGTCCACCATCTCGCCGGTCGCCACGACTTCCTTGTTCGGGCGATGGCCGCAGCGCTTCTGGCCCACCTGGTCCTCCAGGTGCACGGCGGCCACGCCCGCCTTGATGAACGACTTGATCGTGCGCGCGATGTTGAAGGCGCCGCCCCAGCCGGTGTCGATGTCGACCATCAGCGGAATGTCCACGGCGTCGGTAATGCGGCGGGCGTCGATCAGCACGTCGTCCATGGTGCTGATGCCGAGGTCCGGCACGCCGAGCGAGTTGGCGGCCACGCCGCCGCCCGAGAGATAAACGGCCTTGAAGCCGGTCGCCTGCGCGAGCTTGGCGGCATACGCGGTGATGGCGCCGACCACTTGCAGCGGCTGTTCGGCGGCCACGGCTGCGCGGAATTTTGCGCCGGCGCTTGCGGGGGATTTGTTGTTCATGCGTGATGTCTCCAATTGAATCGCCGCCTGATACTGCAGGTAGCGTGCCAGCTCCGCGCTACGAGACTAACGCGTTGATTTTGCGACGGAATCGTGCGTGCTGGTAGCAGACCCTGATTTCCAGGATGAAATCGCAATTTCAAAAATGAAATCGACGCGCGATAATGCGAAATCCGGCTGACGGCCGGCTTTCGGCTACACCGGCCCTCGACGCCACGACCGTATCGTTGGACATCATGAACCGCTTTCCCGCTCCCGCTTCCTCCGCCATCCGCCCGCGTGTGTGGGCCATGGGCATCAGCCGCCTGCGCGACCTGTTTCGCGACATCGCCCGCGAATACGACGAACTCGCGGACCTGCGCGTGGTGCCGCGCGGCTTCGAGGAAGCGGTGGCCGAAATCGCCGCGGCGGGGCCGAACCAGCGGCCCGATGTGGTGGTGGCGGCGGGCTCGAACGGCACCTATCTGAAGGCGCGTATCGACCTGCCCGTGGTGCTCGTGCAGCCCACCGGCTTCGACGTGATGCAGGCGCTCGCCCGCGCGCGGCGCGAGGCCGATCTCGTCGCGCTCGTCACCTACGGCGAGACGCCCGTAGAGATGCGGCGCTTTGCCAGCGCCTATGGCATCGACGTGGTGTTCGGCCAGTACCGCACGGTCCAGGACGCCGAGGCCTGCGTGCTCGACCTGCGCGACCGCGGCGTGGGCGCGGTCGTGGGGCCGGGCCTCGTCAACGATCTCGCGGCCCGGCTCGGGCTCGTGCCGTTTTTCGTCTACTCGCGACCCTCGGTGCGCGCGGCGTTCGACAACGCGCTGGATCTCGTGCAAGCCACCTGGCGCGAAACGCAGCGCCGCCAGCGCCTCGACAGCGTGTTGCAACATCTGCGGGACGGCGTGGTCGCGCTCGACGCACGCGGCCGCGTGGAGGCGATCAACCAGCGCCTCGCGGCCGTGCTCGGCATCGATCCGGCGGCGGCCGCGGGCCAGTCGCTCGCGGCGCTCGCGCCCGACATCGCCTTCGCGCTGCCCGAAGCCGACGGCGAATCGCTCGAGACGGTGCGCGGCGTGAGTTACGTCGTGCATCGCGGGCCGCTCGTCGACAACGGCGTGACGACGGGCGCCGTGCTCACATTCCAGGAGTCGCGTGCGGTGGAGCGGCTCGACCGCACATTGCGAACGCGTCAGCGCACGCAGCAGTTCGTCGCGCGCTACCGGCTGGACGACCTGAGCGGCGCAACGCCCGGCATCGAGCGCGTGCGCCAGCTCGCGCGGCGCTATGCGAAGTCGGACGCCACGGTGCTGATCCGCGGCGAAAGCGGCACCGGCAAGGAGATGATCGCGCAGGGCATTCATCGCGAGAGCCCGCGGCGCGACTTTCCGTTCGTCGCGATGAACTGCGGCGCGTTTCCCGAGGCGTTGCTGGAGAGCGAGCTGTTCGGCTACGAGGAGGGCGCGTTCACAGGCGCGCGGCGCGGCGGCAAGGTGGGGCTCATCGAGGCGGCGCACCGCGGCACGCTCTTTCTCGATGAAATCGGCGAGATGCCGTTGCCGTTGCAGAGCCGCCTGCTGCGCGTGCTGCAGGAGCGAGAGGTGGTGCGCCTCGGCGCCACGGAGCCCACGCGCGTGGACGTGCGGGTGGTCGCCGCCACGCACCGCGCGCTCACCGAGCAGATCGAAGCGGGCGAGTTTCGCGCGGATCTCTTCTATCGCCTGAACATTCTCAATCTCGCCATTCCGCCGTTGCGCGAGCGCGCGGCCGATATCGCGCTGCTGGCGGGAGAACTGCTGTTGCAGGCCTCGCGGCGCGAGCCGCGCGTGGCCGTGCGCATCCGCACGCCCGAAGACGCGGCGCGCACGCTCGCGCTGGTGAGCGGCGCGCTCGCGCGGCACGCATGGCCCGGCAACGTGCGCGAGCTGCAGAACGTGGTCGAGCGGATGGTGGTGGAGCTGGCTGATACGGAAGAGGAGGTGCTGACGCCCGACGTGTTGCGCTCGATCGCGCCGGAGGTGTTCGAGTCGCGCCACGCGGCGAGTGGCGCCGCAGCGACGGCAGGCGAGGGCGCGCTCACCCTGCGCGAGCGCAGCCTCAACACCGAAGCCGACGAAATCCGCGCGGCGCTCGACGCCTGCAACGGCGATCGCGACCGCGCGTGCGAGATGCTCGGCATCAGCAAGACGACGCTCTGGCGGCGTCTTTCCGCTGCGAAGGGCAAGCGCGGCAGCGCGGCCGCCGAGGCAGCCGTGGCCACGGCGCCCCGCAAGGCGCCGCGCGCCTGAATCGCGCTCAGTTCTTCAGGGCGTTAAGGAGCGGCGCCACCGTCCCGTGCAAGTGCAGGATCTCGGGGCTCGCCTGCAACAACGCCTGATAGCGCTCGTAGAATTCCGCCGATTCCTCGCCGGAAAAGAGCGCGGCCACGCCCTGCGCCGCGCCGATGCGATCGTCGGGGCTCGCATCCTTGGCGTCGAGCGTTTCGTCGACGTTGGCGATCACCGTCGAGAGCGGCATGAGCCAGCGAAAGCCCGAGCCGTTGATGAGCACCTGCAGGAAGGCCGCCGGCGTGACCGGTCCGAACTCGCGTTCGTAGTCCTTGCGCTCGTGGTCGAGAATCGCCTTGTGCAGCGTGAGCAGGGGCTTGCGCACGGTCGTGAGGAATTGAATCGCGCTTTGTTCGTTCATCGTGCGGCTCCTTCTGTGGCGCTCGTCGGGTCGTGACGCATCGTCGAATGGCGCGCGCCGGATCATGAGGTGGCGCGAACCGTTCGCGCCGATATGCGGACGATGGTAGCGCAATGGCCGGTCGGAAGTGGCCAAGCGGTAGATGAGCCGTGGATGAGCGCGGCGGCGCTACACTCTGCCGGTCCGCGAAACCGCGATGCCCGCGCGCCGATCACCCCGAGAACGCTTCGATGACGATGACGATCCTGCCACTGCACCGCGACGACCTGCCGCTCGACACCGCCGAGCTGGCGCGCTTCATGGTCGGCAAATATCTCGTGCGCGACCTGGCGCGCGGACGCATGGCCGGGCGGCTCGTCGAAGTCGAAGCGTATCCCGTGGGCGACTCCACGAGCTATGCCTACATCGGACGCCGGCCCTATAACGCCGCGATGTTCCTCGAGCGCGGTCATGCCCACGTACGGCTGACCTACGGCAGCGCCTGGATGTTCAACATGTCGAGCGAAGCCGTGGACGTGGGCGCGGGCATCCTGTTTCGCGCGCTGGAGCCGCTCGAAGGCATCGGCGCGATGGAGGCGCTGCGCCCCGGCGTCCCGCTGCGCGATCTCGCGCGCGGGCCGGGGCGGCTCTCGCAGGCGTTCGGCATTGCGGCGGCCTTCGACGGCGTCGACCTGTGCCGCGGGCACGGACTCTGGATCGGCCGCGCGGACGAACCCGAGCGGCCCGTGGGCGTGACGACGCGCATCGGGCTCTCGCGCGAGATGGACCGGCCGCTGCGCTTCTACGAACTGGGCAGCCGGTTCGTGAGCGGCCCGCGCAAGCTGCTGGACGGCGGCGTCGCCCCGCTGTGACTGGCTCGGGCGCCCCGGCGGAATCCGCGGGAAGCGCCGCGCCGCAAGGCGCTCGCGGGACGTGGTATGCGCGCGGCATTGTTGCCGCGAATGAAAGTGTATTTTCTCAAAATAAGGGTTTCCCCTGGGCTCCTGTCTCAATAAACTCAAATCACTGGTTCGGCGATGCAATCAGACACTGCCGCCGGCATAAAACAAGTGATGGAGGTAATGAACATGAAGTCCCGTACCCTGATTCAAGCCGCATTCGTCGCCGCCCTCGTGGCGGCTCCGGCCCTTTCGTTTGCTCAGGTGCAAGGCAACGGTCCGGTCACGCGCGCCGAAGTGAAGTCCGAACTGATCCAGCTCGAGAAGGCCGGCTACAACCCGGCTACCGCCAACGACGCGACGTACCCGAGCGACATCCAGGCCGCCGAAGCCCGCGTGAACCAGCAGCAGGGGCTGGCGCAAGCGCCGGCAGCGGAGACGAGCGGCTATGGCCCGTCGACCTCGGGTTCGGCCCAATCGGGCCAGCCGGCCACGGTGCGCCCTTCGCAGTCGGTGTACTTCGGCAACTGAGCGGGAAACTGAGCGGGCAGTTGAGCGGATAACCGGGCAGGGCGCGCCGTCAGGGGCGCCAAAGTCCAGAGAGCGCGAACGGTGCATATGGCCGTCGCTCAGACACCGGCACAGGCGACATCGATCGGCCACAGGCTAGCCGCTTCCGCGCAAGCCGGTGCCCGGGCGCTTCGAGCGGGCACAGCGGCCCGCGCAAGATGACCCGGCACCCGCCCCCACCCAGCAACGCCCCTAACCGATACCGGCGAAGGCGGACAGCGTTCCGGCTTTGTCGCACGCCGCCCGCGCAAGCCATCGCGCGATTTTTCATGCGTGGAACCTCCGCCGCCGAAAGGTGGCTTCGCCCAACCCCTTCGGGATTGGGCGCTTTTTCACGTCTGGCGGTCTGGAGGGGCGGGAGCGTTACGTCAGGCGCTGGGCCCGCCGGTGATGTAGTGCTCGAGCTGCTCGATCGTGAACTTTTGCTCGGCGATGATTTCCTTCACCAGGTCGCCGATCGACACCATCCCCACGAGCTTGCCGCCGTCCATGACGGGCAGGTGGCGCATGCGCCGCTCGGTCATGAGCGCCATGCAGTCGTAGGTGGTCTGCTCCGGTTCGACGAAGCGCACGTGCGTGCTCATGATGTCGCGCACGGCGGTCGTTTTCGAAGATCGGTCCATCAGCACGATCTTGCGCGCGTAGTCACGCTCCGTGACGATGCCGGCGATCGTTGGACCGTCGGTCACGAGCAGCGCGCCGATCTGCTTATCGGCCATCAGGCGGATTGCGTTGTAGACGGAATCGGAGGCTTCGATCGTGTAGACCACCTGTTCCGGCTTCGATTTGAGTACCTGTGCAACGCTTGTCATAGGGCGACCCCTCTTCGTCCTTCTGGTTGTCCGGTCTTTGCGCGGCGCGGCAGGCCGGGTGTATTGCCCGTCAAGCCATTGGAAAGCCATACCAGTATAGGCGGCTGGCGTGCCATGCGTCGTCGGGGTATGCGCGGGGTCGCACCATTTATGCCGGGGGCATGCGGCGCGGGCCGAGCCGTCCACTACGGGGCTGGGCGGCGGGGCGGAGCAAATGGCGGTAAACTCCGGTTCCGAACCTCAACCCGGCCCCTAGCCGGTTTTGCCAGTTTTTTGCTCGAGAATCATGCCTACGCTTCCTGAGTCGTCCTGTGCGGACGGCGACAACGCCAATGAATGCGTCGTGCTTGACGCGACCGCCACGCTGCCGACCCGCTACGGCACGTTCGAGTCCTATGTCTACCGGGTGAAGGACGGCGGCGCCGAGCATCTCGCGCTCGTCATGGGCGACGTGGGCAGCGGCGAGCCCACGCTGACGCGGCTCCACTCCGAGTGCCTGACCGGCGACGTGTTCGGTTCCTACCGCTGCGACTGCGGCGAGCAGCTCGACCTCGCGCTGCGCTACATCGCGGCCGAAGGCCGTGGCGTGCTGCTCTATCTGCGTGGCCACGAAGGCCGGGGCATTGGCCTGTCGAACAAGATTCGCGCGTACCAGTTGCAGCAGCAGGGCCGCGACACCGTCGAGGCGAACCTCGATCTCGGTCTGCCTGACGACGCGCGCGAATACGATTCGGCGGCAGCGATCCTGCGCCTGCTGAAAGTGTCGTCGGTGAAGCTCATGAGCAACAATCCGAAGAAGTTCGACACGCTCAGGCAGCATGGCCTCCCGGTGATCGAGCGCGTGGCGCTCGCGATTCCGATGCGCGAGGAAAACGAGCGTTATATCCGCACCAAGCAGGTCAAGTTCGGGCATTACTTCGAAGAAAACGAGTAAGGGCAGACCCGGCGTTTTCCGGGGAGGTCTTAAGCGATCCAATAAGCGCCACAAGTTATTGAATTAAAAGCAAAATATTGGTTTATTTGCGTCTCGGGTGCGTCGACGTTCGTTTCCGTGCGCCTATACTTGCCGTGTCGGCGTAGGTTTTTACGGCGTTGTGCAGAAAACCTACGCCGAGGGAAGAATGCACTTCGATGCACGTGTGGCGGCGAAGCTGCCGAGCGGCGAGCAGATGACCTTTGAGCAATTTCCGGGATTGCGCCTCCAGACTTCGGCGAGCCGCAAGTCTTGGACATATCGCTACAAGTCGCCAGTCGACGGTCGCATGCGACAGATCAAGCTCGGTGAAGGGCCGGCGATGGCATTTGCTGCGGCGATTGCTGGGTGGGAAACGAACCGCGTAGAGCGTGATTCGGGGGGGAACTATCTGCGCTGCACCGAAAGCGCGAATAAGCTGCAACCCGCCCATCGCCAACGGACTACACCGCCTAAGGGGGCAGTCGAGGTCGCGCGCATATTCAAGGCAATGCTGGGGCCAATTGCAGATTTGCGCGCCGCCACCATCACACGCGCTCAGGCCTTCGACTTCCTCGACTCATACCGGTCAACGCCAGTGCTCGCGGGACGCCTGCGCATGGAATTGAGTTGTGCCTGGCATTACGCGCTCGATGCCGGCCAGCCGGCAGGAATCACAGGTTTCAGGATGCTGGTTCAACCATTTTCGTCATCGCTTTAAGAAGCTTCGCAAACCAGGGTGAGTCATGCACTGTGTTGCAGATGTGTGTTCGTTCAAGGGACCGCACATGGTGCGATGTAATTCGCGTCGCCCGCCAATGATGGCCGTGGCGGTGATCGGGCCGACACCGGGTACCTGGGCGATCTTCCTGCAAAGCGTTGAGTGTTTCATGAATGACTTGATCGAGGTTTCGAAGAAATGCAGACGTTCCTCGATCGCGGCCAGGTGTTGCAGCAGTTCAGTGAGCAGCGTCTGACAGAACGACGTCAACTCATCAGCGCTTGTACGCAGCAGTTCCGGAATCGCGCGCCTGAAGGCTTCCGGCGAACGCGCGATCGTGAGGCCACGCTCGCCAAGCAGGCCGCGCATCTGGTTGATTAAGGCCGTACGGTGGCGTAGCCGGATCGCCCGCATGCGATGTGCAGCCTGGATATCCTGCTGCTCGACCGATTTGATGGTCACAAAGCGCATCGTGGGTCGAGAGGCCGCCTCAACAATTGCCTCGGCATCGTTGCGGTCATTTTTGTTGGTCTTGATCAACTGGAAGCGGCGTGCCCAGTGGTGCGCGGTAGTGCACGCCTCCATCACCACCATGCGTGGCTTCAGCGTCCTGACGCTCTCAAGCAGCGAACAGAACGGCGAGGGCCCGGCGTGCAGTGCGCCTTTAGCCGACATTGCTGGCAATTCGAACTCCAATACTGACTGATCTTCAGGCCGCGCTCAACGGTCGCGAATGGCCAGATGAGCCGCTCGCCTGCCGGGCACCGATATTCGTTCATCTTTGCGTTGTAAATGAAGTCTTCCTTGCCGAAGCGGCCATCGGCCGTTGCGCTCGACGTCACTGTCTTCGGAACGAACACGGTTACTGAACCTGCTAACTGCTCTCGTAGGCATTGCGACGCTAGGTGCCGGAGTCGGCTGGCTCGTCTATACCTGGTTCGTTGATCTCGAAGTGCCTTACTTTGCGATCCCACTCGTGCTATGCGTGCCGGTGATCGCGGCGGTCGCATTTCGCAACTGCTGGGATTGATGTGAACACGCCGGTGTGTCGCTCCCGACGCGCTCGAGTCGGCGCGCCGTTGCGCTCGCCGCGCGTATGCCGTCACCGGCGGCTCTGAAACACCCCCTTTCCGTTTCACCTCCAACACCTCCGTTGATCCCGTCGCTGCTGCAACCCAGCGGCAACGCTGCGTTCGTTCGGCCGCCCGAAGCCCCGCGTCCAGCCCGCTTCATTGCTCTTGCGCTGACGACTCTTCGCTCGCCTTTCGATTCGCAACGAGCGCGAGCCTCGTCGCGCAGTCCCGCTGCTTGTCCTCGCCATGCCCATGTCCGCGACCACGCCAGACCGGTCCGCGAAACGGCCGTCCAAGGAAATCTACAAATATCGTTAAGTGCCTGTTTTTTAAGAACGTTCTGATAGGGCTGGCCGTCCCCGCTCGACATAATCATCTGGGTCCCATAAGGGCACCTTCCGGATGAGCGCGCATCGCTCGTCGCTATCTGCGGCGAGACGGCAAGCAGACATTCGGCGAGAGCAGCCAGGTCACGGCAGGTGCCCAGGCTGCACAAAACAGTTACTTTTTCTGGAAATACCAAGTGATGAAACTCAAGCTTCTCTCCATCCTGGTCGCCACTGGGGCAGCTCTGATGGCCCAAGGCGCATTCGCCGCCGACGGCACGATCCAGTTCACCGGCAACATCACCGCGCAGACCTGTACGATCAACGGCAACGGCTCGGGCAGCAACAACTTCACGGTGGCGCTGCCCACCGTGTCGGCGTCGACGCTTGCCACGGCGGGCCAGACCGCGGGCCGCACGCCGTTCAACATCGCGCTCAGCGCCTGTACGCCGGATAGCGGCAACGTGCACACCTACTTCGAGGCAGGTCCGACGGTCAACGCCGCCACCGGCCACCTCGTCCTGAACGCCGGCGGCGCGACAAACGTCGAAATCGGCCTGCAAAACAGCAACTTCACGAACATCGCGCTCGGCGCAGCCGATGCTTCGCAGAATTCGCTGCCTGTCGCCATCAACAACGGTTCGGCCATGCTGAACTACTACGCGCAGTACGTGGCAACCGCCGCGGCAACGGCCGGTGCGGCGGATTCGAGCGTGATGTACACGATCGCCTACCAGTAATCGTGTCGCTGGGCGAGGCGAGGCAGGTCATCCCGCCTCGCCTCGCCTCGCCTTGCCGCTCGCTACTCGCTACTCGCCGTACCGCTTCCCGCTTTAGCCCCGCTTACCTAACGATGAAAGCCAACCGCGTACTCAAGGCGCTCGTCGCCGCTGCTTTCGCTGCCGTCTCGCTGGCAGCGAGCACCAACAGTCATGCCTCCGTGGTGCTCGCCGGCACGCGAGTGATCTACAACCAGCGCGAGCCGGAAGTCACGCTCAAGCTGTCCAATGTCGGCCAGTCTCCCGCACTGGTGCAGGTCTGGATCGACAAGGGCGATCCAAAGGCCATGCCCTCCACGATCGAGGTGCCGTTCACGATCACGCCGCCCATCGCACGGATCGATCCCGGCAAGGGGCAGACGTTGCGCATCATCTATACGGGCGAACCGCTCGCCACCGATCACGAATCGGTGTTCTGGCTGAACGTCCTCGAGATTCCGCCCAGGCCGACCGGCGACGCAGCCGATATCAACAAGCTGCAACTGGCATTCCGCTCGCGCATCAAGCTGTTTTTCCGTCCCGAGGCACTGAAGGCCGATCCACAGCAGGCGGCTGAGCAGATGACCTGGCGCCTCATCGCGGACCACGGGAAGAACGCGTTGCAGGTCAGCAATCCGTCGCAGTATCACGTGTCGTTGACGGGCGCGGAGCTCCAGGACGGCGCCAGCAAGGCCACCCTCGCCGACGGCGCGATGATCGCCCCGGGCGAAACCGCCAGTTTGCCGCTGGCCGGCAGCGTGAGCGGCTCGGCGGCGGCGAAGGTCCGCTACCACGTCCTCAACGACTACGGCGGCAACGTCGATGGCGAAGCGCCGTTACTGCAGGGTCCGGCGCCGGCGCTGTCCCGTATGGCGGCCCCTGCCGCGCCCTGAGCCGGCGTCCCACCGGTCGCACGGCAGGCAGGAGCCAGCGCGATCGCAAGCGCCTCATCGAGAGGCCGATCCCCCAGCTAAAAGTGGTGCGCGTGCCGCGTGCGAGCGGCAGGGATCCGCTTTCGCAGTGAGAAATGTCGCCATGAATGTTAGAAATGCTTATCGTCTATCGGGGCTGCGTCTGCGACCCCTATGCGCATGCGTGCTGTACAGTCTCTCCGCGGGCCACTTCGCCTGCGCAGCGGGCGAGCCCGCCAAGGTCGCGCAAGTCCAGTTCAACGACACCTTCCTGAACCAGTTCGGGCCTTCCTCGGTCGATATCAGCCGCTTCGACAAGGGCAACGTTTCGCTGGCCGGCCAGTATCGCGCCGATCTGTTCGTCAACGAGGCCTGGCTCGGCCGTGCCGAAGTGACCCTGAAGCAGATGGAAGGGGAGCGCGTCGAGCCCTGCTTCGATCGCGCGCTGCTCGAACGCATGGGCATCGACCTCACGCGTCTGCCGCACGATAAGGCCGCGTTGCTCGAAGGCGGCAGCGATGCGTGCGCGCCATTGTCCTCGCTCATCGACGCCGCGGCAGCCACGTTCGACAGCAGCGAGCTCCGGCTCGACGTCAGCATTCCGCAGGCGGCGCTGAGCCGCCGCGCGCGGGGCTATGTGGATCCGCGCTACTGGGACGACGGCGTGCCGGCCGCGATCCTTCAATACAACGGCAATATCTACCATGCCCAGGCCAGCGGCGCGTCGTCCACGCAGAGCTATCTCGGGCTGAACGCTGGGGTCAACGTCGGCGCCTGGCGCTTTCGTCACAACGGCAGCCTGACCAACAGCAATCAGACCGGCACGCACTATCAGAGCATCCAGACCAGCCTGCAACGGGCGATAGCGCCTCTGAAGAGTCAGCTGGTCGTGGGCGATGCCTTCACGGATGGCGCGATGTTCGACAGCGTCGGCTTTCGCGGCGTGCAGCTCGCCACCGACGACCGCATGTACCCGGAATCGCAGCGCGGCTATGCGCCGACCATCCGCGGCATCGCGCGCAGCAACGCGCTCGTGCAGGTCACCCAGAACGGCAACGTGCTGTACGAAACGAGCGTCGCGCCCGGGCCGTTCGAAATCGACGATCTCTACGCGACCGGTTACGGCGGCAACCTGCAGGTCGTCGTGACCGAGGCCGACGGCTCGCAAAGCATCTCGGTGGTGCCGTATGCCGCAGCCGTGAACGCGCTGCGGCCAGGCATCACGCGTTTCAGCATCACGGCGGGCCAGTATCGCGACGCCATGTTGTCCGCCCACCCGGGGCTTGCACAGGCCACCGTGCAGCACGGCTTCACGAACCTGCTGACCGGCTATGGCGGCGTGACGATCGCCGAGGGTTATGCGGCGGCCGTGATCGGCACCGCACTGAACACGCCGATCGGCGCGTTCGGCCTCGATCTCACGCAGTCGAGCGCGTCGCTCGGCAGCCAGCCGTCGCGCAGCGGGCAGAGCCTGCGCCTGAGCTACAGCGAGCTGATCGCGCCGACCAACACGAACGTCGCGGTGGCCGCGTATCGCTACTCGAGCAGCGGCTACCTGAGCCTGCGCGACGCCATGTTCCTGCGCGAGACCGGCAACGCGGCCGGGAGCTTCTACGGTGGAGGCATCCAGCGCAACAGCCTGCAAGTCACCGTGAACCAGAGTCTGCCGCCGGGCTACGGCGCGTTCTATGTCACCGGCTCGACGCAGGACTACTGGAACCGCTCGGGCACCGACACGCAGTTTCAGGCGGGCTACAACAACAGCTTCAGGCGCCTCAACTACAACGTATCGGTGTCGCGTCAGTACATGCTGACCTCGCGACAGTGGGACAACCGTTTCATGCTCACGGTGGGCGTTCCGCTCGGCACGGGCGCCCATGCGCCGTACTCGTCGACCAGCCTGCAAACCGGCTCCGATCACACGACGAACCTGCAGACCTCGGTCACCGGCACCGCGGGCGTCGACAACGCCTTCAGCTACGGCGTGAATGCCGGCTATACGGGCGGCGGCAATACGCGCGACGTGACGAACGCGGGCGGCAACGTGGCATACCGCTCGCCGGTCACCACGGTGACGGCGAGCGCGTCTACGGGCACCGGCTACAACCAGAGCGGCGCGGGCCTTTCGGGTGGCATCGTCGCCTATGGGGGCGGCGTGGCGTTCACGCCGGCGATGGGCGAGACCATCGCGATCGTCGAAGCCCGCGATGCCGCCGGCGCGCGCGTGACCGCCGGCAGCGGCCTGCGCGTCGATCCGTGGGGCCATGCGATCGTGACGAATCTGACGCCGTTCGCGAGCAACGAGATCGAGATCGACCCGAAGGGCCTGCCGGTCAGCGTCGAATTGAAGTCTACGATGCAGCGCGTCGCACCGACCTCGGGTGCCGTTGTCCGGGCGAAGTTCGAGACCGACAATCCCGGCGCCTCGCTGATCATCAAGGCCCGCATGGCCGATGGCACAGCGGTGCCGTTCGGCGCGCAGGTCCACGATGCGGCGGGCAATGTCGTCGGCACGGTGGCGCAGGGCGGACGCATCGTGGTGCGCGGGCTCAAGTCGGAGGAGGGCGATCTCACGGTGCAGGTGAACGATGCCGCAAACAAGGCGTGTCAGTTGCACTACGTGCTGCCCAAGGCGGCGCTGGCCAATGTGAGCGTGTGGTCGACGATCGAAGCGATATGCGATGGCGTTCATCTGCTTGCGAACGCGCACTGATGGCGGGTCGTTCGCGAACGGCGCCCCCGCCGTCCTCTGGACAGGGCCTCGGGCGTTGCGAGCGGCGGCCTCCGATGCTGCTCTGGGTTTGCAGCGCACTGGCGGCACCGCACGAGCGGCTTCCTTGTCCCGGTGCAGCCGCCTCGAGTCTCCGGACACGCACCTCGTGCCCGTGCGGACACCCCTTCAATAACGGCGTGAGGCGACCATGCAATTCGATGATTCAAGGAAGACAACGATGATGTTCTGGATGCTTCGATGCGTGCGACGCCGTCTTGGTGCGGCGCTCCTCGTTGCGGCAGGTGCGCTGACGAGCAGCATGGCGTATGCGGCGGTTTGCACGGCCAACGTCACTGCGCTCAACCTGACCCTGCCGACCGGCACCTACACGGTTCCTCGCGATGCGCCCGTCGGCACACAATTGACGCCGTTCACCGCGTTTCCGACCGGCGCGCCGTATTCGAACCTCTGGACCTGTAACGTGCCCGCGAACACCTGGGCGGGGCCGGCCACCATGGCCGTGGGCCTGACCGATACGGGGACGACGTTCACGGCGCCGAGCGGTGTCGTGTATCGGGTCTACAAGACGAATCTGGCCGGCGTGGGCATCGTACTCGGCGTCGAAAACTTTGTCGCCTCGGCGTGGTTCCCGCCTGGCTGGGGGATCCCTCTGAGCTGGCATCAAGGCAATAGCTGGCAGAGCGGCGGCCAGGCGCAAGGCGCGATTTTCGGCGTATCGGCTACCTTTGCGTACGTGAAGACCGGCCCCATGCAGGGCGGCACGACCAACGTAAGCGGACTCGTGGCGCAGACGGCGATGCAGATCGGCAGTTCCTACGAGAACGTCGCCAACATCGTCGTCTCGGGCAATGCGACCTTCGTCGTGGCAGCGTGCACGACGCCCGATGTGGCCGTCGACCTCGGCTCGCATCGCTCGTCGGAGTTTCGCGGTCCGGGCAGCTATAGCAGCGCGACTGGCTTCAATATCCCGCTCAATAACTGTCCGGCGGGCATGAACAGCATCACCTACCAGATCGATGCGACCACGAACCTGATCAGCAGCGCGGCTTCCGTGGTGGCGCTCGACGGCGGTTCGACCGCCACGGGAATCGGCGTGCAATTACTCGACGCAGCGGGCAACACTTTCCCGCTCGCCACGTCGACGGCCTTTAGCGCCTACCGCGGCAGCACAGGCGGCAGCTATGCGATTCCGATGAAGGCGCGCTACTACCAGAGCGGCGCGAGCGTCGGCCCCGGCACGGCCAATACGTCGTTGACGTTCACCATGACCTATCGTTAGCGCGCCGAGAACGGGCGCCCGCGCGCAACCGGCCCGGGGCGCGGCGCGTCATCGGCCGCGGTACGCCCCGCTCAGCGTTTCGGGCATAGCCGCTTCATTACTTCGAAGAAAACGAATAGGAGCGCCGATATCGAGACTGCCCCGGCCGCGCCCAGCAATGCGGCGCAGCTGGCTCGTCTAGCGCAAACCCCCTGACCGGCGCGCGTGACTCACGGCTGCCACGAGGCCGTATCTGCGGACCTTTTCATAAAGCGTACTTTTGGCGATGCCCAGCTGATTCGCTGCCTGCGTGAGATTGCCGGCGTGGCGATCGAGCGCCCGGCGGATCGTTTCGGCTTCGGTCATCCGCAGCGATGCCTCCGCGCCCTGTTCCGATGTGCCTGCAGCGCCTGGCGCGCCACACTCTGGCACCACAGGAGCGCAAACCTCCGCAGGTAACGTCTCCACGCTGATCGTCGGGCCGTGGGTTAGCAGGAGGGCGCCTTCGATCGCGTTGCGCAGCTCGCGCACGTTGCCCGGCCACGAATAATCGAGCAGACAGGCATAAGCCTCATCGTCGAACGATCTGTCCTGCAAACCGTAAGATGCGCACATATGCGCGAGCCAGTATGCAATGAGGGCTGGCAGATCTTCTGTACGCTCGCGCAGACTCGGAATCGACACAGTCGTCACCGCAATGCGGTAGAACAGGTCCATGCGGAACGTGCCCTTGCCAATGGCATCCTTCAGGTCGCGATGGGTTGCGGCAACGAGCCGGAAGTTGACCTTGCGCGGCGTGTTCTCGCCTAGCCGGTATATTTCGTTTTCCTCCAGAACGCGCAGCAGATGCGGCTGAATGTCGAGCGGCATTTCGCCGATCTCGTCGAGAAACAGCGTGCCGCCGTTGGCCGCTTCGATCTTGCCCGCTGCTCCCGACTTTCGCGCCCCGGTAAAAGCACCTTCGGCATAGCCGAACAGTTCGCTCGCAAGCAGGTCTTTCGAGAGTCCGCCGCAGTTCAGTGCGACGAATGGCCCGTTTGCCCGTTCGCTGGCCTGGTGGATGCCTTGCGCGAAGAGCTCCTTGCCCACGCCTGTCTCGCCGAGCAACAGGACAGGGACCTTCGAGGGCGCGAGCTGGCGCGCCTTGTCGACGGCCGCGCGCAATACGCGGCTGTCTCCGACAATGCGCCCGAAGCCGCGGGTCGCGACGTGATGTGGCTCGCGTTCGCGGGCAACCGGTTTTGCGCCGCGAACGGCGGGGGCGCCGGGGATCACGATCATGAAACCCACGACACCGTCTTCGCGCAGTATTTCGACATGGGCATGCCGCAGCCAGGCCGGTGCTGCCGCCGAAGCGACGGTGCCTGACCTGGTGTCCAGTCCCGGCAGCATGAAGCTGGCGTCGAGCTGCACGTCGAAACCGAGTCGCCGCAGCGCGGGCCCGATCTGGGCATTCGCCTTGACGAGACGCCCCTGCTCGTCAACGATGAGTACCCCGTCCGGGCCGTTGGTACCCAGGCGTGACGCGCACAGGTCCAGCACGCGCAAACGCCGCTGCATGGCATCCTTGGCAAGCCGGCTTTCGATGCGCCCCGCGAGCGACACGGTCAGCGCAAGCGTGTAGCGGCTGTAGGTGTCCGCGAGTCCCGAGACATCGATCACGCCCAGCACGTGGCCATGGAACGGATCGCGGATGACGGTTGCCGAGCAGGTCCAGCGCTTGATGCCGGCGCAGAAGTGCTCTGCGCCGTGAATCTGCACGGGCTGCCCCAGTGCGAGTGCAGTCCCGATCGCGTTGGTGCCGCAGTTGAGCTCGGTCCAGTTGCAGCCGGGCACGAGTCCGACCTCACGCGCGGGCTCGATGATCCGCATGTCGCCTTCGTGCTTCAGGACGATGCCGTCCGGGTCGGCAAGCAGCATGACCGTACCGGTCTGCGTCAGCAACTCGCGGATTTGCTGCATGAGCGGCAGACTTGCGCTGATCAGACGGTTGCTGGCGCCTTGCCACTGCATCAGCTGGTCTTCGCCGAGCGGCGGCGGTGCGCGATCCGCTGCCGGGTTGACCTGCCCCAGGAGGCAGCGCTGCCACGAATCGTCGACGACGCCGCGCACCTCGGTCGAGTGCCATTCGTCGCCGCCCACCCGATGCTCCCATGCCGTCATGATGCCGGCGTCGTGCTGGGGACTGGAAAACCAGTCCATGGGCGTGCCTGTCTGTTGCATACCTGTCTCCTGGCAGTTCGCGTTTGCAGCAAACCGTGAGGCCGTTGCAACCGGCCTCTTTTTTCATTCCAGTCTTGCCCGGCAGGACCGGCCGGGCTCGTTGCTGGGTATCGTACTCCGATCCGGTGCCATGACCGGCTCGCAATCGATCCCGTACAAGCAATGCGTGCGCCAGCCGGCTCCTGGCGGACTTCGTGGCGCATGCCGCTAGCGCAATCGGGCGAGTCGGCTTCAACTGGTTGAGCGAAAGCGCGACCGGAAACACGCCGGCCGTCCGGAAATCGAACGGCCGGAAAACGAACGCCCCGCTTCGCGCTGTGCGAAAGCGGGGCACACCGGCGTCAAGGCGCGCCGGCCGGTTCGAACATCAGCCTAATCGACCCGCTCGGGGACCGGCAGCTTGACCCATTCGGCGTAGAACGCGTCGATGTCGGGCTCGAAGTCGTGGACGACCGGATACCACGGCGTCGGCGCCTCCACGTCATGCATCGCTGCGCACGTGGGGCAGTAGTATTCGCGGTACACCTGCCATTGCGTATCGGGCGCCATCAGCCGTGGATAGACCTCGTCCATGGCTTCGTCGGTATCGCGTACGAAGACGTTGGCGTGCAGCTTCCAGTTTTCCCGGTAGTCGCAGAACACGTGGCCGCAGTCGCACTGCGTGACCCATTTCTTCGTCGCCCATTGCTGCACGATGTACAGGTGCGGCCCGAGCGGCAGCACAATGCGGTCCTTCCAGCCGAGCCTGGCCTGCAGCGACTCGACGTACATCTGAAACCGCTCGCCGTCCTTGGGCATCGACAGCATGCGCAGCGTCGTGTCCCAGTCGAGCTTGCCGTCGACCAGATTCCTGATCTGTTCCCTGGTGTAGGTGGACATGGCGTTTCCTCCTCGAATTCCTTGATGGTTGCGCGAAAGCCGGCGGACTTACTCTTCGACCAGCACGACGGTCTTGACGTCGGGCATCTTCGAGAGGTCCATGCGGAATTTCGAGCCGTAGGTCGGTACGTCGAGCTCGTCTTCGGTGAGCGTCCACGAGTCCGGCAGATCCCAGAACGCCCGGAACTGCTGCTCGAACTTCGTCGAAAGCCCGAAGCTCGTTGCGAACATGTGCTGCACCTGGGGCGCGGCGTGTTTGAGCACGATGCGCTCGCGTTCGCTTTTCATCCATTCGCGCGTGGGTTGCGAACGGGCCAGGCGCTCATTGCGGATCGCGACACGCTGCAGCGCAGTTGCTTTTGCGTCGACGGTCCAGAGTCCGTTGGCATCCTTCGTCGCGACGGCGCCGTACACCTTCTGCGCGTATTCGGGCAAGAGCAAGGCACTGTTCAGATCCCGTTCGACGGCTTCGGGCTCGCGATCGAGCGGGTCGCCAAAGCCGGGGCCGCCGCGCAGATAGTTGAGGTAAAGATCGTAGTTGCTGTAGCAGTCCTCCGTGGTCATGCACTGATGATCGCGCTTGATGATGGCGCCCGCGTTCAGGTGATTCTCGTAGTCCGGGAAATCCGGGTTGGCATCGCCGCCGAGCGGCAGGCTTTCGCCCAGCGCGATGCGCTCCTTCAGGCCGGTGCGGTGCGCCTCGAAGCGGTAGCCGGTGGCGCTCGGGTAGCCGCCCATGAGCCCCCAGTCGCTGTTCATGTAGCCGTTGCCCATGAAGAACATGGTCCAGTCCTGCGCCTTCCACACCATGCGCAGCGTTTCGAAACCGCACCCGCCGCGATACTTGCCGTAGCCGCCTGAGTTCGTCTTGATGTTGCGGCCGAGGTAGAGCAGCGGTTCCGCCATCTCCCAGATCTCGATATCGCCCATGTCGCCTTCGGGATTCCAGATCGCGGCGGCATGACTGAGGCCGTCCTTGACTGCGCAGGCACCCGTGCCGCACGACGAAGCCTCGAAGCTGTTGACGGCATGGATGTCGCCATCCTGGTTGATGCCGCCGCCCTGCAGCCAGTTCGACGTGTTGGCGTTGCCGGCGTTGACTTCCTCGAGATAGCCGCGGCTGAAGTAGGCCTGCGAGAGACCTCGCCACAGCGCGCTCCAGCCCGAAACCAGGAAGTGCCAGGCATAGGCGTGACCCGTGCGGCGGTCGTCCGGATTCATCCACGCGCCCTTGGGCAAATGGAACTCGGTGCCGAAATAGGCGCCGTCGTTGATGCGCTGCGTGGGGACGAGTGTTTGCGTCATCATGACCCAGATGCCGCTCGTGAACGCGACCTGGTGCGCGTTGTACGAGTGCCAGCCCCAGCGGCTCGCGCCCTCGAAGTCGAGCCGCCACGTACCGTCCTTGCGGATTTCCATCTCCACGGGCGAGTGCATGATCGAGTCGAGTTTCGCGAACGCCGACGAGGTCTGCACATCGGGATGGTTGTACGGCACGTCGACGAAGGCGACCTTGCGATACTTGCCCGGCAGCGTCATCGCCTTGATGCGGGTCTGCAGACCCCTGCGTCCTTCCTCGATCACTTCATAGGCAAACTTATCGTACGCATCGAGCCCTTCCTCTTCGATCACTTCTTCGATCAGGTTGCGGATCATGTGGCAGCCGGCAATGCGCGTGCGTTCGTCGAGAATCCAGTACTTCGGTGTGCGTACCGAACGCTGGCTCTCGTGGAGCCAGTCGCGCAGCGGTGTGTCGTTCACGCCGGTCTTTCGGCACGTGATCATGTAGCCGTCGCCGAAGCGCTGCACCTGGCCTGTCGACATCGATCCCGGTGTCACTGCGCCCGTGTCGATCACGTGGGTCACGCCGCCCACCCAGCCGACCAGCTTGCCGTGCGAAAAGATCGGCACGATCGTCGCGATGTCGCACGGATGGACGTTGCCGATCGAGCAGTCGTTGTTGGTGAACATGTCACCGGGATGAATGCCGGGATTCGCTTCCCAGTTATTTTCGATCATGTACTTGATTGCCGCGCCCATCGTGCCGACGTGGATGATGATGCCGGTGGAAGTGAGCACGCAGTCGCCCGCGGCGTTGTAAAGCGTGAAGCACAGTTCGCCTTCCTGCTCGACGATCGGGCTTGCCGCGATCTTCTTCGCGGTTTCGCGCGCATGGACGAGGCCGCCGCGCAGCTTCGAAAACATCTTTTCGTAGCGGATCGGATCGCGCTCGCGCAATTCGAGCCGCTCGAGCCCGTTGTAATGGCCCGTTTGACCGGTGCGCGCGAGGATGCCGTCGCGGAACTGCTTGAGGGTCTGGCCGTTCTTAAGGAGGTCGGCGAAGCCAACTTCCTGGCTGGATAGCATGTTCATTGCGTGTCTCCTTGCTGGACTTCCCTGAGATGGAAGAGGCGGTGCTTGTCGAGCGTGGTCGCGAAACCTTTAGGAACGACGAAGGTTGTCGCGTCGGATTCGATGATGGCCGGGCCGGTGATCTCGTTGCCGGGCTTGAGTGCCTCCATCTTCCACAGGACGGCGTCATGCCATTGCTTGTTGCGATAGAGCCTGCGCACGCCGGTTCGCGCCTCGGCCGGCGGCAAGGCACCGCCTTCCGCGTCCTCGGGGAGCACGGGCTTTTGCGTGATCACCATGCCGCGCATGATGGCGCCGGTGACAGAGAAGCCAAGCTCGGGCGAACGCGCCGAACTGGCATAGACTCGGCCGTAGGTGTCCTCGAATGCCGCGACGATGCGGTCCCAGTCCCCAGCCTGCGCGGCGCTGGCGATGGGCGATTCGATCTCGAGGTCGTTGAGCTGCCCCATGTACTGCATGCGAAAACCCGGGCGCAGGATCACGTCCTGCTCGCTGAAGCCATTGATGCGGAATTCTTCGACCACCTTGGCGGCGAGTTCTGACCACGCCTTCTGGATGGTTTGCGCGGCGAGGACCTTGTTGTCGTCGCTGGCCAGTTGCGGCAGCGCCAGATCGACACTTTTGTCATACCGATACTCGAAATCCGCGCACGCGCAGCCGAATGCCGAGAAGCCTGCGGCCCACGCGGGCACCACGACGTCCTTGAAACCGAGCCCTTCGGTGTAGCCATAGGTGTGGACCGGGCCCGCGCCGCCATACGAAAAGCAGACGAACTCCGTCGGGTTGTAGCCTTTCGCGCTGACGTTCGAGCGCAGGTACTCGCGCAGTTGCAGGTCCAGCAACTCGATTACGCCAGCGGCCGCATCTTCGACAGAGAGCCCGAGCGGACCGGCGATCTGCGCCTTGATGTGCTCGCGCGCGCGGTTGACATCGAGCTTGATCTGGCCGCCGAGGAAGTTGTCAGGGTTCAGGTAGCCCAGCACCACATGGCAGTCGGATACCGACACGGTCGCGAGCCCGCTCTGCGGCCAGCAGGTGCCGACGCGATAACCGGCGCTGTCCGGGCCGAGCTTGATCGCGCCGCTATAGGGATCGAGTCGCACGAAACTGCCCGCGCCGGCGCCCACTGAATCCATCGTGACGAGCGGCAGCGACAGCACGAGGCGAGCCATGTCCGGATCCGATGCGATCGCGAAGTTGCCCTTCGTGATGAGCGCCATGTCGAACGACGTGCCGCCGATATCCGAGCATGCGATGTTGTCGTAGCCGAGGGCCTCGCCGAGCAGCTTCGAGCCGATCACCCCGCCGATCGGGCCCGAGACGATCGTGCGCGCGAGTTCTTTCGCCTTCCAGCTGATCGTGCCGCCGTGGGTCGCCATGACCCGCAGGTCGAATTTCGCACCGTGCTTGCGGAAGCGGTCGCTGACCTTTTGGAGCGTCTGCCGCGACGGCTCGGCTGCATAGGCCTCGAGCACGGTCGTATTCATCCGGTGGCTTTCCTTGCGCTGCGGATAGTAGTCGACCGAGGCGAACACCGGGATGTCCGCGCCGATCGCCTTCAGTTCCTCGCGCACGATGTCGCGCGCCAGGCGCTCGCTCGTAGCGTTCTTGTGTGACTGCAGGAGACAGATCACGATGGCCTTCGCGCCCGCTGCGACCAGCTCGCGCGTCGCCTGCCGCACTTCGGCGTCGCGTACGGGAATGACGATTTCACCCTGGACGTCGGTGCGCTCGGTGACGCCGCGCGTGCGCGAGAGCGGCACGAGCGGCTCGTCATAGCGGTGCGTGTTCAGATGAATCCGCTCTTCGAGCGCATAGCCGAGGTAGCTCTGGATCGCGCGGCCCATCGAGTGCACGTGCTCGAAGCCTTTATTCACGAGCAGCCCGACGTCGAGCCCCTTGCGCTGCACGACGCGATTGAGCATGGCCGTGCCGGAGTACACGCAGGTCACGAGCTCGGGATAGACGGCGTCGACGTCGCGCTGCCAGTGCGCGAGCGCGTCCTGCGACGAGTTGAAGATCGCGAATGATTCGTCCTCAGGGTTGCTCTGCGCCTTGCCGACGACGAATCGCCCATCGGCGCGCACGAAGAAGGTGTCGGTCATCGTGCCGCCGGCGTCGATGCCCAACACCTGGACTTGCGAAAGCCCTTCCATGGTTTGTCTCCAATGATTGAAGTAGTCACGAGCCGCGTTGCTCACGTTTGACCGAATGCATCGCATGCGATGTGGCGGCTCGCGCTCGTCTCTGCAACAGCCATGCCATTGGCGGGCAATCCAGACCAGAGCCCCGCGTGACAATGCCGCGCGAGCAGAGCCAGGCGCAAGGGCGGGGAGGCGGTACGTCCAGAACAGCAGCTCGACGGCCGGTTTTCAGCCTTGACCGGCGATCGAATGCCGGTCGGTCGAGCGCATCGGATGGTGAATGTCGTTGCGGGCTCACCTGGATGAGGGAGCGGATACGTCCAGTCGCGCAGCGACTTCACTACGTCAAAGAAAACGAATAATCTCGAAGCAGCGCCGCAACGAGAGATGGGGCCGGGCACGGCAATTGCTCACCGCAAAACAAATTAGCTGGAACAGGGAGAAACAATGTCCAAGCGCCTCAACACGCGCCTGCGTGCGCTCGTCCCTGCGCTCGCCAGCGCGTGCCTCGCAACCGGCCTCGTGCTCGCGTCGTCCGACGCCAGCGCGCAATCCGCGGCCTACACGAGCGAACCGGTGGATCTGTACGCAGGGCCTTCAGGCGACTATCCCGTCGTTGCCGAACTCGGACCCGGCCAGCCCGTCACCGTGATGGGCTGCGTGGGCGACTATTCGTGGTGCGACGTCACGGTGCCCGGTCTGCGCGGCTGGGTCTACGGTGGGTATCTCAGTTATCCGTATCAGGGCAACTACGTGCCGCTCACCGACTATGGCGCGGAGATCGGCCTGCCGATTGTGGCGTTCTCGCTCGGCGCCTACTGGGGCAGTTTCTATCGCGACCGGCCATGGTATGGCGAACACCAGCGCTGGGAGCACGTGCCGCCGCCTGAACGCGGCCGCCCGCCGACAGCGCCGGCGTGGCATGGTGCGCCGGGCCGTCCGCCCGCCATTCAGCCTGGCGGTGGCGGCCGCCCGCCCGCGCCCAATGAGCCGATGCGCGGCGCACCGCCGCCCGGAGCGCAACGCCCGCCTGGCAACCCCGAAGCGCCGCGTGCGCCGGGCTACATGCCGCCGCAGGGCGCGGGACGCCCGCCCGGCAATGGAGAACCGCCACGCGCGCCCGGCAACGTGGAGCAGCCGGGCACCATGCGTCCCCACGAGGCGGGGCATCCGCCCGAGCAGCAGCAATTCGGCGGCCGGCCGCCGGCCGGCGCTCCCGCGCAGGGCTATGCGCGGGAGCCGGCGCCCCAGCCGCAGGGCGGCATGCGTGCGCCCGGGCCCGCGCCTGCACCTCAACAACCGCAGGGGCGGCCGGCCGCGCCGCCTCAGGGTGGTCAGGGCGGCCATGCTCCCAGCCAGGGCGGCGAACGGGGCAACGAGCGGCAAACCGAGCACTGACGCATAGTGCGTTTCTTCGCTGCAGCGGCGGGATCTCCATGGCGGGAATCCCGCCGCTGCTGTTTTCCGGCTGCGGGTTAGGATTGCGAATCAATCAAGGTGCATGACGGTCATGCGCCCCGATATGCAGGCTCGCAAGAGCCGTCGCCCAACCCATGCCATCCGCCTGGCTTTTTTCCGCTTTTCGTCGGTTCTGACAGATTTAACAATCCCTGACAGTAAATTCATGGCGCCCAGGTGAGAATACGTCGTCGCGGCTAATGCAGGCATGGCCGCATGCCGCCAGCGCCACGCGAGCTTCGCGCATGCGCCACTGGCAACGGATATCTGCTACGGGGGCTGGCTCGCTCGGGACCTGGCGACGCAGTCAGCAAGAGGAAGTCAGAGCGAACCCGAGTTCGCCGGATAACGCTGGGAAAACCAGTGCTTTGAGGTGGACGTGGCGATGGCGGCACGTGCCTCGTCGTGCAGGGAGGCGGCTGCGGCCGGCTGACAGCGTCGGGCGGTGACGCTGGCAGCGGGGCTCGCGCCGCGTACGACGATGACTGCGCTGGCGGTCCGACTCCGGGGGCGGAATCCGGAGACCATGCAGTGCGCTGCACGCGGCCGTCGCCACATTTTTTTCCGCACTTCAGAACGCATTCTCTTTGCCGCTTCGCGCATTGCGAGCGGCTCGACGTTGTTGCGTCCGCGAAAAAACGCCTGGCCGCTTCACACTTCTGATGCTCTGCCTGCTTGTCTTCACGGGGGCTACATGTTTTTCCGATCCGGCCGTATGCGTTTTCCACCGGGCTCGCGCGTGGACGGGCCCGACAGCGGCCGCGAGTTCGACCGCATCGAGCTCGACCTCGCGCGCGACCGGCATGCGCGCGCCGCGATGGAGGCCTACGCGGATTCCTGCGCGGCCGAACTCCCGTGGCTCAGCGAAGCGCTGAACCTTTCGCGTTTCGGCGCGGCCGAGCGCCTGTCACAGTGTTCGTCCACGGTACTGCGCGTGTTCATGATGGCGCAGTCGCGCGCGGCCTTGCAGCCCGACTATGCGCACGCGGCATGGGAGCACGTGCGCTCCCATCTGACCGCGCTGCTCGCGCAATCGCCGTCGGCTGCGGGCGAGGAGGCCAGGCCCGGTTCGAACGAAGGCAAATTCGACTACCATGAGTGATTAACATGAGAGCGATCTGTTCACCGAAGTCGAGCGCGGCCTCGCGCTCCCATTTTTTTCGAGACGCGGCGAATGTAGCGGGCTTCGGCGCACGGCGGGTCCCGCGTGCCGCCAGGGCCCGGGCGGATGGCCGGCGACCCGGCGCCGGTGCGCGCGCCAGAGCCTGCCAGACGATGGTCCCGGTAGCAGCGCGGTGCGGCAGGGAGGCAGTCCATCCTGAGACGATGAATAACAAACCTGGTTGCGGGGTGCTATGAGAGTTGCAGTACTGGATGACGATGCAGCGCAGACAGAGTTCGTCTGCCAGGCCTTGAGCGCGGCGGGCCACGCCTGCCACGCGTTTGCCAAGGGCAGCGAGCTCGTCAGGCAGCTTCGGCGGCAGACATTCGATCTGCTCGTGCTCGACTGGAACGTGCCCGACATGGCGGGCGACGAAGTGCTGCACTGGGTGCGGCAGAGCCTCTCCACGCGCCTGCCGGTGCTCTTCATGACGAGCCGCAGCCGCGAGGCCGACATCGCGCAAATGCTCAACGCCGGCGCCGACGACTATGTCGTCAAGCCTGTCTCGGCGCCGGTGCTGATCGCCCGCGTCAATTCGCTGCTGCGCCGCGCCTATCAGCTGCACACGCCCGCGTTCAAGGAAACCTTCGGCGAGTACGAGTTCGACCTGAAGTCGCGCCAGGCTTCAGTGAGCGGCCGCAACGTCGCGCTCACGCAGAAGGAGTTCGATCTCGCGCTGCTGCTGTTTCAGCACCTGAGCCGGCCGCTGTCGCGCGCGCACATTCTCGACGTAATCTGGAAGCAGTCCGACGACATTCCTTCGCGCACGATGGACACGCACGTTTCCATGCTGCGCTCGAAGCTCGGCCTGCGCCCCGAAAACGGCTATCGCCTCACGCCGATCTACGGCTACGGTTACCGGCTCGAGCGTATCGAGGGGGACAACGCGTGACGGGCGCGCGTGCGGTGCGCGCCACCGCGGCGCCGTTCCTTGCCTTCGCGCTCGCGTTCCTTGCACTTCCCCGCGGCGCCGAGGCGCGTGAGGGCGCTGCGGCGCAGCCGCCCGAGATGACCACCTACGTCACGCGCCCCGGCGACTCGCTCTATGCCATCGCCACGCGTTACCTGCGCAATCGCGCCGACTGGAAGAAGCTCGCGAGCCTCAATCATGTGAACGAGCCGCGCCACCTCCGGCCGGGCACGGCGCTGCGGGTGCCGGTCGCGCTGCTGCGCCAGGATGGCCTGAGCGCGCAGGTGGTCGCCGCGAACGGTCCGGTGCAGCATGCGTTCCGCGCCGGTCCGCTCCTGCCGCTCACGGTCGGCGCGAGCCTCGTTGAAGGCGACCGGGTGCAGACCGGCCACAACGGCTTCGCCACCCTCGAACTGGCCGACGGCTCGCATATCGCGCTGCCGCCCGATACCTCGCTCGACCTTGCCACGCTGCGTCAAACGGCGCTCACGGGCGCGACCGACCGCATCGTCGATCTCCATCATGGCGAGGTGAACAGCGAGGTCACCCATGCCACGAAGAAGGACGATCGCTTCCAGATCCGCTCGCCTTCCGTCGTGGCCGGCGTGCGCGGCACGCAGTTTCGCGTGAGCTATGACGGCGACAAGGGCGCGACGGCGGTCGAGGTGCTGGACGGCGCGGTGGGCGTCGACGCCGACTCGCCGGCCCGTAACCGCCACGGCGCTCGCGCGCAGCCGCCGGCACCGGGTACGCCGCTCAGCGCCTCGGAGCAACTCGTCGCCGCGCACCATGGCAACCTCACGCTGGCGGGCCAGCCGGCGGGCGCGCCCGTCACGCTGCTTGACGCGCCCGAGCTGCTGCATCCGTCCAAGGTCCAGGACGACGAAGACGTCGCCTTCGAAATCGCACCCACAGCGGGTGCGAGCGCCTGGCGCGTGCAAATCGGCCGCGACGCGGGCCTGCTCGACATGATTCGCGACCAGCGCAGCGCCGACCCGCGCGTGTCGTTTGCCAACCTCGACGACGGCACCTACTTCGTACGCATCTCCGCCATCGACGCTCGCGGTCTCGAAGGCATGCCGGCGTCATATGCGTTCGAGCGCCGGCGCGTCGCGCTCGGCACGAGCGCCGGTCCCATTGAAGGCTCGCGCGACTTCGCGTTCCGCTGGTTCATCGACCGCAACGCGCCGAACACGCGCTTTCGCTTCGTGCTCGGCACGACGTCCGATCTGCGCGCGCCGCTCATCGACCGTACCGACATCACGGCGGGCGACGCGGTCGTGCGCGACCTGCCGAAGGGCGTCTACTACTGGACGGTGATCGCTGAGCAGTTCGACAACGGCCACTATTACCAGAAGGCAAGCCCGGTCCAGTCGTTCAGGCTCGACTGGTGACTCGGCCAGACGAGGTGGAGCCGCGCATGAGCGTGAGGCCGCCCGCGCGCCTTAGCCGCTCAGTCGGGCGACGCTTCCTGTTCGAATGGGCCGGAGTGGGCTGCGCGGGCGTGGTCGTGGTCGTGCTCTGCGTGCTCTGGCGGCTCACGAGCGGCGCCGACCATCTGGTCTATGACCGCCTGCTCTCTGCGCGCGCGCTGCCGGTGTCGCCCGACATCGTGCTCGTGGAGATCGACAATGCTAGCGTCGCCGCGCTCGGGCGCTGGCCGTGGCCGCGCGAGCTGCATGCGCGGCTCGTCGATCAGCTCGCGAAAGCGGGCGCCGCGGCCGTCGTCTACGACGTGTTGTTCACCGAATCGTCTCCCGACGACGCGCACTTTGCGCAGGCGCTGCGCGCGCGCCCGGCGTTCCTCCCCATCCTGCTCACCCCCGCCGACGACACCGGTCGCCGCGAGGCCGTGCGCCCGGTCGCGCCGCTCGCGCAGGCGGTCGCCGGCATGGGCCATATCAACTTCGAAGTCGATAGCGACGGCATCGTGCGCAGCGTCGCGCTCTTCGAAGGCGACGCGCAGCAGCGCTGGCCGCAACTGATGGTGCCGGTCTGGCGGGCGGTGCGCAACGATGCCGTGAAGCTCGCGCACGGCACGCCCGCGGCCGCGCAGCGCGATGATGTCCTGCATGCGGCGGCGCCTGGCACCGAATCGCGTTTCCTGATTCCGTTCGGCGCGAATTCGCAGACCTTCCACAAGGTCTCGTTCGCCGACGTGCTCGATGGCCGCGTGGCGCCCGAGCAGTTGCGCGGGCGCGTGGCGATCGTCGGCGTCACGGCCTCGGGGCTCTACGACCGCTTCGCCACGCCGCTCTCGGGTACGCTCGGGCCGCTGCCCGGCGTGTACATCCACGCCATCGTGCTCGACACGCTGCTCAACGGCAGCGCCATCCAGCCCGCGCCGCCGGTCATGGTCGTGTTTGCCTCGCTCGCGCCGCTCGTGCTGCTGCTCGCGGGCTTCCTCGTGCTCTCGCCGCTGCGCACGCTGCTGCTGCTCGCGCTCCTGATCGCCGTGTCGCTCGGTGCGAGCGCGGGCATGCTGCACGCGCGCCTCTGGCTCTCGCCCGTGCCCGCGATCGTCGCGCTGCTCATCGTCTATCCGGTGTGGAGCTGGCGCCGCCTCGAAATGACGATGGCTTACCTGCGCAAGGAACTGCGCCAGCTCGCCGACGAACCCTACCTGCTGCCCGAGGCGGCCACGCCGCGCCGCGAATTCGCCGGCGACGCGCTCGCCCAGCAAATGGCGCTCATGGCGCAGGCCGCGCAGCGGCTGCAGGACATGCGCCGCTTCGTGTGGGACAGCCTCGATTCCGTGCCGGAGCCGATTCTCGTGGCCGATCTGCGCGGTGTCGTGCTGATCGCGAATCACGCTTCGCGTGCGTATCTCGAGCGCCTGGCGGTGAGCGCCGCGGAAGGGCGCCGGATGCAGGACGTGTTCGGCGACCTCGCGCTCGTCAAGCCGATCGACCCGGCGCCCGATGCGATGGCGTTTGCGCACGCGCATTGGCCCGCGCCGCTCGACCCGGCGCGCGACGAGTTCGCGGAGCTGATGGAGCGCGGCGTGGAAGTGCGCGCGCGCGACGGCAGCGACTATCTGCTGCGCTACGCGCGCTGTACGAACGCGCAGGGGCAGGCGGTGGGCTGGATCGCGGGTCTCGTCGACGTGACCGAGCTGCACGACGCCGAACGCCAGCGCGAGGACGCGCTGCGCCTGCTGTCGCACGACATGCGCTCGCCGCAGGCCTCGATCGTCGCGCTCGTCGAGACGGAGCGCGAGCGGGGCACGCTCGGCTCTGAGCCCGTGCGCGGCGTGATGGAGCGCATCGAGCGCTACGCGCGCCGCTCGCTCAAGCTCGCCGACGACTTCGTGCAACTCGCGCGCGCCGAGTCGCAGGTGTATGCGCTCGAGCCCACGAGCCTCGCGGAACTGGTGATCGACGCGAGCGACGAAGTGTGGCCGCAGGCGCACGCGAAGCGCATCCAGATCGACACCGTGTTCGAAGGCGAGCAGATGGGCTGGATCAACGCCGACCGCTCGCTCATGACGCGCGCGCTCGTGAACGTGCTGAACAATGCAGTGAAGTACAGTCCTGCGGATACGCGCATCGTCTGCACCGTCGCGCTGGACGAGCGCGTTGCGCCGCGTGTGGTCTGCTCGATTCGCGATCAGGGCTACGGCATCGCGCAGGAGGATCAGGCGAGGCTGTTCCAGCCGTTCCAGCGCTTTCACACGGAACAGCGCCCCGAGGTGAGCGGTGCGGGGCTCGGCATGGCGTTCGTGAAAACCGTCGTGACGCGCCACGGCGGCGATGTCCAGCTGGACAGCGAGCCAGGCAAGGGCACCGTCCTGACGATGTCGCTGCCCGCGTTCGACGCGCCGGTTTGAGCCGCAGCGGGCCGTTGCGGCTGCGCATGAATAACCCGAATGCCGCTGGCCGCATGCCGGCGGCAACCCGATGGAGTGTTTCGTGAAGACCTTGCTGTCGATCTGTCTCCTGCCGATATTCGTTGCCCTCGCCGGATGCGCGGGCGTGACGACCGACGTCGCGGCCACGGGCGCGCTACCCGCTGCGGCGGCGACCAGCCAACCTGCGACCTACCGTTTTGCGCCAACGCCCGCCCAGGCCGAAGCGGGCGAGATTCTCCCGTACCAGGCGTTGCTGAGCGAAGGTCTCGCGCAGCGCGGCTTCAAAGCAGGCGCGCCCGAGGCGGCGCGCTATCTCGTCTCGGTGGCGTGGGACACGCGTCCCGCCGAGGTGAAAGTCGTGGACGCCGGCTGCGGCGCCGGCTGCGCGCCGGCCGAGGGGCCGTCGTTGCCGTGGTTCGGGCGGCCCTACGTGCATACGCTGACGCTGCGTTTCTTCGCGTTGCCCGATGGCGGCGAGGTCTACAAGGTGAGCGCCGTGAAGCGCGACCGCAACGCCGATGCACGCGAGGCCGTGCCGTACCTCGTGGCGGGCGCACTGGCGCGGCTGCCGTACGCGGGCGCGCCGCAATGGCGCGTCAAGCTGAAGGGGCCGGCCAACGCCGGCACGGCGGATCACGCGCCGGGCATACCGGAAGTGCTCTCCGTCTCACCCGTCAATCCGCAGTAGTTCAGGGCAACTTTCCCCAGGCCGCGTCGAACGCGAAGGCGTTATGCTGGCTCCAGAATCTGGCGCAACGGTTGCGCGCAGACATCACGGGAGTCGCTCATGTTCGATCACATTGGATTGCGCGTGCAGGATCTCGCACGCAGCGTGCGTTTTTACGAGGCGCTGCTCGCGCCGCTAGGCGTCGTGGTGTGTATGCGCGACGACACCTACGCGGGGCTCGGCCAGCCGGGCGAGCCCAAACTCTGGCTGCACGCCGTATCCGCCGACGCCGCGCTGGCGCCGCGCGGCGTGCATGTGGCGTTCGCGGCGGCGAACCGCGCGGCGGTCGTTGGTTTCTATGAAGCGGGCCTGCGCGCAGGCGCGAAAGACAATGGCGAACCCGGCCTGCGTGCCGACTACAGTCCCGACTATTACGCAGCATTCCTGATCGATCCCGACGGCAACAACGTCGAGGCCGTCTGCTACGCGCGCGAAGCGTAAGCGGGCGTCAGGCGCCAGGCGTGGCATCCGGCGCCGCCGCGGGCACGCTGGCCGCCTCGTCCTGCGGCCAGCGGTTTTCGAACACGCATTCGCCAAGCGGCTTGCGTTCGGCCCATTTCTCCATTTCGAGCATCGGCTGCGGGTAGAATGCGTCGACCTGACCCACGCAGAGTATCGCCACCGGCTTGGCGCCGGGCGGCATGGCGAGCAGGGCGCGCACCTCGTCGACGTCGAAGATCGACACCCAGCCCATGCCGAGCCCTTCGGCGCGGGCCGCGAGCCACATGTTCTGGATCGCGCACGCCACCGAGGCGAGGTCCATCTCGGGCAGCGTGCGGCGGCCGAAGACGTGGGCTTCGCGGCGATCCATCAGCGCGACCACGAGCACCTCGGCGCAATCGCGCATGCCTTCCACCTTGAGCTTCATGAACTCGTCGCGGCGTTTGCCCAGCGCATCGGCGGTTGCAATGCGTTCGCGCTCGACTGTCGCGTGAAGTTGCTCGCGCAGCGAATGGTCCGTGATGCGCACGATCCGCCACGGCTGCATGAAGCCTACGCTCGGCGCGTGATGCGCGGCGTCGAGCAGGCGCGCGAGCGTCGCGGGATCGATCGGGCCCGGTGCGAAGTGCCGCATGTCGCGGCGCTCGTAAATCGCGCGGTAGACCGCCGCGCGTTCGGCTTCGTCAAAGGGCTGTGCCATGAAAGAGTGCGGCCGCGAAAGCCGGGTTGGAGGGCCAGTAAGCGTGCATATAGGTGGCCGTGATCGAGCCGTGCCGGTACAGCGCCTCGCCGGGCGCGCCGGTTTGTGCGTGGTGTGCCGTGAGCGCGGGCGCCAGCGGCGTGGCGACGCGCGAATAGTGAAACGTGTGGCCGCGCAGCGCGCCAAGCGCGCCGTCGAGCTGCTGCATGCCGAGCGCCGCGAAGCGCTTTTGCATGACCGCAACGCCTGGCAGCAGGCCAAGCATCGGCGTACGCGTGCCTTCTACGTCGGTCAGTGCGTCGAGCAGATAGAGCATGCCGCCACATTCGGCGACGAGCGGTTTTCCTGCGGATACATGCGCGCGCAGCGAATTCGCGCTCTGCGTATTGTGCGCGAGCGTCGAAGCATGTAGCTCGGGATAGCCGCCCGGTAGAAAGATCGCATCGACGCCGGCGGGCGCGGGCTCGTTCGCGAGCGGCGAGAAGTAACTCACGTTCGCGCCCAGCGATTCGAGCAACGCGATGTTCGCCGGATAGAGAAACGAGAACGCGGCGTCGCGGGCAACGGCGATATGATGGCCTTCGAGCTGGCGCGCAATCGTTTCGTCATGCGAAGGATCGGAGAATGTCACCGCAGGCGGCAATTCGACGAGCGCGGTTTGCGCGAGCGCGTCGGCGGCGCGTTCGATGCGCGCGTCGAGGTCGTCGATCTCCGCCGCCTGATGCAGGCCGAGATGACGGTCGGGCAGCGCCATCGTCGCTTCGCTCGCGACGTGGCCGAGCCAGCGTACGTCGGCGGGCACCGTTTCCTGCAGCATCTGCGCGTGGCGCGGCGAGCCCACGCGGTTCGCCAGCACGCCATGAAACGGCACGTCCGGCCGAAAACGCGCGAGACCGAACGCGATCGCGCCGAAGGTCTGCGCCATCGACTTCGCGCTGACGATGGCGGCCACCGGCACGCCAAACGCGGTCGCGAGATCGGCGCTGCTCGGCGTGCCGTCGAACAGGCCCATCACGCCTTCGATGAGGATCAGGTCGGCTTCGCGCGCGGCCTGCGCGAGCAGGGCGCGGCACGCCTCTTTGCCCACCATCCACAGGTCGAGCGAGAGCACCGGCGCGCCGCTCGCGCGTGCGAGGATCATCGGGTCGAGAAAATCCGGCCCGGTCTTGAAGACGCGCACGCGTCGGCCCGCGCGCCGGTGCAGGCGCGCGAGGCCAGCGGTGAGCGTGGTCTTGCCCTGGCCCGAAGCGGGCGCGCTGATGAAGAGCGCGGGGCAGGCAAAGGTTGCGCTCATGCGCTTAAAACTCCACGCCCTTTTGCGCTTTCACGCCTTGCTCGCGATACGGATGCTTCACGAGGCGCATTTCCGTGACGAGGTCGGCCGCTTCGATCAGGGCGTCGGGCGCATGGCGGCCCGTCACGACGACGTGCACGTGCGGCGCGCGCGACGCGATCACACCGAGCACTTCGTCGAGCGGCAGGTACTCGTATTTGAGCACCGTGTTGAGTTCGTCGAGGATCACCATGGCGTACTCGCCGCTCTCGATCATGCGCTTCGCTTCGTCCCAGCCCTTGCGCGCGGTGGCGATGTCGCCGTCGCGATTCTGCGTGTTCCAGGTGTAGCCGTCGCCCATCGTCACGAAATCGCAGTGCGCAACGCTGCCGAGAAAATCACGTTCGGCCGTGTGCAGCGCGCCCTTGATGAACTGCACGACGCCAAGCTTCATGCCGTGGCCGAGCATGCGCACCGCCATGCCGAACGCGGCCGTGCTCTTGCCCTTGCCGTTGCCGGTGTTGACGATCAGCAGGCCCTTTTCGCGCGTCGCGGCGGCCTGCTTCTTCTCGTGGCCTTCGCGGCGGCGTTGCGTCATGCGTTGGTGCGATTCGGGATCGGTTTTCATCGTCGGGAGTGGGTTGGTTGCGGCGCCTTCGCGTCCGCGTTTGCGTGGTTTGGCAGAAAGCCTGCGATTGCGACCGTCACACCGTCGAGCGCCAGCTTGCCGCGCACGAGCGGAGCGCCGCCCGCTGCAAGACGCGCGCAGGGTTCGCACACGCCGTCCACGCCGAACTGCGCTTGCGCGGCTGCGGAGGGCGCCGCCAGTGTGGGCGTCGCGGCGAGTTGCTCGCGCGTGTACGTTTGCAGCGGCAGCGCATGTGCGGCGCAAAACGCTTGCAAGGCGGGTTCGCCGGCTTTGGCGTCGAGCGTTGCCACAGCCGTTACGCTGTCGAGCGGCCACGCGCCGAGCGCGGCGCGCACCGCGGCATCGATCTGCGCGAGCGTCACGCCGCGCCGGCAGCCGATGCCGAGCGCGAGCGGCGGCACGCGCTGCGTGGGTTCCAGCGTGGCTTCGAATGAGGCTGCGCGCGAGGCGCGATTTTCGGCAGGATTCACGGCGAGAGCGTCGATCGAAGGCTGATCGCAGAGGCAAAACGAGCAAAAGAGTCGCGTTCCGGCCGGCGCCGGATGCGCGCTACGATAGCACACGCGTTTGCGGCTTCCCACGCCTTCCTTGACGCGCAGGCCCCCCGCGCCTACACTCGCACGCACTCTGGTGCTCGCGTGCGCGACTCATAATGCGCGCGCAGTTAAACGGGAATCAGGGAGCCATCCCGCCTCGGGCATGGCCAACCTGAACTGCACCCGCAACGGTACAACGAGCGCGGCGTTCGCACGAATGCCGCAAACCGCTTCCATGCTTTACGCAGTCCACGCCACTGTGCAAGCCGGCCGCAAGGCCGCTCGCGCGGGAAGGCGAAGCGGTGTCTCGTCAGTCCGGATACCGGCCAGATACGTGGGATTCGCGCTGCGGGGATGCGGTGCCGGATCCGTGATTTTCATGCGTCAGCCGGGCGTGGCCCGGGTGCGTTTCTGGTCGTTCGTCCCCTGCAGGTTGTTGAATCGTTACGCGTGACAGCGTCTCCACGGATACGCGCGTGAGCGCAACACGACACCCGCACGAACGGCAGGCGCGACGCACCATGCCCCTCGATCCGGCCTGGCGCCGAAGGAGCACTTCATGCAAATGCGCAAGATTCCGGTCACGATCGTGACGGGCTTTCTCGGCAGCGGTAAAACCACGCTGCTGCGTCACATTCTTCAGCACGCGGGCGGCCTGCGCGTCGCGGTCATCGTCAACGAATTCGGCGAACTCGGTATCGACGGCGAAATTCTGCGTGGCTGCGGCATTGGCTGCGACGAAAACGGCAACGAAACCGAAGGCCAGCTCTACGAACTCGCGAACGGCTGCCTCTGCTGCACCGTGCAGGAAGAGTTCTTCCCCGTGATGGAGAAACTGCTCGAACGCCGCGGCGATGTCGATCACGTGCTGATCGAAACCTCGGGTCTCGCGCTGCCCAAGCCGCTCGTGCAGGCGTTCAACTGGCCGTCGATCCGCAACGCGTTCACCGTCGATGCGGTCGTGACCGTGGTGGACGGCCCCGCCGCCGCGAGCGGCCAGTTTGCCGAAAATCCGCAGGCCGTCAACGCGCAGCGCCGCGCCGACCCGAATCTCGATCACGAATCGCCGCTGCATGAGCTGTTCGAAGACCAGCTTTCGGCCGCCGACCTCGTCATTCTCAACAAGACCGATCTGCTCGACGAGGCGGGCCAGGACGCGCTCATCGCCGAGCTGCGCGAAGAGCTGCCGCCGCAGGTGAAGATCGTGCGCGCGCAGCACGGCAAGCTCGATCTGCATACGCTGCTAGGGGTCGAGGCGGCCTCCGAGGAGAGCATTCATCTGCGGCACGACCATCACGGTTCCGCCGACGATCCCGATCATCACCATGACGAGTTCGACTCGGTTGTGGTGTCAGGCAATGCCGCTTCGCGCGAGACCGTGATCGAGGCGCTGCAACAACTCGTCGATGCGCACACGATCTATCGCGTGAAGGGCTTTGCCGCGTTGCCGGGCGCGCCGATGCGCCTCGTGATTCAAGGCGTGGGCCGCCGCTTCGACAGCTATTTCGACCGCCGCTGGAACACGCGGGAAAGCGCGGCGCAGCCGCTGGCGAGCCGCTTCGTGCTGATCGGCGAGGACCTCGATGGCGCGACGCTGCAAGCGGCCTTCGACGCCGCATTGGCGAACGTGCAGACCGCGGCCGCGAAGTGAACGTGCCGAGCTAGACGAGGCCGTCCCATGCATTTGCTGCGCACCACGCCCGGCGGTTTCGTCGACGACACGCAGGGCGTTATCCGTATCGACCAGCAGCCCGCCGAGATCGTCGTGCTCAGTTCGGCGGACACGACGCTCGCGCTGCTGGCGAGCGTCGTGCCGCGCTTGCCCGCAGGTTTTCCCAGCGTGCGGCTCGCGAACGTCACGTATCTGCGCCAGCCCGCGTCGGTGGACTTCTACGTCGAAGACGTCCTGCAGCACGCGCGCGTGGTGGTGGTCGATCATCTGGGCGGCGAAACATACTGGCCTTATGGCATCGAGCAGGTCGTCTCGCTCGCCGAGCGCCGCGGGCAACTGCTCGCGATGTTTTCCGGCGACTTGCAGGAAGACCCCAATCTCATCGCGAAGAGCCGCGCCGAGCCCGAGTTTTGCCGCTTGCTGTGGCGTTATCTGCGCGAAGGCGGCGCGGCCAACGCCGAATCGTTCCTGCGTGGGCTCGCGTGGCGGGCATTCGACTGGGGCAGCGAGCCTGCGCCGCCCGTCGCGCTCCCCGCCGCCGCGCTCTATTGCCCGCAGCGCGACGTCGCGACCATCGACGAATGGCGCGCGCGCTGGCAACCCGGCGCGCCGGTCGTCGCGCTGCTGTTTTACAAGGCGCATCTGCAGGCGGCGAACACCGCCGCGTTCGATGCCCTCATCGCCGCGCTGCTCGCGCGCGGCATGAACCCGCTGCCGCTTGCGATCACGTCGCTCAAGGACACCTTGAGCCGCGACGTACTCGATCAACTGGCGGCCGAGCACGACGTCTCACTCGTGCTGAATACCACCGCATTCGCAGCTTCGTCGCTCGACGACCCCGAACCGATCGCGCTGGCCGGCGATGCGCCTGTGCTCCAGGTGATCCTGAGCGGCGGCAATCGCGAAGACTGGGTGAAGGACAATCACGGCCTGAATTCGCGCGACATCGCCATGCATATCGCGCTGCCCGAAGTGGATGGCCGCGTGATTACGCGCGCGATCAGCTTCAAGGGCCTCGCGTACCACTGCAAGGAGACGCAGGTCGATGTCGTGCGCTATCAGCCCGATGTCGAACGCGTGGCGTTCGTCGCCGAACTGGCGCGCCGGTGGTGTCGTTTGCGCAGCTTGCCGAACGCAGAGAAGAAGCTCGCGCTCGTGCTCGCGAACTATCCGATGAGTGAAGGGCGCATCGGCAACGGCGTGGGGCTCGACACGCCGGCCTCGGTGGTCGGCATCCTGCGCATGCTGCGCGACGAAGGCTATCGCGTGGCCGACCTGCCCGAAGACGGCGACGCGCTCATGCGCATCCTCACGCAGGGCGTAACGAACGATCCCGACACGCGCGCGCTGCGCCCCGCATGGCAGAGTCTTTCCCTCGACGACTACCGCGCGCGCTTCTCGCAGTTGCCCGCCGAGGCGCAAAACGCGCTGATCGCGCGCTGGGGCGTGCCAGAGGATGACCCCACACTGCGCCGTGGCCGCTTCATGATTGCGGGCTGGCGCTGCGCCCAGGTGTTCGTGGGCATCCAGCCTTCGCGCTCGCGCGGCGACGACACCTACGCGAACTATCACGACGCCGAACTCGTGCCGCCGCATGCGTATCTCGCGTTCTACTTCTGGCTGCGCGAGACGTTCGGCATCGACGCCATCGCGCACGTGGGCAAGCACGGCAACCTGGAGTGGCTGCCGGGCAAGAGTGTGGCGCTCGCCGACACCTGTTGGCCCGACATGGCGCTCGGGCCGCTGCCGCATCTGTACCCGTTCATCGTCAACGATCCGGGCGAGGGGAGCCAGGCCAAGCGCCGCGCCCAGGCCGTGATCATCGATCACCTGATGCCGCCGCTCACGCGCGCCGAAAACTACGGGTCGCTGCAAGACCTGGAACGTCAGGTCGATGAGTATTACGAAGCATTGATGGTGGACCCGCGCCGCGCGAAGCTGCTGCGCAAGACCATACTCGCGACGATCATCGAGCACCGGCTGCATGAGGAATTGAGCGTTTCCGCGCCGCAGGATCAGGCCGGCGAAGACGAATTGCTCACGCGCGCCGACGCTTACCTCTGCGAGCTGAAGGAAGCCCAGATTCGCGACGGCCTGCATACGTTCGGCGCATCGCCGCAAGGCCAGCAGCGGCGCGACACGCTGCTCGCGCTGGGGCGCTATGCATGCGGCGACGGGCAGGGCGCGAACGCGGGCCTCATCGACGCGCTCGCGCGAGACCTGCGCATCGATCACCTCGTCGATCCGGCCACGGTCGATTGGGCTGCGCCGTGGCAGGGCCCGCAGCCACCGCTGCTCGCCGGTGTGAGCGATACGCCATGGCGTCATGCGGGCGACACGCGCGAACGCCTGGAAATGCTCGCAGCCACGCTGATTGAAGACATTTGCTCAGGCCAACGAAGCGATGCGGAGCGTGCATCGCTGCCGCACGCGGCCCAGGTGCTCGCGCGCCTGCGCGACGACGTGCTGCCGCGCCTCGACGCCTGCGGCCCCGAAGAGATACGCCAGTTGCGCCGTGGCTTCGAAGGCCGCTTCGTACCGCCAGGCCCCAGCGGTTCGCCTTCGCGCGGCCGCCCCGATGTGCTGCCCACGGGCCGCAACTTCTACTCCGTCGATACGCGTGCCATTCCGACCCAGGCCGCGTGGGCGCTCGGCATGAAATCGGCGCAGCAGCTGATCGAGCGCCATCTCCAGGAGCACGGCGACTACCCGCGCGCCGTGGGGCTTTCGGTCTGGGGCACGGCGACGATGCGCACCGGCGGCGACGACATCGCCCAGGCATTTGCGCTGATCGGCGTGCGGCCGAAGTGGGCCGCCGGCAGCCACCGCGTGACCGACTTCGAGATCATGCCGGTCGAGGCGCTCGACCGGCCGCGCATCGACGTGACGCTGCGTGTATCGGGCTTCTTCCGCGACGCGTTTCCCAACGTGATGCATCTGTTCGACGCCGCCGTGCAAGCCGTGGCCGATCTCGACGAGCCGGAGCACCAGAACCCGCTGCACGCACGCGTGCTGCGCGAGCGCGATGCGCTGGTTGCGAACGGCATGGCCACCGACGAGGCGCGCCGCCGCGCGGGCTGGCGCGTATTCAGCGCGCGTCCTGGCGCGTACGGCGCGGGCTTGCAGTCGATGATCGACCATCGCCAGTGGCAGACCGACGCCGATCTCGCGAACGCATATCAGGCGTGGGGCGGCTACGCCTACGCGCAAAAGAGCGCGGGCGACGAGGCGAGCGATGCGTTCCGCGCGCGTCTCGCGACGCTCGATGTGGTCCTGCAGAACCAGGACAACCGCGAACACGACCTGCTCGACTCGAACGACTATTACCAGTTCCAGGGCGGCATGGCCGCGGCAGCGCGGCATTTTTCGCAGGCGCAGCCCGCGCTCTATCACGCGGACCACAGCAACCCCGCTGCGCCGCGCATTCGTCCGCTGCACGAAGAGATCGCGCGCGTGATCCGTTCGCGCGTGGTGAACCCGAAGTGGATCGACGGCGTGAAGCGTCACGGTTACAAGGGCGCGGCGGAAATGGCGGCGACCGTGGACTATCTGTTCGGCTATGACGCGACCGCGCGCGTGGTGGGCGATCATCAGTACGCGCTCGTCGCGAACGCCTACGTGCACGACGACGACACGCGCGAATTCATGCAGCGTCACAATCCGCACGCGCTGCATGCCGTGTGCGAGCGCCTGCTCGAAGCGATCCAGCGCGGTCTCTGGCAGGAGCCGGGCGAGCATCGCGCAAAACTCGAACACCGTCTGCTCGAAGCCGGGCAGCATCTGGAAGGATCAGGACCATGAGCGCTGCGGCCACGCGTCCCGCGTTTCCCTTTACCGCGCTGGTCGGCCAGGCGCTGTTGCAGCGCGCGCTGCTGCTCGCGGCCATCGACCCCGCGATCGGCGGCGTGCTGGTGAGCGGGCCGCGCGGCACCGCGAAATCCACGGCGGCGCGTGCGCTCGCGGCGCTCTTGCCGGAAGGCGCGTTCGTCACGCTGCCGCTCGGCGCGAGCGAGGACAAGCTGATCGGCACGCTCGACCTCGAAGCGGCGTTGCGTGAGAGCGCGGTGCGCTTCGCGCCGGGGCTGCTCGCGCGCGCGCATGGCGGCGTGCTCTACGTGGACGAGGTGAACCTGCTGCCCGATGCGCTCGTCGACGTGCTGCTCGACGCGGCAGCGAGCGGCGTGAACACCGTGGAGCGCGACGGCGTCTCGCACATGCACGACGCGCACTTCGTGCTGGTCGGCACGATGAATCCCGAAGAAGGCGAGTTGCGGCCGCAATTGCTCGATCGCTTCGGCTTGATGGTCGAACTCGGCACGCCTTATGACGTCGCAGAGCGGCAACGCATCGTCAAGGCGCGGCTTGCATTCGACGCCGATCCGCAGGCGTTTTGTGCGGCGCGCGAGACCGAACAGCGCTCGCTCGCGCAGCGTATTGCGGCGGCCCGCGAAACGCTCGGCAAGCTCGACTGGAGCGATGCCGTCCACGAGCGCGCGGCGCAGCGTTGCATCGAGGCTGCCGTTGACGGCTTGCGCGCCGATCTCGTGATGCTGCGCGCGGCGCGTGCGCTCGCCGCATTCGAAGGGGCGCGAGCGGTGAGCCCGCAACACGTCGACGAGGTTGCCGATTGCGTGCTCGCGCATCGCCGGCACGCCATGCCGCAGCGTTCCGATGCGCCGTCTTCCCCCGAGCCGCTGCCGCCGGCATCCGCGCCCGGGCGCGAAGACAGGCATACCGAAACAACATCGGCTACCGATTGGGGCGAGTTGCCGCCCGAGCCCGTTGCGGCAAAGGCCGTGAAGGATGTCATCCCGCTGCCCGCAAAAAAACGCTGACCCGTCGGGCACAGGCCGCCGCCTCGGCACAGGGCGGCGCTCGACGGCGAGAAGGCCCGGGGCGCGGTCTCGCGCAAGTCGCGATGCGCGGCGAGCGCATTGCGTGGCCGCCCACGCTCGCGGCCAAGCGCGTCGGGTCATTGCAGGCGCAACATTTGCGCTTCGCCAAACGCAAGACGGGTTCCGGCGCGCTCTATTGCTTCGTGCTGGACTGCTCGGCCTCGATGCTCGCGCGCGGCCAACTCGCGCTCGCCAAGGGGTTGTTGATCGCGCTGTTCGATCGCGCCCGCGCCGAGCGTGTGGAAGTGGCGCTGATTGCTTTCGGCGGTGCCGGCGCCGAGCTGAGGTTCGGGCCCGCGGTGCCGCGCTGGTGGAACGAGCGCTGGATCGAGCCGATCGGCGGGGGCGGCGGCACGCCGCTCGAAGCGGGCATCGGCCGCGCCGCGCAAGTACTCGAAACCGCTGCGCGCCGCGATCCGGCGCGCGCGCGCCATCTCTGGCTGTTCAGCGACGGCCGCACGACGCAGTGGCCCGCGCGGCCACGCCACGCCGACCACGTCACGGTGATCGATTGCGAACTTGGCGCGCTGCGCTTTGGGTGCTGCGAGGCACTCGCCCATGCATGGGCCGGTGAGTGCCTGAACGCGGAGGGGTTGCTCGCCTGAACGCTCGTTAGCGCGTGCCGCCGGTCCAGTACAGCACGTCGTCCTGACGATCGAATACGTAGACTTTCATCGCCATCTGCTCGGCGGGCGTGAGGCGGTCGAGTTCGAGGCCAAGCGTCGCGTGCGTGGGGGCGCCCGTTTCCGCCTGCACGTTGCGGATGATCGCGGTGGTTTCGATCGCCGTTGCGTTGTCGCCCGAGCGCAGCTGGAATGCCACGCGCAGCCGCTCGCCAACCTTGCCGAGCGCCCACGCGGCGCTCACCGAAAGCCCGAGCGCGCTGATCCCGCGCGCGAGCGCCACGCCGTCATAACCCGCGCCTTCCTCGCCGATGCCGTAGCGCACGGGAAATTGCGCGCGCACGCGAATCGAGCGCCGTTCGCGCAGGCGACGGATGTTGGCGGCCTTCGAAAGCACGAGGTAGTCCAGCGGCGAGTGGCTGAGCGCATGCACGGTGCATACGAAGCGATAGACGGCCTGGCTCGCAATCGCGACGATCTCCACGTTTTCGCCCGGCGTGACGGCGATGGGGCGGCCATCGATATAGGGCGTCGTCACGAAAAGCGCCTCGTTGGGGGCGAAGCCGATCAGGCGGCATGGGTGCATCGGCGCGCCGCTCGCGCCCATCTGCGGACGCAGGCCCATCAGCGCGCCGATGTTCAGGTGCATGTCGCGCGCGGTGGTGGCGGTATCGCCGGCATTGGCCGCGTTCGCGGCCGTCGCGCTCTCCGGTGCAACCTCGCGCCTTTCGATGTCGCCGCGACGCGGCGCGAAATGCTGGAACAGAAAGTCGCGTTCCGCCTCGCCCATCAGCACCGAGCCGGCATCGAGCAGCAGTGCACCGTCGCGATCGACGACAGGCCAGGCGAGCGGCTCGCCTACCGGCAGGGCTTCCGGCGTGAGCGGGGCGGCTTGCGTTGCGGCGTCGGTGGCTTCGGCTTGATCTTCGGTGGTCAGGTTGGTCATCGGCGCAGGGCTAGGCGGTGAGCGGTTCGCGTCGCGAATGCACTTCGCGGGTTCATCTGGTTTACGGCGTTGCGGCAGGGAAATTGAGTGCGTGCCGCGATTCGAAGGCGGTTTCGCGAGCCGCAGTATGATGGCCCCTGAATGCAATCTGTAATCGGCCGGCACGCGGTGCAAGCGGTATCAACCAAACGCGCGGAGCAAGAGGAAACGCCTCATGAAGCTCTGGACACGATGTTTGCGAATCCTCCGCCAATGGAACCGGGCGCTCATGCAGTGGGTGGGGGGCCATCCGTTCATTGTCGGCACGATGGGCTCGCTGGTCGGCGCGACCATCGTGGCCATCGTACTGGTGGGGCTGATGCAGCAGCGCACCCAGGCCATCGCCAGCACACAGCACAATTCGGCCGCGCTCGTTGCACTGATGTCGAACGACCTCGAGGCGAATTTCGGCATCTACGACCTCCTGCTGCTCGATGCCGCCGACAGCGCGCGCGACCCGCGCACGGCAGGCCTTCCGGCCGACATCCGCCGCAAGCTGCTGTTCGGCCGCGTGGCCACCGGCGCGTATCTCGACGACGCGTTCTACGCTGACGCGGGTGGCCGTATCGTCGAATCGCGGGACGGCCGCGCGTATCCCGGCGTCAATCTCGCGGACCGGGACTACTTCACGGCGCAGCACGAGCGCTCGGTCGGCATGTATATTTCGGACCCGATTCGCTCGCGCTCGCGCGAAGGCCAATATTCGATTGCGCTCTCACGCCGCGTGAGCGAGTACGACGGCTCGTTTGGCGGCGTCGTGCTGCTCACGCTGCGGCTCGCGTATTTTCAGCAACTGTTCGACCGCGTCGACGTCGACGCGAAGGGCAGCGCGTTCATCCTGCTGAGCGACGGGACCATGCTCGCGCACCGCCCCTATTCGGACTACGAAGTGGGTGCGCAAATCGGCGAGCTGGATTACGTCCAGCCGATGCTGAAAACCAGTGCCGGTTCGTTCATCGCCGCGGGCGAGGGGGACGAGGTCGAGCGCATCTACACGTTCAAGCGCGTTCCGCACACGTCGCTCATCGCGGTGGTCGCGCCTTCCGTGGACGGCGCGCTCGACGCTTGGCACCACCGCCTGCGGATCTACGCGCCGATGGCGTTGATCTTCGGCGCGTTGATCGCGGCTTCGTCGTGGCTGCTCGCACTGTCGATGCGCACGCGGCTCGCTACGCAAAAAGAATTCGAACGCCTCGCGGTCACCGACGCGCTCACGAGCCTCTACAATCGCCGCGCACTCGACTTGCGCATCGAAACCGAATGGCAGCACGCGAGACGCGCGGGCGAACCGCTCTCCGTGCTCTTCATCGACATCGACAAGTTCAAGCTCTTCAACGACTTCTACGGACACGCCGAGGGCGATAAAGTGCTCGCCGCCGTGGCCCGTGCGATACGCGAGGCCTGCCGCCGCGCAACGGACATGGTGGCGCGCTATGGCGGCGAGGAGTTCGCCGCGGTCCTGCCGGCCACGCCGGCCGACGGCGCCGTGAAAATCGCGGAAGCGGTGCGCCAGCAGGTGGCGGCGCTGGGAATCGCGCACGAGCACAGTGAATACGGCACGCTGACCGTGAGCATTGGCTGCGCCACTTGCGTGCCGCGCGAGCGCGGCGGCGCCCAGGCGCTGCTGCGCGCCGCCGACGCGGAGCTTTACGCGGCGAAACAGGCGGGGCGCAATCAGGTGAAAGCGCGCGAGTTCGAGGGTGCGCCACCCGACCCGCGCGACTCGCTACCCACGTTGAAGGCGTAAGTTTCTTTTAGGTATCCTCGCGATACCAGCGGGGCGTGTAAATCCACTCGCTGCCGTCGCTGCGAGCGAACCCGCGCGTGGCCGACGACCCGACGATCACCATGGTGCGCATATCGACGTCCGCCGAACGCAGTTCGCCCAGGGTCATGGCGCGCAGCGTCTCGCCGGGGCGGCCCACGTCGCGGCCCAGCACCACGCGCGTGTGCGGCGCGCGCACGCTGCGCAAGATTTCCAGCGCGCGCTCGAGCTGCCAGGGCCGCGCGCGCGAGATCGGGTTGTAGAACGCCATCACGAGATCGGCCTGCGCCGCGTGCAGCAGGCGCTTTTCGATCACTGTCCACGGCTTCAGGTTGTCGGAAAGCGACAGCATGCAGAAGTCGTGGCCGAGCGGCGCGCCGACTTGCGCCGCCGTGGCGAGCGCCGCGGAAACACCTGGCACGATCGCCAGTTCGACGGCATGCCAGCGTGCGTCATCCGAGCCTTCGAGCGCTTCGAGCACGGCGGCCGCCATGGCGAACACACCGGGGTCGCCCGACGAGACCACGGCCACGCGCCGGCCCTCACTCGCCATCTCGAACGCGTGGCGGGCGCGCTGCAATTCTTCGCGGTTGTCGGTGGCGTGGCGCTGCTGGTCCGCGCGAAACGGGCCCGCCATCTCCACATAGGTGGCATAGCCGACGATATCGGTGGCGCTGTCGAGCGCGGCGCGCGCGGCGGGCGTGAGCAAGTCGGCGCGGCCGGGGCCGAGGCCCAGCACCGTGAGCTTGCCGCGCGCGCGGCCCAGCGCAAGCGGGTCGAGCGGCGCGGCCGCGCAGGCGAGGGCGACGCCGTTGTCGTTCGGCGCATAGCGTTCGACGTTTGCCGCAAAGTCGAGGGCGGCGAGCGTGGCTTGCGCGGTGTTCTCCGCGCTATCGACGAAGCGCAGCGGTACGCCGAGTTCCGTTGCCGCCTGCGCGAGCGACGCATCGCGCATGTGCGCAGCAGGGGCGACGAGCGCCGCGAGCGCGAGCGGCGCGAGGCCATGTGCAACGAGTGCGCGGCGCACGCAAGCGGCAAGCGCTTCGCGTGGCGCACCCACGGCCGCGACGATGCTGCGAGGATGAATCACGAGGTCGTCGGGACTGCCGTCCCAGCTGTGCGCGCTCACGCGTATCGCATGGCGCGCCGCGGCGTCGCGCGGCAGATCGACGTTTTCCAGCCACGGTGCCTGGCCGTCCACGCGTGTCGTTGCGCCCGCCAGCAGATCGGAGACGAAGCGCTTGCCTTGCGCGAGGCTCGCAAGCGCATAACCCGCGGGCGGATTGAGCAGGCAGGTGCCGAAGCGCAATTCGCCGCTCGTGGTGATGGCGGGGGCAACTGCGAGCGCCGTGCCAATTTCGCGTGCCATGACGTTCACGCCGGTGAGTCCACCGAGCAACGGCACGACGGCGCTGCCGTCCTCGGCGAGCGCGAGCACCGGCGGCTCCGCGCCCTTGTTGGCAAGGAGCGCCGCGAGGCAGCGAATCACGATGCCCGCCGCGCACAGCGCGACGATGGGCAGGCCACGCGTATAGCATTCGCGCAAATGCGCGCCAAGCTCGCTGAACGCGACATCGCCTGCCACGCGGCCCTGGAGCGCATGGACCTGCGCGCCTGGGTAAAGCGCCTGCACGCGCCGCGCCGTGGCGAGTGCGCCGGGACCGAGAATGACGATGGCGGGCGGCGTCACGACTGCCATTTCACCCCCGGCACGACGAGCAGCGAGAAGTAGGGCGAAGCCATCGGATCGACGTCGTCGAGCGCGACGATACGCTGGTTCGCCATCGTTGCGCGCTCGACATATAGCGCGCGATGCGCGAGGCCCAGCTCGCCCAGCACGCGGCGCACCTTGTCGAAGTTGCGGCCCAGTTTCATGATCACGGCGGCGTCAGCGTCGGCCAGGCGCCGGCGCAATTCGTCTTCGGGCAGCACCCCGGAGAGGACGGCGAGGCTCTGGTTGCGGTAGACGAGCGGCACGCCGAGCACCGCCGCGCCGCCCAGCATCGAGCACACGCCCGGCACGACTTCGGCCTCGTAGCGCGCGGCGAGCCGATCGTGCAGATACATGTACGAGCCGTAGAAGAACGGATCGCCTTCGCAGATCACGGCCACGTCGCGTCCGGCGTCGAGATGGCGCGAAAGCGTTTGCGCCGCGCCGTCGTAGAAGTCGGCGATGATCGCTTCATACGAGAGCGGCGGTTCGAGCGCTTCGGTCGTGACGGGGTACACGAGCGGCAGGCGTTCCTGCTCCGCTTCGAGATGGCCCTCGACAATGCCGAACGCATTGCCTTTCTTGCCCTTCGCGACGAAATACGCGACTACGGGCGCGGCCTTGAGCAGGCGCAGCGCCTTGAGCGTGAGCAGTTCGGGGTCGCCGGGGCCGACGCCAATGCCGTGCAGACGTCCTTTGCGGATCATTTATTCGGTCTCCGAAGCGAGTGCGTTGACGGCGGCGGCGGCCATCGCGCTGCCGCCGCGGCGGCCGTGCACGACGACGAAGGGCACGCCATGACTTTCGGCTGTGAGCTGCGCCTTGGACTCGGCCGCGCCGACGAAGCCCACGGGAAAGCCGAGGATCAGCGCGGGGCGCGGTGCGCCGGCGGCGATCATGTCGAGCAGATAAAAGAGCGCGGTAGGCGCATTGCCGATCGCAACGACGCTGCCTGCAAGGTGCGGCCGCCACAGTTCGAGCGCGGCTGCCGAGCGCGTGTTGCCGATCTCGCGCGCGAGATCCGGTACGGCGGGATCGTCGAGCGTGCAGATCACGGCGTTGTTCGCGGGCAGGCGCGCGCGCGTCACGCCATTGGCGACCATTTTCGCGTCACAGAGAATCGGCGCGCCGCCCGCGAGCGCGTTGCGGCCCGCCGTGCCCGCGCCTGCGGAAAACGCGAGGTCGGCGGCCACGTCGACCATGCCGCAGGCGTGAATCACGCGCACGGCGAGTTTTTCGAGGTCGACGGGAATGCGCGAGAGGTCGGCTTCGGCGCGGATCGTCGCGAACGACTTGCGATAGATCGCCTGGCCGTCGCGGATGTAATCAGACATCTTGGGTACTCCGGGGCTGCTGCGCGAGTGCCAGCGCAGCGGCTTCGATCGTCAGGTTGCGCGCGACGAGCTGGCCGAAGCCGCTTTGCGTATCGTCGCGCTGGTACAGGTCATAGTGGTCCGGTGCGCTGGCGAGCAACGTGAACGGCGCGCAATGCGCGGCCGCGCAGGAGCGCTCGCAGCCGCTCAGGTGGGCTTCGGCGCCGGGCGGCAGCAGGGCGGCGAGGCGCTGTGCGTCGGCTTTCGTGTCCGCGTGGCTTTTTGCGCATCCCGTCGAGCCCGTGCACGCGATCAGGCGTGCAAGCGGGTTGGCGCGCGAGACGATGAGGCCGAGCGCGTGCAGGCGTTCGAGCGCGGCGGGCATGGCGTGCGCGGGCACGTTGGGCAGCAGCACGCCTTGCCATGGCGTCACGCGCAGCGTCGCATCGCCTGAGTCTTCAGCGAGTGCGGCTAGCGCGCGCAGCGTTTGCGCGTCGATACGGCCGAGCGCGGGCTGCGCGCCCACATAGCCGCTGCCGTCGCTGCGCAGCGCGTGTGCGCCGAGGCGCAAGTCGGCGGGACTCGCCGCGCGGCGCCATGCGTGCAGGGCGGCGTCGTCACGCATCAGCGCGCATTCGCCATGCTGTTGCGCGCGCTGCAGCAGCGCGTCGAGCGAGTGAGCGGACAGCACGTCGCGCATGCGTGTTGCGTCCACTCCGGCGAGATCGAGGAACGCATGCAGCAGCGCGCGCATCGATGCGCAAACGTCTTCGGCGGCGAGCGTGCCGACTGGCCGCGCCGTGGGGCAACCCGCGAAGCCCACCGCGAAGCGCACCGTCGCGCCATGCGGCAGCGCGGCGAGCCAGATGTCGTGCGGATGCTCGAGCATCGCCACACGTTCGCCGCCGTCCAGTTGCAGCGCGAACTTGGGCGAGAGCGCGGCGAAACGCGGCTCGCGCTGCATCATGTCGATGAGCGCGGCGGTGAGTGCCGTCGTGTCGCACAACGCATTCGGGTCGAGGCCCGCGAGCGGGCTCAGCATCACGTTGCGCAGTTCGTCGGCGGTGCACGCGCGCTCGACCGGGCTCGCGGCGTCGACGCCGGCGGGGCCGAGGCCCGCGTCGATCAGCGTGGCGCTCAACGCCGCGTCCTCGCCTGCACGCACGCCGCGAATCTGCACGTTCGCGCGATTGGTCAGTTCGAGCACGCCGCTCGCATGCGTCGACGCGGCGTCGGCGAGGGCGCGTGCCCGCGCGGCGCTCAGCACGCCGCCAGGCAGACGGATGCGGCACAGGCCGCCGTCGCGCGCCGCGACTATGCGCACGAGCCCCGGGCACGCCGAGGGGCGGAGCACGGCCAATGCAGCAGCGGGCGAGACGGGTTTCGTTTCGTGTTTCAAGGGAATACCGGGTAAGCATTGCGCGGCAGCAGCGCGCTGCCCGCGCGCCAGGCGGGAAACGGCAGCGATATCGGTACACCCCGCCCGATATGGGTTCGCGCGAACATTCGGCCGGCAGGTCTCCTGGCTCGCAGGTCGTCGACCGCGTCGGCCTTCCCGGTAATACCAGTGGCTCGGGTGGATGCGGTCTCGCTGCTCACAGTCGCGGGGGCGGCCACAGCTTGCTGTGTTCCCTTACTCCGGTCCCATGCAAAGTTGCCTTAACGGCGCCGGCGGACACGGTATTATGCCCGTTTTCACGCGTGCTTCGCCCCACGATCGGGCTGCGGGCCCGTGGCGGTCTAGAGAAACAGGCAACGGTGGGAGAGCGAATGCAGGGCACGCAGGCATGGCTGACGGTGGTGGGCATCGGCGACGATGGCTACGCGGGGCTCGGGCGCGACGCGCGGCGCGCGCTGTTCGACGCGGCCATCGTGACGGGCGGCGAGCGCCATCTCGCGATGCTGCCCTCGCGCGTGCGTGCGCGGCGCGAAGCGTGGCCGCAGCCGTTCAGCGTGGAGGCGCTGCTTGCGTACCGCGAGTCGAATCTGTCCGTATGCGTGCTTGCGAGCGGCGACCCCATGCTGTTCGGCGTGGGCGCGACGCTCGCGCGCCGCGTGGCGCCCGGTGAAATGCGCGTGCTGCCCGCGCCGTCGTCGCTCTCGCTCGCGGCGGCGCGCAGGGGGTGGGCGTTGCAGGATACGGCGATGGTCTCGCTCGTCGGCCGTCCGCTCGATGCGCTGCGCCGCCATCTCTACGCGCGCTCGCGCGTGCTCGCGTTGAGCGCGGATGGGCGCACGCCCGCGGCGCTTGCCGCGTTGCTCGCCGCAGCGGGCTTCGGCGCCACGCGTCTTGCCGTATTCGAGCATCTGGGCGGCCCGCTCGAGCGCCGCATTGAAGGCCGCGCCGATGCGTGGCACGTCGAAGAAGCCGCGGCACTCAATCTGGTCGCGTTCGAATGCGAAAGCGATAGTGTGCAGACGCCCGCGCGCGGCTGGACGCTCACGCCCGGCCTTCCCGACGACGCCTACCGCCACGATGGTCAGATCACGAAGCGCGACGTGCGCGCACTCACGCTCGCACGTCTCGCGCCGACGCCCGGCGCGCTGCTTTGGGACGTGGGCGCGGGCAGCGGCTCGATCGGCATCGAGTGGATGCGCTCGCACGCCGCTTGCCGCGCGATCGCGATCGAGGCGCACGCCGAGCGTCAACGTTTCATCGAGCACAATCGCGCGGCGTTGGGCGTACCGGGTTTGCAACTCGTCGCGGGCCGCGCGCCCGACGCGCTCGCAGGACTTGCCGCGCCCGACGCGGTCTTCATCGGCGGCGGCGTGACCGTACCCGGCGTGCTGGCCGCGTGCTGGGCGGCGCTAGCGAGCGGCGGGCGGCTCGTCGCGAACGCGGTGACATTGCAGAGCGAAGCGGCACTCGTGGCATGGCGCGCGCAGCACGGCGGCACGCTCACGCGCATCGGCATCGGCGAGGCGCAGCCGCTGGGCGGCTTCGATACCTGGCGTCAGGCCTTGCCTGTCACGCTTTACGAGGCCGTCAAGCCGTGACGGCGCGCATCCTGCTGCTCGGCGGCACCGGCGATGCGCTGGCGATCGCGCGCACGCTCGGCCCGCAGCACGTGTACTCGCTCGCGGGCCTTGGCCGCGTGCCCGCCGATCTCGCCTGCGCGGTGCGTGTGGGTGGCTTTGGCGGGGCAGAAGGACTCGCGCGCTTTCTCGTCGACGAAAACATCGCACTCGTTTTCGACGCCACGCATCCCTATGCCGCGCAGATCAGCGCCAACGCGGCGCGCGCGTGCGCTGCGGCACAGGTGCCGTACTGGGCGCTGCGGCGTGCGCCGTGGCAGCCGCAGCCCGGCGACGACTGGCGCATGGTGAGCGGCTGGGCCGGCGTAGTCGAAGCGATCGTGCCGTTCGCGCGCCCGCTCTTCACGCTCGGGCGCGAGCCGCTTGCGCATCTGAACGAAGTGCCGCCGCAGCAGCACTGGACGATCCGTTGCCTCGAAGCGCATCCCGGCCATGCCCGCGCTCGCGTCATCGACGCGCGCGGGCCGTTCACAGCCGTTGGCGAGCGCGCGCTCTTTACCGAAGCGCGCATCGACGTCGTGGTCAGCAAGAACAGCGGCGGCGGCGCGACCGAAGCGAAGCTCGCCGTCGCGCGCGAAATGGGCTTGCCTGTGGTGATGATGCAGCGGCCGCCGCTGCCCGCAGCGCAACGTGAATTCACGTCGGCGCAAGCGGCAATCGACGCGCTCGCGAACCCTATTTAGCGGAGTTTCCACGCATGACCGTTTTCTTTATCGGCGCGGGTCCGGGCGATCCTGAACTGATCACCGTGAAGGGCCAGCGCCTCGTGCGCAGCTGCCCCGTCATTCTCTACGCGGGCTCGCTCGTGCCGCCCGCCGTGCTGGAAGGCCACCGCGCGCACAAGGTGGTGGACACGGCGCCGCTCACGCTCGACGAGATCGTCGCGTTGCTCGAAAGCGCGCATGCCCAGGGCTTCGACGTGGCGCGCGTGCATTCGGGCGACCCGTCCCTCTTTGGCGCAATCGGCGAGCAGATCCGGCGGCTGCGTCTACTTGGTATTCCTTATGAAGTCGTGCCCGGCGTGACCGCGACCGCTGCGTGCGCGGCGGCGCTCGGCAGCGAACTCACGCTGCCCGGCATTTCGCAGACGCTCATCCTTACGCGCTACGCCACGAAAACGTCGATGCCCGAAGGCGAGCAGCTAGCCGACCTCGCGCGTCACAAAGCGACGCTCGCGATTCACCTGGGCGTGCGCCATATCGCGCGCATCGTCGAGGAATTGCGGCCGCACTATGGCGAGGATTGCCCGGTCGCGGTGATCTATCGCGTGAGCTGGCCCGACGAGGAACGCGTAACGGGCACGCTCGCGGATATCGCGCAGAAGGTGGTGGCTACGGATATCGAGCGTACGGCGCTGATTCTCGTGGGGCGCGTGCTCGCGGCGGAGGGATTTGCGGATTCGACGCTGTATGGGGCGCAGAAGCGCTAGGGCTACGAAAGCGCGCGCAAGTGCGCCCGCAGCTTGTCCACCTCGCCATCGGCAAACTCCTTTTCGATTTCCTCATGCGTTTGCTGCCATAGCGGAAACGCCGCGTTGAGCAGCCGATGCCCCTCGTCGGAGAGGCTCAGCAAACGGCTGCGCTTGTCTTCCGGGTCCTGCTCGATCACGACGAGGCCGCGCCGCTCCAGTGGCTTGAGCGCGGCCGTGAGCGTGGTGCGGTCCATGGCCAGCAGCGACGCCACGTCTTTCATGCCGGGCGGATGCGGACGATTCAGCGACATCAGCAGCGAAAATTGCCCGTTCGTGAGATCGAGCGGACGCAGCACGTCGTCGAAAATGCGCGCGAGATTGCGTGCCGCGCGCTGCATATGCAGACACAGGCAGCAATCGCGCACCAATAGCGTGGTTTCGAAGGGAAGTTTCTTTGCACGTGCCATGGTTGCAATTATGTTGATATCAACCTATGCTGTCAAGGCCGGATGGGCGACATGCCGTTGTTCCCGTTTTTCAGACCAGCAACCAGACCAGCAGTTGGAGGACACATGAGCGATCAGAAACTGTTTCTCGCTGTTTTTCTCGGTACCAAAGACAACGCACGCATGAAGGGTTGGGCGGCGCTTTCCGAAGCGGATCGACACGCAAAGGAGAAGGAGGGCATTGCGGCCTGGCACGCGTGGGTCGAAAAGCACAAGGCGTCGATCGTCGATATGGGCGGGCCGCTCGGCAAGACCAAGTCGATTGGCGAGCATGGCATCGCGGATACGTCTAACGCGCTAACGGGCTATACCGTGCTGCGTGCCGCATCGCACGAAGAGGCCGCGAAGCTGTTCGAAGGGCACCCGCATTTTTCGATTTTCCCGGGCGAGGGCGTCGAACTGATGCCGGTTCTGCCGATTCCCGGTGTCTGAACGGAGGCGCGTCATGAAACTGTACGGTTTTGCCGGCACCCGTTCGCAACGCGCGCTATGGGGCCTCAAGGAAGTCGACGCCGATTTCGAATTCATCTCGGTCAATCTGCTCGAAGGCGAGCACAGGCGGCCCGAATACCTGCGCATCAATCCCGCGGGCAAGGTGCCCGTGCTGATCGACGGCGACCGCGTGATTCCCGAGTCGGCTGCCATCGTGCTGTATCTCGCGGATAAATATCCGGAGAAAGCGCTATTGCCCGCGGATCTCGACGAACGCGCGCAGGCGTATCGCTGGACCCTGTTCGCGGTCACCGAGCTGGAACAGCCGCTTTGGAGAATCACACGGCATTCGTTCCTTTATCCGCCGGAAAAGCGCAGTCCGGCCGATATCGAACTCGCGCGGGAGGACTTCAGGGCCATGGCCGCGGTGCTCGAGAAGCACCTCGAAGGACGCGAGTTCATCGTCGGCAACAAGCTTTCGGTCGCCGACTGCGTGACGGTTTATCTGATGGACTGGGCCAACGAAGTGCAACTGCTCGACGGCTTCCCGGGCTTGCAGGCGTATCTCGAACGCCTCTACGCGCGTCCCGAGGCGCCGCAGCGCATTGCCGAAGCGCGCAAGGCTGCATAAATAGAAAACGGCCCAACCGGAACCTGCCGATTGGGCCGCCTCGCTGCCGCGTTACGCAATATCAATGCGCCCGCGCATGCTCATGATCCACATGCGTGCGCGGCTGCGTCACCGTGCTCACCACCGCAAGCACGATCACGTTCACGAACAGCGCAAGGAAGCCGATGTTGACGTCCTTGATGGCGTCCGGTGCGAACGGAAGCAGTTGCGCGACGCTCAGGTGCGTCATCGTCGTGACGATGACGACCAGCACGCCCGCCACGATGCCGCAAAACGCGCCTTGCTTCGTCACGCGGTTGCGCGCGGAAAGGCTGCACACCAGTGCCGGGAACAACTGCGTGACGAAGTTATAGCCCATCAGCAGCAGCGCGACGATGGTTTCGCCGCCCCGGAGCGTGAAGCCCACGGCCACGAGCGCGATCACCGGCACGAACAGGCGTGCGAGCTTCGCGACGCGCGCGTCGTCGGCGTTCTTCACGAGGCCGCCGCGGTAGACGTCATTGGCAAGCAGCGTGGATGCCGTCGTGAGGATCATCGAACCCGGCACGAGCGCGGTGAGCACGCCGGCCGCGCCGATCACGCCCACGAACCACGGATCGAACGTTTGCAGCGCGAGGCGAAAGAGCGAGAGGTCGATGTCGCCGCCCTTGAGTCCCGGCACCTTGAGCACCGCCGCGAAACCGCAGAAAAACACGAACAGCAGAATGAGCTGGTAGAGCGGCAGGATCATCGCGTTGCGGCGGAAAATACGCTCGTTCTTCGCGGTATACACCGACATGAACGTGTGCGGCCACATGAAGAAGCCCAGCGCCGTGAGGAGCACGGTGGACTGGAACCACGTTACGCTCTGGCCGCGTGCCGGGAAGGTGAGGAAGCCGGGCTTGGCCGCGTCGATGGCGCGGAACATCTCGCTCAGGCTGCCATAGTGGTGAATCGGCAGGTAGATGCCGAGGAACACGGCGATGGCGAGAATCATCGTGTCTTTCACAACCGAGTTCCATGCGCAGCCGCGCACGCCCGAAGCGATCACGTAGACCGTCACCACGATCGCCCCGATCCAGATCGCCGCCGTTGACGAAACCGCGCCATACGAGGCCGTCGTCACGATGATGCCGAGGCCCTTCAATTGCAGCACGAGATAGGGCACGAGCGCGAGCACGCCCACACACGCCACGAGCACGCCGAGCGCGGGGCTCTGATACTTGCGCGCGAAGAAGTGCGGCTGCGAGACGAGCCGGTGCTGCTTGGCGAAGCGCCATACGGGCGGCAGCATCCAGTATGAGAGGATGTATGCAAGTGTGCCGTAGGCAAGAATGTAGTAGACGGGCGCGCCCTTGCCGTAGGCGAAGCCGCTGCCGCCCAGAAACGTGAAGGTCGTGTAGATTTCGCCCGCCATCAGCAGGAACACGAACGCGGTGCCGAAGCTGCGTCCGCCCACCGACCACTGCTCGAGACTCATGTCGTGTCCCCGGCGGGCGCGCACGCCGAGGAAGAGCGCGACGAGGGTCATCGCCGCGATGATGATGAGGGCGCTCATGATCGCACCTCCGCATCCGCTTCGCCCGAAAGCCGGTTGACCGGGTCGAGCCGGTAGACGATGCCCATGATCACCGCGGCCAGCACGACCCACATGACGATCCACGCGAGCACGAGCGGCATGCCGAGCACGAGTGGCTCGGTGCGATTGACGAACGGCACCCCTAACAGGATGCCGATAAAGGGCAGGGCAGCGAGCAACCGCAGTGACATGGCAACTCCTCTTTCATATGAGAAGAAAAGAAACGTCGCGTCGGGGTGCGAGGCAACCCACTCTATGCTTGTGAACGCGCCCCGTAAAGCTGCCAAAAATACTGAAGGGCCCGCTGTAAAAATTGCTGCAACGCGCCATTTTTCAGGGCATCGAGCGACGTCGATCAGGCACGCCTAATGCCGATCCGGCTACACTTCTCGCCAGCCCGGCGCGCTTTTTGCGCATCCCCTTACCGGATCGACTCCATGATCGAGAGCCTGATTTCAGACATCCTGTTCGGTTTCACCGGACTCATCAGCATCATCAATCCCATTGGCGTTGCCTTCGTTTTTCTCGACCGCACCGCGAACCTCACCGACGAAGAGCGGCGCCTGCTGGCCAAGCGCGTGGCGATCAATGCGTTCTTCGTGCTGGTCGCGGCGTTTTTCGTGGGCACGCCCATCCTGCATTTCTTCGGCATTTCCATGGAAGCGTTGCGTATCGGCGGGGGCCTCGCGGTGGCCGTGAGCGGCTGGCAGATGCTCAACGCGCCCGAGCCCGAGCCGACTCCGGCCGATCACCCGGTCAAGCCCATGAGTGCGAGTTCGGCCTCCGGCAAGGCCTTTTTTCCGCTGACCATTCCGCTCACCACCGGCCCCGGCTCCATCGCCACGGCCATCGCGCTGAATGCCAATCGCACGCACAAGCTTTCGGCGTGGCTGCTCTCGAGCTTCGCGTCGATCGTCATCTCCACGCTCGTCATGCTCGTGATCTACTACGTGTATAGCCGCGCCGCGCGGCTGTCGCAGTACCTGGGTGTGGAAGGCACGCGCGTGGCCATGCGCGTGTCGTCGTTTCTGCTCCTGTGCATCGGGGTGCAGATCATACTGACTGGCCTGACCGGCTTTCTCACGCCGATCGCCGACCTGCGCGCCGCAAAGTAGCGGCGCCTGCAAGCGGGCCGGCATACGCAAGCGTCCTTACGCGAAGGAGACCACCATGTGCCGCTGGCTCGCTTATACCGGGAACCCCGTGCAGCTCGAAACCGTGCTGTTTCACGCCCGCCATTCGCTGATCGATCAAAGCCTGCACTCCACCAAAGGCGCGACCACCACGAATGGCGACGGCTTCGGGCTCGGCTGGTATCAGGACCCGCACGACATTCCCTATCGCTACCGCAGCGTGCATCCGGCCTGGAACGACCGCAACCTGCGCGAACTAGCGCGCGCGGTGCGTGCGCCGATGTTCGTCGCGCACATCCGCGCGGCCACGCATACGCCCGTGCAGGAAACGAACTGCCATCCGTTTCGCCACCGGCGCTGGATCTTCGCGCACAACGGGCTGATCCGCAGCTATCCACTGATGCGGCGCGATCTGCTGGTCGCGATCGATCCGGGGCGCTTCAACGCGCTCGAAGGGTCGACGGATTCGGAAACGATGTTCTATCTCGCGATGACGTTCGGCCTCGAAGTCGATCCCGTTCTTGCGCTGGAACGCATGGCGGGTTTTGTCGAGGAAACCGCAAAAAAGCATGGCGTCGAGCCGGCGCTCAATATGACCGTCTGCGCATGCGACGGCGAGCAGATCGTCGCCGCGCGCTATTCGAGCGAGCGCAATTCGCGCTCGCTCTATCACACCACGGCGTTCCGGCATCTGCGCGAACTGTATCCCGACGACCCGCGCATCGTGGCGGCCGGCGACGATGCCTATCTGCTCGTTTCCGAGCCGCTTGGCGATGCGCCCGATGTATGGGCCGAAGTGCCGGAATCGACGGCGATCGTCGTGCGCGGGCCCACGGTCGAGTACCGGCCGTTCGCACCTATCTCACCTTAAGGCGCCTCAAGTCGACGTTACGCGCGGCGGCGCCTTTGCCGTGCCGCCGCGAGTGCGAGCACCTCGTCGAAAAGCGTGACGTCCACGGGCTTCACGAGATGCATTTCGAAGCCCGCTTCGCGCGTGAGTTCGATGTCGGCGGCCTGGCCGAAACCCGTCATCGCGGCAAACAGGGTGTGCCTGAGCGGCGGCAGCGCGCGCAGGGCGCGCAGCGTCGCATAGCCGTCGATCTCGGGCATGGCGATGTCGATGAGCGCGGCGTCGGGCGTGAAGCCGTCCACTTCCTCGCGCGCGTGGGCGGCGCTGTAGGCCACGCGCACGTCGTGCCCTTTGAGTTCGAGCAGCGTGGCGAGGCTGTCGGCCGAATCGCGGTTGTCGTCGACTACGAGCACGCGCAGCGGCGGCACGCCGGCTTCGGCCAGCGCGGCCAGCTCGGCCGTGTCCGGCATGAGCGGCGGCGGCTGCACGGCATGCGCGGTCTCGCGCACGAGCGGCAGGCGGATCGTGAACGTGCTGCCTTTGCCGGGCCCGGCGCTCCTGGCCGAGATGGTGCCGCCATGCAGCTCGACGAGCGAGCGGCACAGCATGAGGCCGATGCCGAGCCCGTTTTCCGCGGGCCCGGGCGCCGAGCGGTCCTGGCTGAAGAGGCCGAAGATCGACTCGTGCGTGCCGGGCCGCAGGCCGCGGCCTTCGTCGTGCACCTGGATCTGTACGGCGCGCGCGGCGGAACGCACGTCCACGACGATATGGCTGCCGTCGGGCGAGAACTTCGAGGCGTTGTGCAGCAGGTTCTGCAGCACCTGCACGAGCCGCGTGTGGTCGCCCGTCATGGTGAGCGTCTTGTCGGGCATCTGCACGTCCACGTGCTGGCCGCGCGCCGAGGTGAAGGGCTGCGCCGCGTCGATGGCGTGCGCGACCACTTCGTGCAGGTCGAGCGGCGCCTCGCGCAACTCGATCTTGCCCGACGTGATGCGCCCGACGTCGAGCAGGTCGTCCACGAGCCGCGTGAGGTGCACGATCTGCCGGTCGATCGTGTCGCGTGCGCGCTCGATGTCGGGGCTCGGCGCAGCCATGAGGCGCATCGTGGCCACGGCGTTGCGCACCGGCGCGAGCGGGTTGCGCAGTTCGTGCGCGAGCAAGGCGAGGAACTGCTTCATCTGCTCGCTCGAATGCTCGAGTTCGTCGGTGCGGCGGCTTTCGGTCATGTCGCGCGTGACCTTTGCGAAACCTGTGAGCCGGCCGTGGCCGTCGTGCACGGCTGTGATCGTGACGCTGGCCCAGAACATCGAGCCGTCCTTGCGCACGCGCCAGCCCTCGGTCACGACCCGGCCCAACTCCTTCGCGCGGCGCAGCTCGCGTTCGGGCTGGCCAGCGGCGACCTCGTCGGGCGGATAGAACACGGAAAAATGCTGGCCGACGATCTCGGCCGGGCGGTAGCCCTTCAGGTTGGTCGCGCCGGCGTTCCAGCTCACCACGTGGCCCTGCGGATCGAGCATGAACATCGCGTAGTCGCTCACGCTTTCCACGAGCAGGCGAAAGCGCTCCTCGGAAAGGCGCAGCGCCTCGACCTGGCGGCGTTCGGCGGTGAGGTCGCGCGTGACCTTGGCGAAGCCGGAGAGCGAGCCGTCGCGCTCGCGCAGCGCGGTGATGACGACGTTGGCCCAGAACATCGAGCCATCCTTGCGCACGCGCCAGCCTTCGTCGTTGAAGCGTCCGTGCAGCGCGGCCTGCTCCAGCTCGTGATCGGGCCAGCGGCGCGCATTCGCTTCGTCGGTGTAAAAGCGCGAGAAATGCTGGCCGATGATCTCGTGCGCTTCATAGCCCTTGATGCGGGCCGCGCCGCGATTCCAGCTCACGATGTAGCCGCGCGTATCGAGCAGGAAGATCGCGTAGTCCTCGATCGGCTCCACGAGCGCCTCGAAGCGGCGTTCGTGGTGGCTTTCGGCGGCGGCGTTGTGCGGGGCGATGCCGGAGTCGGGCGTCGTCATGGTCCTCGGGTCTGTCATACGGCCTGTTCACAAGTTTGACAGGCTCTGGCCTCTTGAATGGACGGCCCGCGTACAGCGGGCGCCGCAGCTTACCACGCGCGCTGCCCTGAGCGGTCGTACTTTTCGGCCATTGCCGGAATGCCCGCGCGCACGTGGCGTTCCGCGCGGCGGACCTGGCGGGTGAGCAGCACGACGTGGGGCGGCACCACGCGGCGTGCGCGCAACGTCCAGAACGCGCCGCGCAGCAGCGCCACGCCCGCGGGCCCGAGCGAGCGCTGGCGTGCGAACACGGCGAGCGCACGGCCGGTCGCCGCGAACGCATCGCGCGCGGGCAGGCGCATCCATGCCACCCAGGCGGTGTTGCGCGCGAGCGCGCATTGCTGCGCGCGCGTGAACCAGCGGTAAAGCGGTTCGCGATGTGCGAGCGCCTGCTCGCAATAGACGATCTCATGGCCGGCCGACAGCATGTCGAGCGCGGCAAGCTCCTCGGCGCCGCCGTGTGACAGCCGCTCCTCGTAGCCGCCGAGTGCGCGGAACACGGCCGCGCGGAAAATGCACGCGCCCGCCATGAAGTTCGCGAGCGCCGGGCCGGCGTCGCCTTCCGCGCCCGGCGACGTGGCGGCGAGCATCAGGCAGGCGGGGTGAATTTCGCGCTCGTCGCCGCTTACCACGCGCGCATTGAGCACGGCGACTTGCGCATGGGCGTCTAGCAGCTGCGCCGCGCGCGCGAGCGCGCCGGGTGCGAACCAGGTGCTGTCGTCGCAGCACGCGACGTAGTCGGTGCGCGCGAGCAGCACGGCGCGATTGAAGCCGGCCATGCCGTGGTCGCCCAGCGACTGGACGATGCGCACTTGCGGAAAGAGCGACGCCAGCAGGGAGACGGTGGAATCGGTGGAGCCGTTGTCGGCCACGATGAGGTCGGGGTGCTCGGGAAGGGCGGTGAGGCGCGCGACGGTATCGATGGTTTGACGTACGTGATTGCGCGTGAGGACGACCACCGTCACGCGCGGCGCGCTGGGAGTTCCGGGGGCAGGGGCGGAGTCGTTCATCGCAGCAGGCGGCGGGAGCCGGCCGGTGAGTTGTCGAATTGACCTATGTCAGCATACGCCGATGGCGCGCGACATGCAGTACATGACGTGCGCCAGAGGCGGGGCGGCGCAGCGGCGGTGCTGCACTGCACATTCGAGAGCTGCGCAATTTTCGCGCCGCATGCGGGCGGTGCGCGCGATCAGTTCGATTAGCCGCCCAACCAGCCGCTCAGTCGCGCGCGCAGACTTCGTCGAGGTGGCCGAGCAGGTCGGCGGGATCTTCGTACACGCGCAGCGCGCCCGCACGCTCCAGTTCCTCGGTGCCGTAGCCGCCCGACTGCAGGCCAATGCCGAGCGCGCGGCAGCGCTGGGCCGCGAGCATGTCCCAGACGCTGTCGCCCACCACGAGGCAGCGCTCGATCGGCACGCTCAGCCGCAGCGCCGCGGCGACGAAGAGATCCGGATCGGGCTTGGCGTGGCGCACTTCGTCGCGCGTGACCACGGTCGTGACGGACGGGTCCACGCCGAGCGCCTGCAAGTTCACGGACGCCGTGGCGAGCCGCCCGCTCGTGGCGATCGCCCAGGGCACCTGCGCGGCGCTCAGGGCGTCGAGCAGCGCGCGAGCGCCGGGCAGCGGCCGCACCTTGTCGGCGTGGCGGCGATAGGCGTCAGCGTGTAGTTTTTGCAAGCGTGCGATACGCTCGGGCGCGATCGTCTCGTGGGCCTCGTGCGTCTCGCGCAGCAACTGGTTCATGAAAAGCCCGCCGCTCATCCCGATGCGCCGATGAATGCGCCACACCGAAAGCTCGATGCCGTCCGCGTCGAGCGCTTCCTTCCATGCGAGCACGTGCTGATACACGCTGTCGACGAGCGTGCCGTCGAGGTCGAACAAAAAGGCCGTTTCGTTGCGCATGGGTGGCTCCTGTTGCAACACGACGATTACGCAGTGGTAGCGCAAAAAGTGTACGCCGCGGCGGGCTAGCGGCGTCGCCTCAGGGCGCGCTGGCAGCAGCCGCGCCGGACGCCGCCGGGGCGCCTTGGGCGGCGCCCGTCTGCGGATACATCTGCAGCAGCACGCGCAGTACGCCATTGGTCCATCCAAAGCCGTCCTGCAGCGGATATTCGCCGCCGCCCGCCGACGAGGCCTTCGTGGCCGACGCGCTCACGTCGTACTTCTCGACGAGCTTGTGCGTGCGGGTGTAGTAGGCGAGATTCGTGGCGATCCAGCGCGTGGCGATTTCCTGCGCCAGGTCCTGCTCGCCGTAGCGGCGCAGCCCCATGACCGCGAGATATTGGAGCGGCGCCCAGCCGTTCGGCTCGTCCCATTGCTGGCCGGTCGCGACCTGGGTGGTGGCGAGGCCGCCGGGGCGCAGCAGTCCGGCGCGCACCGCGGCGGCTACTTCCTGTGCCTGGGCCTTCGTCGCGGCGCCCGCATAGAGCGGGTAGACGGTCGCCGCCGTGAGCCGGTGCGTGAGCGTGCGGTGTGCGAAGTCGTAGTCGCTGTATGCGTGCAATTGCGGATCCCAGAGCACGCGGTCGATGGCGTCGGCGCGTTGTTGCGCGCGCTTCGTCATCAGTTCGGCCTCGCGCGCGTCGCCCTTCAGGCCGTAGGCCTTCGCGAGCGTGCGTTCGAGGATCACCATCAGCGAATTGAGGTCCACCGGCGCGAGCGAGGTCACGTCGATGGTCGAGAGGGTGTGGCCGTCGGCGAGCCAGCGCGAACTGTAGTCCCAGCCCGTTTCCGCGCCCGCGCGCAGGTTGCGCCAGAGGTCGGAGGCATCGCGCTGCGGCGTGGCGCGCGCGGTGAGGATGTCTTCGCGGTACGACTCGTCGCGCGGGCGGTTGCGCGCGTCCCAGTAGCGGTTGAGCAGCGTGCCGTCGGGCAGGCGCACGAGGTGGCGCGCGGCGTGGCCGGGCTTGAGCGTCTGCGCGCCGGCCATCCAGTAGTCGTATTCCTTGCGCAATTGCGGCAGGTAGTGGAGGTACACGGCGTCGCCGTCTTTCTCCGCGACGAGGCTCACCATCTGCGCGAAAAACGGCGGCTGCGAGCGGCTCAGGTAGTACGTGCGATTGCCGTTCGCGATATGGCCGTAGCGGTCGATCAGCGCGGCGAAGTTGTTCAGCTCGTCGAGCGCGAGTTCGTGGCGGCCGCTGGCTTCCAGGCCGAGCATGATGAAGTACGAATCCCAGTAGTAGATTTCGTTGAAGCGCCCGCCCGGCACGACGTACGCGTACGGCAGCGGCAGCAGCGACGAATACGGATCCGGCTTCGCGTCGGGGCGGCGGCTCAGCACGTTCCAGAGTGTGTCGATGTGGCCGACGACATCCTGGTTCGGATCGGAAACGTAGTGGTTTTCAGTTTGCGCCGGGGCCGTGAAGTACTGGTTCACGAACTGCGTGAGCGCGGCCTTGCGCGCGGCGTTGTCGTGCAACCCCGCGTGCTGCTGGCGCCAGCGCTCGTAGGCCGCCGTGATCTGGCTCGGGCGCTCGTTGGGCAGCATGTCGGCAAACGTCTTGCTGTCGGGGAAGATCTGCGCGAGCTGCACGTCGTGATAGAGGCGGCCGTAGAGGTCGGCGGGCGTGGCGGGCTGGCTCTCTTTTGCCGCGTCATGCTGCGCTGGCGAGCGAACCGGCTTTGCCGATCGCGCGGACGTTTGTAATTCCTGCGCGTTGGCCGGCGCGCTCGCGGAGGCCGCGGCGTCGGCCTGGGCGTCAGCGGCATGGGCGGTTTGCGCGAGCGGCCAGGTGAGGCACAACGCAGCGGCGAGCGTGGCGGCAAACGGGATGGAGCGGGATTTCGTGGCGGATGCGGGCGTGCGGGAGCGGAACGGAAAAGACATGGCCTTGATGTTTTTGATGGGCGACGAGCGCGCCTGCGCGCGAACGTGGGGCGCAGGCGAAGCGTGCCAAAGAGCAATTTCCGTTCCGCACGACGGGCTGGCGAGACGGCTGGCGCCTGCGGCATTATTCGAAATCGGGATAGTCCATATTCTCCATATCGCGTTGCGCGATAACAGGTGAAGCGGCGAAACTTGCGAAAAATCAATTCAAGCAACGCCGCATCAGGAGACATCTCATGCGCACTCAGGTTGGTATCATCGGCGCCGGGCCCGCGGGCCTGCTTCTTTCCCATCTTCTGCATTTGCGTGGCATCGACTCGGTCGTGCTCGAGCTGCGTGGCCGCGAGCAGATCGAATCGACCATTCGCGCCGGCGTGCTCGAGCAAGGCACGATGGACGTGCTCACCGAAGCGGGCGTCGGCGAGCGCATGAAGGCCGAAGGCGCGCTGCATCACGGCTTCGAACTCGCGTTCGAAGGCAAGCGCCGCCGCATCGATCTCACCGGCCTCACGGGCAAAGCCATTACCGTCTACGCGCAGCACGAAGTGCTCAAAGACCTCGTGGCCGCGCGCGTGGCTGCGGACGGCAAGCTCTTCTTCGACGTCTCGGACACGTCGATTCACGGCGTCGAATCCAGCACGCCGTCGATCCGCTTCACGCACGAAGGCGAGGCGCACGAGCTGCACTGCGACTACGTGATCGGCTGCGACGGTTTTCACGGCGTGTCGCGCGCCTCGATTCCGGCGGCGCTGCGCCAGGACTACGAGCGCGTGTTCCCGTTCGGCTGGTTCGGCATTCTCGTCGAGGCGCCGCCCACGTCCGACGAGCTGATCTACGCGCGGCACGATCGCGGCTTCGCGCTCGTCAGCACGCGCTCGCCGAACGTGCAGCGCATGTATTTCCAGTGCGATCCGAAGGACAACGTCGATCACTGGTCCGACGACCGCATCTGGGCCGAGTTGCACGCGCGCGTCGATTCCCGCGAAGGCCACCAGGTGGTGGAAGGCAAGATCTTCCAGAAGAACATCGTGGGCATGCGCAGCTTCGTCACGACCACGATGCAGCACGGCCGCCTCTTTCTCGCGGGCGACGCGGCGCATATCGTGCCGCCTACCGGCGCGAAGGGCCTCAATCTCGCGGTGGCGGACGTGCGCGTGCTGACCGGGGCGCTGGTGGCGTTCTACAAGGAAGGCCGCACCGATCTGCTCGACGGCTATAGCGAAACGGCGCTGCGCCGCATCTGGCGCGCCGAACACTTCTCGTACTGGATGACGCGCATGATGCACCGCCTCGACGATGCCACGCCGTTCGAGCAGCGCCTGCAGGTCGCCGAGCTGGAGCACGTCACCACGTCGCGCGCCGCCGCGACGGCGATGGCCGAGAACTACGTGGGCGCGGTTGCCGTGTGAGGTAGGCGCAACGAATGAAATGGCCGCGCGGGTCCCGAAGGGCTCGCGCGGCTTTTTTTTGCATGTCCGGCGGCGCGTTGGACCGTTTCAAGCCGGTTTCAAATCGCCGTGAGCGGCGCGATGCCCAGTTCGTTTGTGATATCGGCGAAGGGTTTTCTTACGGAGTCGGGCAGAACGATCGTCTGCATATGCCGTGCGCGATTCTCCGCCTCATATTGGCCCGGATATTGCACCGGCTGCGCCGGATCCTGCGGCGGGCAGCTGAGCAGATAGTCGAGGAACGATTCGACCTCCTGCGAGCGCCACGTCGTGTTGAAATCCACCTGCGGATCGAGCACCAGCGCGAACAGATTGTTGGTCGCGACGCCGTTGCGCGGGTTGTCCGGATGGATCGTGCCGCCGCCCGAGAGCACACCCGCGAGCAGTTCCGCCACAAGCCCGAGCGCATAACCTTTGTGCAGGCCAAACGGCAGCAGCGCGCCGGGCGGGTCGGCGAACAGCACGTTCGGGTCGGTGCTCGGTTGGCCGTTCGCGTCGATCACCGAGCCGTCGGGCGCCGGCAGGCCGTTTTCGGCGAGCACGCGCGCCTTGTTCACGGCAATGGCGCTCGTGGCGATATCCACGACGAAGGGCGGCCGCCCGCCCGGCAGCGGGCCCGCGAAGCACAGCGGGTTGGTCGTGAGTCGAGGCTCGCGTCCGCCGAACGGCGCGACGATCGGCGCGCGGTTCACCACGTTGGTGAACGCGAGCAGCACGTAGCCCTGCGCCGCGACCATTTCGCCGTAGTGGCCCATGCGCCCCAGGTGATGGCTATGGCGCAGCGTCACGATGCACTGGCCATGCTCGTGCGCGCGGGCGATCGCGTCTTCCATCACGACCTTGCCAATGTGCTGGCCAAAGCCACTGTGGCCGTCATAGCCGATCAGGCTGCCGCGGTCGACTACGCGTTCCGCGCGACCATCGGCGGCCACGAAACCCGCGGCAAGCACGCGCTTGTAGTTAGGCAGGATCGACAGGCCGTGGCTCGCGTAGCCCACGCGGTCGGATTCGATCAGGTGATCGGCCACGTCGGCGGCAATGTCTTCAGGCACCGAGACGTTCGTGAGCACGGCCGTGGCGAAGCGGCGTGCGTCGTCGATCTTGACTTCCATGAGCGGCTCCTTGCTAACCGTGCAGCGTTCGGGTGCAGTGTTCAGATCCAGCCCAGCCAGCGCCACCACGTCGCGGCGAACAGCAGCAATAACACGTAGCCGACGATCGTCAGCACGATGCCCACGCGCGCGAACTGCTTCGCCGTAAACGTTTCGGTGGCGAGGCACACCATGTTTTGCGGCGCATTGATCGGCAGGATGAAGCCGAAGCTCACGACGTAGCCGAGCAGCATGGTGAGACCGAGCCGGTTGAAATCGCCCTGCATGGACTGCAGCACCGACACGAGAATCGGCAGCATCGCGGAGGTGAGCGCCGTTGCGCTCGCAAATCCGAGGTGGATGAGGATGAGGAAGGCCGAGAGAATCGCGAAGGCCATGAACGGGGTGGCGGTGTCGAGCCCCGTGTGATGCGCGACGAGGTCGCCGAGCCATTGGCCGGCCTTCGTCGTGAGCAGCGCCGTGCCGAGGCTGATGCCCACGCCGAACACGATCACCGTGCCCCACGGAATGCGGCTTTGCACGGTCTTCCAGTCCATCACACCAAAGCGCGGCAACAGCAGCAGCACGAGCCCAACGTAAGTGACCGAGGTGGTATCGAACGGGTGCAGCTTGCCTTCGGTCGCCCAGAACAGCAGCAGGCCGATGGAAACACCCAGCAGGCGTTTTTGCGGGCCCGTCATGGGGCCGAGTTCGCGCAGCGAGGCTTCGACGGCTTCCTTGCCGCCCGCGATAGCGTCGGCTTCGGGCGGCAGCATCTTCAGCACGATGAAGAGCAGCGCCGCCGACATGACGATCGCCCAGGGCGCACCCGCAATGAGCCAGTCGAGCCACGTGACGCGCGCGCCGAGCATCTTGTCCATGAAGCCCACGGTCAGCAGATTCTGCGCGGCGGCAGTCTGGATGCCGACGTTCCAGATGCTGGTGGCTTGCGCGACCACGATCATGATGCCCGCCGCGATGTTCGAGCGCTTGTCCACGCCGAACGCCGAGATCACGCCCACCATGATCGGCACGACGCAGGCGCTGCGCGCGGTGGCGCTCGGCACCACGAGCGAGAGCACGATGGTCACGGCGACCGCGCCGATCAGGATGCGCCGCGTGGTGGTGCCGATCAGCGAGAGCGTGACGAGCGCAATGCGCCGGTCGAGCCCGGTGACGGTCATCGCCGCGGAGATAAAGAGTGCGCCGGCCACGAGCGCGAGCGCGGAATTCGAGAAGCCCGCGAGCGCCATGCTGATGGCTTTGTTGGTGCCGTAATCGACAGCGGGGTTGTCGATGGTGGGCGCGGTCCCCACGAGAAACGCCATGAGTGAGGTGATGATGATGGCGCTCGCTTCGTACGATACGGCTTCGGTGAGCCACACGACCACGGCGAACGCGAGGATGGCGAGCATGCGCTGGCCGGCGGGCGGGAGGCTATCGGGCAGGGGCAGCAGAAGCACGACGACGAGCGCGATCACGCCCGCGATCAGGCCCACAGGTATGCCCTTTTTCTGCGGCGCGGCGCTCGCGTTGGCGGCTGGCTGGGGTGCGTTCATGGCGAAGACTCCATGTTGGGCATGCATGCGGCATGGCTCGCGTGTCGCTTCTGGCAGGGCGCATACAGCGTCGAAAAGCGGCGGTGTGGCGGCTTGCGAACGAGTCAGCGCATTCGCTTCGCGGATGGTACTGCCATTCGACTGATGAAGCGTTTAGTGTGTACGGCGGGAGCGGGCGAGCGCGAAGGCGGGGGAAGGGCAGCGTGGCAGCATGCTGCGGGTGATGCGGGCAAGTTGATGGTGGAGGCGTCGTTTTAACCGGCAAAACAGCCGGTTAAAACGGCCGCCGACGCGAATTACTGGCTGGCGCCAGCAGCAGCGTTAGCTTTCTTCTGTGCATCCTGCAGGTTCTGCGGATAGTTCGGGTCGTTCAGTGCCGGCTTGTAGCCCGCGTCTTCCAGCTTCTTCAGCTCGGCGTTGTTCTTCGCGCGGGCTTGCTTGCGTTCGGCCTTGCGCTGCGCTTTGGCCTGAGCCTTTGCCTGCGCCTTCTGTTCCTTGGTGAGCGGTTGCGAGGCCGTGGCCGTGGCCGCGGCGGGTGCGCTGGCTTCCGTTTGCGCGAATGCCGGCGCGGCAACGCCGATCAGGAATGCGGCGGTCGCCGCGGCGAGAGTCAGCTTGCTGGTGGTGGAGTGCATTAATTCCCCTAATGACTGGTTTGAACGACTTACTCAGGGCTGGGACGACGGGCGCAGATGGCTGCGGCGCGCCCGTTGCTCAATGTAATCGATCCCCACCAAAGACGGTAGCAAGCGCTGACCCTGGCTTGCTGGTAACCGCAGCGGCGACCCCGGCGGCCTCGCTGGGCACTCAGGCGCCGAGTTTCGCGGCCGCCGCTGCGACTACGCGCGCGCGTTCGGCGAGCGACGCAGCTGTCTGCGCGCGCAACCTTTCCACGATCACACGCGGCGCGCTGGCGGGGTCGCCCGCATCGAATGGCGGCGCGGGGGCGTATTCAAGTTCGAGCTGGAGCGCCTGGGCGGCCTCGTCGCCGATCAGCTCGGCGGCGAGCGTTAATGCGAAATCGATACCGGCAGTGATGCCGCCGCCGGTCAGCACGTTCCCGTCGCGCACCACGCGCGCTTTCACGGGCAGCGCGCCGAGCGGCTCCAGCAGTTCGTGGAAGGCCCAGTGCGTGGTCGCGCGGCGTCCGCGCAGCAGCCCGGCCGCGCCGAGCACGAGCGCGCCCGTGCAAACCGAGGTGACGTAGCGCGCCGTGCTCGCCTGGCGGCGCAGGAACGCGAGCGTCTCGTCGTCGGGAATCAGCAGGGAGACGCCACTGCCGCCCGGCACGCAGACCACGTCGAGTGGCGGGCAGTCCTCGAAGGTCGTGTCGGGCGTGAGCATGAGACCGGTGCTCGAGCGCACCGGATCGCGCGTCTTCCAGATGAGCCGCGCCTGGCTGTCCGGCATCGACGCGAGCACGTCGTACGGGCCGGTCAGGTCGAGCTGCTGAACGTTGGGAAATGCGAGAAATCCGATTTGCAGTGCCATGTGGGGTTCCCGGTCAAGATTGGACTGTCGCAAAGGGTCGACAGCTGTGTCGATGATTCGGAAATCACTGTAATCTCGCCCCGGTCCACAACCATGCCAAAAACCACGCAAAAACTGCCAGCGGCGCACGTGCGAGCCGCAATCGGAAAGCGTTCACTGAACGAGACACGCGCCGCGTTCAGCCGCCGCTTAACTTGCGGCAACTGAAGCGGCGCGTTGGCTGCTTCAAACTCAGGCCGGCATCTTGCGGAACGTCACCGCGATGCGGTTCCAGCCGTTGATCGCGATGATCGGCAGCGTGAGTCGGCGATCTCCTGATCGCTGAAATGCGGCTTCACGCGTTCCCAAACGTCGTCGGGCACGTGCGTTTGCGCGAACAGCGTGACCGATTCGGTCCATTCGAGCGCCGCGCGCTCGCGTTCAGTGTAGAACGGCGTTTCGCGCCACACCGATACCGTGGCGAGCCGGCGATCGGTTTCGCCGCCCTTACGTGCATCAATGGTGTGCATGTCGACACAACAGGCGCAGCCATTGATCTGCGAAGCGCGCAGGCGCCCCCGTTCTGCGAGCGGCTTTTCGATCGAGCTTTTGCTCGCGCGCTCTTCGAGCGCAATCATGGCCTTCGTGCCTTCCGGGTTGGCCTTGTAGAAATCCAGACGTGCTTGCATGAGCGTTCACCTATCGAGTTGAATTTCGTGGCGCTGTCGTCGACAGCGAGGTTGACAACGATGCGTTGGACTCGCGAACTGCGTAACCGCAGGTGCACTTTAGGCGTTGTCAATCAGGCGTATTCGCAGCGCCACGACGTGCTGCTCGCGCATCTGAGCGGACCGCTTGCGCCGTGGCTCGAACCCGTCATGCCGAACACGGCGGGGTTGCACCTGGCGGCACGGCTCGTCGCGCCGCTCGACGCCGCCGCGCTCGCGCAGGCCGCGCGCCGCGCGTCGATCGGCCTGCACCCGCTCGCGCCGTTTCATCTCGAAGCGCCTGTGCAGAGCGGTTTTCTGTTCGGTTACGGTGGAGTCGACGCCGAGCGTATCGACGCCGCGCTGACGTCGCTCGCCACGCTGCTGCGCACGCTTTGACTGCATCTTGCCGTCTCGGCGACACCGGCGTGGCAGCCGAAATCGTGCAAAAACGCCATACGTATGGCGCTTTCCTGATGAACGCGGCGTGCGCCGCGCCGACCGAAGTGCGTCGTCCGTCAGCGATTCGGGCGCGTCCGGGGCACGTTTACCCCTGTAAACAGGCGTCAAAATGTGATCGAGAGTCAGCGCCGCGCAACAAAATCGTAACGACAATGCAAAAGCTTCACGCAAAACGCTTGCGCGTATGTAGAATCCGCCGTTGAAGCACGTGCATTCCGCAGTGCTTCTTCGATTCACTGACCAACACTGGTAGGAGAAACATGCCGACTTCCGCAAAGAAAGTGGCCGCAAAAAAGGCAGCTGCCCCGGCCAAGAAGGTTGCCGCAAAGAAAGCGCCCGCCACCAAGACGGCCGCAGCTAAGAAGGTCGCCGTGAAGGCGTCCGGCGCACCGACGCCGATCAAGGACACCTTCACGAAGGCCTCGCTGGCTACCCACGTCGCTGAGCGTGCAGGCGTCGAGCCGAAGGCTGCCAAGGCCGTGCTCGCCGCGCTGGAAGACACGATCCTCGGTTCGGTCCACAAGAAGGGCGCTGGCGAATTCACGCTGTCGGGCCTTCTGAAGATCGTCGTCCAGGCCGTGCCGGCGAAGAAGAAGCGCTTCGGCAAGGATCCGTTCACGGGCGAAGAGCGCTGGTTCCCGGCGAAGCCCGCATCGGTCCGCATCAAGGCGCGCGCCCTGAAGAAGCTGAAGGACGCAGCAGCAGCCTGATCGCGCTGATTGCGCTACAAGCCGCGGCCTTCGGGTAGCGGTTACCCGTCAGTACCAAAAAATCCCCGTTGGCGTCGAGCCCACGGGGATTTTTCATTTGGTACGTGCAATGCGCACTGAAACTGCTTTGCTATGTCCTGATGTTATGGCTGATATTCAGTATGATATCTCTGTATTTGCGATATGGTCGTCGTCGATATCATATGAAAGTGATGCTTTAGACAGAATAGTTCAACCATCCATAACAAGGTGTTATGCAGACAGCCGACCTCAGTTTGCGCCAGGTGGAAGCGTTTCGCGCGTTGATGCAATGGCGCACCGTCACGCGCGCGGCACAGGCGCTCGGCATTTCTCAACCTGCGGTGAGCCGTTTGCTTGCCGACTTCGAAGCAAAGGTGGGGTTCGCGCTTTTCGAGCGGCGCCGGGGGCGTTTGCTGCCGACCGTCGAGGCCCATACGCTGCAAGACGAAGTCGAGCGCGCGTTCTTCGGTTTCGAGCGCGTGGCTCAGGCGGCCGCGCAGATTCGCGCGCAACGGCGCGGCGTCGTGCGCGTTGCCGCTTCGGCGGATCTTTGCGCCGACTTCCTGCCGCGCGTGGCCGCCGCGTTTGCGAGCGAGCACGAAGGCGTCGATTTCGAATTGCTGACGGGCGAGGCCGCCGGGATTGCCGAGCGGGTGGCGGCGCAACGCTGCGATCTCGGTTTCGTCGCGCAAGCCGTCGCGCATCCTGGCGCGCGTCTCGAGTATCTGGGTGAATGGCCGCTGCGCTGCATCGTGCCGCGCGGGCACCGGCTCGCGCGCAAACGCGTGATTCATGCGCAAGACTGCGCGGGCGAACCCTTCATTTCGTTTGCCGCGGCGAGCGAGGCGCGCCTCTCGATCGACCGGCACTTTGCCGAATGCGGGGTGGCGCGCGAGCCCGGCGTCGAAGCGGCGCTCGCGCAATCCGTCGTGGCGATGGTGGAGGCGGGGATGGGCATCGCGCTCGTCGACGCGCTGACAGCGCAGCACGCGAGCGCGCGGGTGAGCGTGAAGCGCTTCACGCCCGCGCTGTCGAGCGCGCTCCATGTCGTGCGCGGCACGCAGCGCGCGGCGACGGCGCTGAGCGACGCGTTCGTGTGGCACGCCGCCGCCGCGCTGGCGCGGCTGCGTTGAGCCTTTCGCTCGTGTAAAAGGCGTGTAAAAGGCGTAAGTCAAGACTTTACGTGAACACGCCGTGGGGGATTGCTTCTAAAACCCGGCGGCCATAAAAAAACCAGCCAGGGCTTGCGCCTGAGGCTGGTTTGTGGGGCGTTTCGTTTTTAGCTGCGTGGTCTCGCGAGCTGCGCCGGAAGGGCTCGTCAGCCCGTTCCGGCGCCGGGCCGAAGCCCGGAGTAAAGCGTTGCTTAGAACTTGTGGCGGATGCCCAGGCTGACCATGGTCTGCGAGCTCGTAGCTGAGTTGTAGCCGTACGAGCCGATCGACGCGCCTGCGATCGACGTCGTGGTCGCGCTGTCGCGCTGCGTGCCGTTGGCGTGCTGCCAGGCCGCCACAGCGTACAGGTCGGTGCGCTTCGACAGGTTGTAGTCCGCGCCGAGCGAAACCTGGTTGTACGTGTTCGAGGTGTCGCCAGAGCCGTGCGTCCAGGTGTAGCCGAGGCCGAGCAGCAGTGCCGGGTTCAGCTGATAACCGAGGTAGCCGCCTGCGACGTTGAAGCGCTGGTTCGACGGGAATGCCGAAGCGCTGTCCCGGCGCATCTGAACGTTGCTGTAACGGCCGTTGAACGTGAACGGACCAGCGACGTATTGTGCAGCCACCGAAGCAATGCCAACCGACTTCGCCGAAGCGTAAGCCTGGGTGATCTGGCTGCCGTCCTGGAACATGGCGTCCGACGTTGCGCCCGAAGCCCAGCCGCCGTTAGCCGCGCGCGATGCCGGCGACGACGCGTTGTCCATGCGGACGTAGCCGCCGGCGACGTTGAACGAGCCGATGCCGTACGTTGCAGCAGCACCCCAGGTCTGACCCGAGCCGGTCGAGCCAGCCACGCCGCCAAACGCGTACATGCCTTCGAACTGGAAGCCTTGCAGAACTGGCGAGACGTACTTGACCGCGCTGTTCGTACGCGAGCTGTTGTCGTTGTTGTCGACGTCACCCGGGGTAGCGAACGTGCTGCCGAAGTAGTTGTCACCCGTCAGCGGCTGAACCATGTCGACCACGGGGTCGTACTGGCGGCCGAACGTGACCGTACCGTACTGGTCGTGCGACAGGCCAACGAATGCTTGACGGCCGAAGATCGCCGTGTTGCCGTTGTACTTGCCCATCTTGCCGCTGTTGATGTCGAAGCCGCTTTCCAATTGGAAAATTGCCTTAAGGCCGCCGCCCAGATCTTCCGTGCCCTTCAGGCCCCAGCGGTTACCCTGCAGGTTGCCGCCGACCAGGGCGACCAGGTTCTTGTTTTGACCTTGGCTGTTCATCGTGTGGTTGACGTACTGGATCGATTCGTCGATCACACCATAGAGGGTCACGCTGCTTTGAGCGTGAGCGGTGCCAGCTGCGGCCAAGAGGGCCAGCGAGAGGGTCGAGAGAGCGACTCGTTTCATTCTGTTTTCTCCACGCAGAAATTGTTTAGTTGTTGCGCGTTGCAGAATAACGCAGCAGGCCAGGCGACCTGAAATGAAAAAATAAAGATTGTCGCGAAAACCTGACACCGGCCAGAACCCCTTGTCAGACGGGGCCTCGGTCCACTATGCCGTTTTAAGAAATATTGGATTGTTGATCGAGCATTATTGTCGTTTTTGATAAAAGTTCCGTAAACAGCCGTTATTTTTTCGCCTTACTGCGACCTTGGGTGGCCGCCTCAATTGGCGCGGCGGCATTGGGGTGGCGGCGCCTGCCGGCGGCTGTCATGGCGAGCGCGGCGCTGGCGACGAACAGCACCGAACCCCACGGGTGGCGCTTCACGTAGCGGTCCGCGGCGGCGACCGTGCGGCCCGCGTGGACCAGCGTGAGCGCGGCCGCGTAAGTGGCGCTGTCCTCCATGCGCACGACCGAACGGCGGATCTGCAGCCCCGATTTCAGCCTCCCGAACGCGCCGCCATGCGCGCTCGCGCGCCCGATCGCGCCGAGCGGAGTTTCCGATCGTGTCGATTTGTCTGCCAAAATGGCTGCCGCCAGAGCCGCAGGCATTGCCGTGGCGGCCGTGCCGGCGTTTCCGATCGGCACGGCCGATGGCGCCAGCGCAGCGGCGGGACGGTCCGCACGCTTCGTGTCGTGCCGCGCGACGATGGTGGAGGCGGCGAGCACCGAGGCCAGCTTGGCGCGGCTGCCGGGCGGTGTTTCCTCAAGGAAACCCCACGCGCCACGCGGGTCGTGCATGCGCCCGCGCGCGGCCGAGAATTCCGCGCCGAGCAGGAGCACCGCCGCTGAAAAATAGAGCCACATGAGCAGCACCGCGAGCGAGCCGGCGGCGCCGAAGGCCGTCGCCATGCCCGCGTGCGCGAGATAGAGCGCGAATAGCTTCTTGCCCGCCGAGAACAGCACCGCCGCGACGATGCCGCCCACCATCGCGTCGCGCCAGCGCACGTCGGCGTCGGGCAGGAAGCGCAGCAGGGCGCCGAACGCGACGGCCAGCACCACGAGACCCACGGCGAGTTGCATCAGGTTGCCAATGATCACATAAGGAGAATTGCCCCAGAGCCACTGACCGACGAACGTAATGGCCGTGTCGAGCACGAGCGAGACGATCAGCAGGAACGCGACGCCCAGCACGAGGCTGAACGAAATGAGCCGCACGCGCACGAGCGCCATCATGCTGGAGGGACGCTGCCCGTCCGGCGGCCAGACGATGTTCAGCGCGGAATTGAGCGAGGAGAAGGTTGCGGACGCGCCGATTACGAGCAGGGCGAGCGAGATAATCGCCGCGACGCCGCCCTTGCCGCCCGCCCGGTGCGCGTTCTGCACGATGGTGGTGATGCCCGCGGCCGCGTCGTCGCCGAGCACGTTGTGGACCTGGCGGAAGAGTTCGCCGCGGGCGGCATCGTCGCCAAAGAACCAGCCGGCCACGGCAATCACCATCACGAGCGTGGGCGCGAGCGAAAACGCCGAATAGAACGCGATGCTCGCCGCCAGCGACGGGCAGCGATTGGCAATGAACTGGCGCAACGCGCCCACCACCCACGACGCTTCCTTGCGCGCGGCGGACTGCAGTCGTTCGGTGGAAAGCGTTGACATGATGGAGCGCCCCGCGGTGGTGCTTCAGTGGTTCGTTTTCGTCACAAAGTTGGCTCGTTCAACATTCAATATTAGCAAGCGGGGTTCCCGGGCGATCTCGCGCTGCACGTAAAGCTCGCGGGCATCCAGCGCGATCCGTCTCCCAAAACGTCTTATACTGAAAAAACCCACAACCAGGCCGAGGACGAATCATGCTGCAGATGTCCCGGCGCCAGTTCCTCAAGGTCACGGCTACGTCGCTGGCGGGTTCCAGCCTCGCGTTGATGGGGTTCGCGCCCGACAACGCGCTTGCCGAGGTCCGACAATACAAACTGGCGCGCACCACTGAAACCCGCAATACCTGCCCGTACTGCTCGGTTGGTTGCGGGATCCTCATGTACGGTCTCGGCGATGGCGCGAAGAATGCTACGACGAGCGTCATCCATATCGAGGGCGATCCCGATCACCCCGTCAATCGCGGCACGCTGTGCCCGAAGGGCGCGAGCCTGATCGATTTCATTCATAGCGAGAGCCGCCTCAAGTACCCCGAGTACCGGGCGGCCGGCTCGAACGAGTGGAAACGCATTTCGTGGGATGAGGCGCTCGACCGGATCGCGAAGCTGTTGAAGGAAGATCGCGACGCGAACTTCGTCGAGAAAACCGCCGACGGCAAGACCGTGAACCGCTGGTTGACCACGGGCATGCTGGCCGCATCGGCGGGCACCAACGAAGTCGGCTATCTCACGCACAAAGTGGCCCGCAGCATGGGCCTGCTAGCATTCGACAACCAGGCGCGTGTCTGACACGGCCCGACGGTGGCAGGTCTTGCCCCGACGTTTGGCCGTGGAGCGATGACGAACCATTGGGTCGACATTCGCAATGCGGACGTGATTCTGGTGATGGGCGGCAATGCGGCCGAGGCGCACCCGTGCGGCTTCAAGTGGGTCACGGAGGCGAAGGCGCACCGCAAGGCGCGGCTCATCGTGGTGGACCCGCGCTTCACGCGCACGGCATCGGTCGCGGACTTCTACGCGCCGATCCGCACGGGCACGGACGTCGCCTTTCTTGGCGCGGTGATCAGCTACTTGCTCACCAACGACAAGATCCAGCACGAGTACGTGAAGAACTACACGGACTTCTCGTTCATCGTGCGCGAAGACTACGCGTTCAACGACGGCATTTTTTCGGGCTACGATCCTCAGAAGCATTCGTACCCAGACAAGTCGTCGTGGAACTACGAGCTCGGCGACGACGGCTTCGTGAAGACCGACGACACGCTGCAGAATCCGCGCTGCGTATATCAGCTGCTCAAGCAGCATTACTCGCGCTACACGCCCGAGATGGTCGAGAAAGTGTGCGGCACGCCGAAGGACAAATTCCTGAAGGTGTGCGAAATGCTTGCGAGCACGGCCGTGCCGGGCCGCGCGGCCACGATCATGTATGCGCTCGGCTGGACCCATCACTCGATCGGCTCGCAGAATATCCGCACCGGCGCGATGGTGCAGCTCCTGCTCGGCAATATCGGCATTGCGGGCGGCGGCATGAACGCGCTGCGCGGCCACTCGAACATCCAGGGGCTGACCGACCTCGGGCTCATGTCGAACCTGCTCACGGGTTACATGACGCTGCCGTTCGAAGCGGAGCAGGACTACGACGACTACATCAAGAAGCGCGCGTCGCAGCCCATGCGGCCGAACCAGCTCAGCTACTGGCAGCATTACGGCGCATTCTTCGTGAGCTTCATGAAGTCGTGGTGGGGCGACGCAGCCACGAAGGACAACAACTGGGGCTACGACTGGCTGCCCAAGCTCGACAAGCCGTACGACCTGCTGCAGACCATCGAGTTGATGAATCAGGGCAAGGTCAACGGCTATATCTGCCAGGGCTTCAACGTCATGGCGTCCTCCCCGAACAAGGCCAAGACCGTCTCGGCGCTCAGCAAGCTCAAGTGGCTCGTGATCATGGACCCGCTCGCCATCGAAACTGCCGAGTTCTGGAAGAAGTACGGCGACTATAACGATGTCGATCCGACTTCGATTCAAACCGAAGTGTTCCGTTTGCCCACCACGTGCTTTGCGGAAGAAAACGGCTCTCTCGTGAGTTCGAGCCGCGTGCTGCAGTGGCACTGGAAGGGTGCGGAGCCGCCGGGCGAGGCGAAGAGCGACCTCGAGATCATGTCGGGCCTGTTCCTGCGCATACGCGCCGCGTATCAGAAGGACGGCGGCAAGCTGCCCGATCCGATCGTCAAGCTCGACTGGCCCTATTCGAATCCCGCGAGCCCTACGCCGGAAGAACTGGCGAAGGAGTACAACGGCCGTGCCCTCGCCGACCTGACCGATGCGAAAGATCCGACCAAGGTGCTCGTGAAGAAGGGCGAGCAGCTCTCGGCCTTCGCGCAGCTGAAGGACGATGGCACGACCGCGAGCGGCTGCTGGATCTTCTGCGGCGCGTGGACCCAGGCGGGCAACCAGATGGGTCGGCGCGACAACGACGACCCCACGGGCATCGGGCAGACGCTCAACTGGGCCTGGGCGTGGCCGGCGAACCGGCGCGTGCTGTACAACCGTGCCTCGTGCGACGTGGCGGGCAAGCCCTTCGATCCGACCCGCAAGCTGATAGGCTGGAACGGCAGTGCATGGACGGGCGCGGACATACCCGACTACAAGGTCGATGAAGCGCCCGATCAGGGCATGGGGCCGTTCATCATGAACCCCGAGGGCGTGGCGCGCTTCTTCGCCCGCGACGGCATGAACGAAGGTCCATTCCCTGAGCATTACGAACCGTTCGAGAACCCGCTCGGCTATAACCCGTTCCATCCGAACAACCCGCTCGCCACGAGCAATCCGGCGGCGCGCGTGTTCCCCGACGACCGCAAGACGTTTGGAACCGCGCAGCAGTTCCCGCATGTGGCGACCACGTACCGGCTCACCGAGCACTTCCACTTCTGGACGAAACACGCCCGGCTGAACGCGATCATTCAGCCGCAGCAGTTCGTCGAGATCGGCGAGGCGCTCGCGAAGGAGGTGGGCGTGGTGGCGGGCGAGCGCGTGAAGGTGTCGAGCAATCGCGGCTATCTGGTCGCGGTGGCGGTGGTCACCAAGCGCATCAAGCCGCTGACCATCGAGGGCAAGACCGTGCATCAGGTTGGCGTACCGCTGCACTGGGGCTTCACGGGACTCACGCACCCGGGCTATCTGACGAATACGCTCACGCCGCCCGTGGGCGACGGCAATTCGCAGACACCCGAGTTCAAGTCGTTCCTCGTGAAGGTCGAAAAGGCATAGGGGGCGCGAACCATGGCATTGCAATCACTCGACATCAAGCGCATCTCAGCCACGACCACGCCGCCGCCGGGCGTGCGCGAGCCGGTCACGGGCACGGTCGCGAAGCTCATCGACGTGACCAAGTGCATTGGCTGCAAGGCGTGTCAAACGGCGTGCATGGAGTGGAACGATCTGCGCGACGAAATCGGTGTCAATACGGGTGTCTACGACAATCCGCACGATCTCACCGAGCACTCGTGGACCGTCATGCGGTTCTCGGAATGGGAGAACCCGGACGGCAACCTCGAATGGCTGATTCGCAAGGACGGCTGCATGCATTGCGAGGACCCGGGCTGCCTGAAGGCGTGTCCGTCGCCGGGCGCGATCGTGCAGTATACGAACGGCATCGTGGATTTCCACCAGGAGAATTGCATTGGCTGCGGCTTTTGCATCACGGGCTGCCCATTCAATATTCCGCGCCTCTCGCAGAAGGACCGTCGCGTCTACAAATGCACGCTGTGTTCGGACCGCGTGGCGGTGGGGCAGGAACCCGCTTGCGTGAAGACCTGCCCGACGGGCGCAATCGTGTTCGGCACCAAGGAAGACATGAAGCAGCATGCGGCCGAGCGCATCGTGGACCTCAAGGAGCGCGGCTTTCAGAACGCCGGGCTCTACGATCCGCCGGGCGTGAGCGGCACGCACGTAATGTATGTGCTGCATCACGCGGACCGGCCCTCGCTTTATCACGGGCTGCCCGATAACCCGCGCATCAGCCCGATGGTGCGGCTCTGGAAGGGCGCCGCCAAGCCGATCGCACTCGGCATCATGGCGCTCACGGCGCTGGCGGGTTTCTTCCACTACACGCGAGTCGGCCCGAACGAGGTGACGGAAGAAGATGAAGTTGCCGCGCGCGACGAGGCGCGGCGCATGCGTGGCGAACCGCCCGAGGAGCGCAGCGATGAAAGACGATGAACCGCAACTGATCGAGCGCTACACGCCCAACGAGCGCAGCAACCACTGGATCACCGCGATCAGCTTCATCCTGCTCGCGCTCTCGGGCCTCGCGATGTTTCATCCGGCCATGTCCTGGCTTTATGCGGTGCTTGGCGGCGGCCAGTGGACGCGTATTTTGCATCCGTTCATCGGCATCGTGATGTTCGTCTCGTTCCTGCTCCTTGCGTTGCGCTTCTGGCATCACAACTATCTGGACAAAGACGATATCCAGTGGATGAAACAGATGGGCGACGTGCTCAACAACCGCGAAGACAGGTTGCCCGAGATCGGCCGCTACAATGCGGGCCAGAAGCTGTTATTCTTTGTGATGGTGGTTTGCCTCGTGCTGTTGCTTTTGAGCGGCATCGTGATCTGGCGGCGATATTTTTCGATCTATTTCTCGATCGAGATTATCCGGCTCTCTTCCCTGGTGCATGCGGTAGCGGCGTTCGTGCTGATGTGCGGCATCATCGTCCATATTTATGCAGCGCTTTGGGTGAAGGGGTCGATCGGCGCGATGACGCGCGGTTACGTCACTTGGGGCTGGGCGAGAAAGCATCATCCGCGCTGGTTCCGCGAGAGCATCAAGTAACGCACAGGCTGCGCGCCGCCTGCCGCGCCGTTGGCTAAGGCAGTGGCGGCGCGAGCGGCAAACCGCCGGCGCCCGCGAGGGCACGGCGGTTTTTTCTTTGTGAAGCCGTTCTGGAGCAGACCGTCGTGACGCAACGCATTCTCGACCCGCAGCAAATCGAATCGCTCGATCCTTCGGCGATTCCGCGCATCCGTCTGCCCGAGCGCTTCGCCTTTTTCAGCACGCGCGCCGTGCGCCTGCGGCATCTCGCGGACCACAATCCCATTGGCGGCTACGTGCGTCTCATGGCAGCGCTCGTCGATGCGCAGCAGGAGGCGCTCGAACATTGCAGCGCGTCCATGCCTTCGCGCGAAGCCATTGCGAACGCGCAGCATCATTGCATGCCGATACTGCCGGCGATTTCGGGCGAGCGTGATCCGCAATGGCACGCCGTGCTATTGCGTCTCGCCGATCGGGTCGAAGCGGCAGGAGCCGTCGCGCCTGCGCTCGCGAAAGTGCTAGACGAACTGCGCGCCATGAACGAAGCGCAACTCGACGTCCAGGCCGATGCGGTTCTCGCGCAGCGCTACACCGAAGTCGCACCCGCCACCGCGCCGTTCATCATGGCCGCGCTGCAGGTGGTGTGGACCGACCTCGCGAGCCGCATCGATGTGCGGGACGTGCCCTATGTCGACGCACCGGGCGTATGTCCCGTGTGCGGGTCGCCGCCCGTTGCCAGCATCGTGCGCATTGGCGGCGCGTATCAGGGCTATCGGTTTGCGCAATGCGGCCTGTGCGGCACCGAGGCGCACGTGGTGCGGGTGAAGTGCACGAACTGCGATTCGACCAAGGGCATTGCGTATCACGGCATCGAAGGGGGCAATGATGCACTCAAGGCCGAATCGTGCGACGAATGCCATACGTACCGCAAGATCGGCTATCAGGAGAAAGACCTCGATTTCGAGCCGCTTGCCGACGACCTGGCGAGCCTCACGCTCGATCTGCTGATGAGCGATGCGGGCTACCGTCGCGCGAGCCCGAATCCGTTGCTGTGGCCCGAAGTGCCTGGCGACCAGTAAGGAGCCGCGCGCGCCATGAGTGAAACCATGGGACAAGCAGCGGAGCACGACGCGCACGCCCTTCATGTGGTGCTCGCGAAAATGCCGGCCGTCGAGCGCGTGATTGCCTCGGAGCAAGCGCAGCCGCTGATTGCGCAGTACGGACGCACCCAGGTGGTGGCCGCGATACGCGCCACGCAGGACGACTGGCGCCGCGATGTGCGCGCCGGTGCGTTGACGCAGGAAAACAAGGATGCCGAACCATTTTCGCTGGAGCGGGTGATAGCGGCGACCGCACAGCGGTTGGCCGAGCGCACACAAAGCCGCCTGCGTCCGGTCTTCAATCTCACGGGGACGGTGCTGCACACGAATCTCGGCCGCGCACTGCTGCCCGACGAGGCTGTAAAAGCCGTGGTGCAGGCGCTCACGCAACCCGCGAACCTCGAGTTCGATCTCGCGAGCGGCAAGCGCGGCGATCGCGACGACCTGATCGACTCGCTGATCTGCGAGCTGACGGGCGCTGAAGCCGCGACCGTCGTGAACAACAACGCGGCGGCCGTGCTGTTGCTGTTGAGCGCACTCGCCAATCGCAAGGAGGTCGTCGTTTCGCGCGGCGAACTGGTCGAGATCGGCGGGGCGTTTCGCATTCCCGACATCATGAGCCGGGCGGGCGCACGCTTGCGCGAGATCGGCACGACGAACCGAACGCATCTCAAAGATTACGAAGCGGCGATCAACGCGCGTACGGCGCTCCTGATGAAAGTCCATTGCAGCAACTACGCGATCAGCGGCTTTACAAAGAGTGTCGAACTCGATGAACTCGCGCCGCTGGCGCGTCAGCACGGCCTGCCCGTAGCAGTCGATCTGGGCAGCGGGACGCTCGTCGATCTCGCGCAATGGGGCTTGCCAGCCGAGCCCACGGTGCGCGCGACCGTGGAAGCGGGTGCGGACCTCGTGACCTTCAGCGGCGACAAGCTGCTGGGCGGCCCGCAGGCGGGGCTGATCGTAGGGCGCAAGGCGCTCATTGCGAAGATCAAGAAGCACCCGCTCAAGCGCGCGTTGCGGGTCGGCAAGCTCACGCTCGCTGCGCTCGAACCGGTGTTGCGGCTCTATCAGGCGCCCGAATTCTTGCGGGAGCGGCTCACTACGCTGCGCCTTCTCACACGGCCCGCCTTGCAAATGCAAGAGGCCGCGCAGCGCGCGCTGCCCGCGTTTCAGCGCGCCATCGGCGAAGGGTACGCCGCAAGCGTCGAGCCGATGTTCAGCCAGATCGGCAGCGGCGCGCTGCCCGTGGACGTGCTGCCGAGCAGCGGGCTCGTCGTGCGCCATGCGGGTAAGGGCGGCAGTGGCCGCGTGCTGCTCAAGCTCGAACGCGCCTTGCGCGAACTGCCGCGGCCCGTGATCGGCCGCATTGCCGACGACGCCCTGCGTCTGGACCTGCGCTGCCTCGAACCCGCGGACGAAGCGGCGTTCGCGGCGCAACTCGCGGAGCTGCGTCTGTGATCGTCGGCACGGCGGGGCACATCGACCATGGCAAGACCACGCTGGTCCGCGCATTGACCGGCGTGGACACCGACCGCCTGAAAGAAGAGAAGGCGCGCGGCATTTCGATCGAACTGGGTTACGCGTACCTGCCGCTCGCCAACGGCGACGTGCTTGGCTTCATCGATGTGCCCGGGCACGAAAAGCTCGTCCATACGATGGCGGCGGGTGCGTGCGGCATCGACTTCGCGTTGCTCGTGATTGCCGCCGACGACGGCGTGATGCCGCAAACGCGCGAGCATCTCGCCATTCTGCAACTGCTGGGCGTGCGGTATGGCGCAATCGCGCTGACCAAGTGCGATCGCGTGGATGCGACGCGGCTCCCCGCCGTGCGCGCCGAAATCGCCGCGTGGCTTGCTAACACGGTGCTTGCGGACGCACCTGTATTCGAGACCGATGCAACGCAGCCGCATGACGAAGGCGTGGCGCGCCTCGACGCCTGGTTGCGCGAGCGCGCGAGTACATGGCGGGCGCGACGAGACGATGGGCTCTTTCGCCTCGCAGTGGATCGCGTATTTACGCTGACGGGCCAGGGGACGGTGGTGACGGGCACCGTATTCGCCGGGCGCGTGCAGGCAGGCGACGCGCTCGTGCTCGCACCCGCCGGCACTCCTGTGCGCGTGCGCGGCCTGCATGCGCAGAATCGCGCGGTACCGGCCGGCGATGCGGGCCACGCCGGCCAGCGTTGCGCGCTCAATCTCGCGGGCATCGACAAGGCGCAGATTGCGCGCGGCGACTGGATCGTCGATGCACGGCTGGATGAGCCGGCCGTGCGTCTCGACGTCGAACTGCAGTTGCTCGACGACGCGGGCATCACGTTGCAGCACTGGTCGCCGCTGCATGTGCATCTCGGCACGACGCATCGCGTTGCGAACGTCGCGTTGCTCGAAGGCGAAACACTCGCGCCGGGCGCGGCTGCCCGCGTGCAGCTCGTGTTCGAAGCGCCGATGCACGCATTGCCGGGAGACCGCTTCATTGTTCGCAACGCGCAGGCGAACCATACCGTAGGTGGAGGGCGCGTGCTCGATCCGTTCGGCCCGTCGCGGCGGCGCCGGACGCCGGAACGGCGTGCATGGCTCGACGCGTTGCGCAAGTGGCTCGACGAAGCGAACCTGGCACCGCTGATCGAACAAGCGCCGCGCGGTATTGCGCGCGCGACGTTGGTGCAGTTGACCGGTTACGACGAAGCTGCGCTTGCTTTGCCGGCCGATGTGATTTCCATCGCAGCGCAAGGACGCGACGACGAAGGTGCGGTGATCGCACATGCGCACTGGACGAGGCTCACCGAGCGCATTGTCGAGGCGCTCGCCGACTTTCATGCGCGCTCGCCCGACGAGCAGGGGCCGGACGCGGCACGGTTGCGCCGCATGGCGGCACCGCTCGTGAGCGATGCCGTGTGGCGCGCCGCGATTGAAGCGCTCGAGCGCGAGGGGCGCGTGGCGCGCAGCGGGCCGTGGCTGCATCTGCCGTCACACGTGGTGACGCTCGACGCCGACGACGAAGCGCTTGCCGCGCGCCTCATGCCGCTGCTCGCACAAGGGCGTTTCGATCCACCGTGGGTGCGGGATCTCGCGCGCGAGACGCGGCAGCCGGAAGAGAAGGTGCGTGCGCTGCTGCGCAAGCTCGCGCGCCTGGGTATGGTGTATCAGGTCGTGCGCGATTTATTTTACGATCGCGACATGGTGCAAACGCTCGCGCGTGCCGTTGCGCAGATTGCCGAGGAGCAGGGCGGCGCGGTCAATGCCGCGGCGTTTCGCGACGCCACGGCATTGGGCCGCAAGCGCGCGATCCAGATTCTGGAGTACTTCGACCGCGTTGGATATACTCGCTTTCAGCGCGATACGCATCTGCTACGGCACGATAGCCGGATGCGCGAATGGTTGTAGGCACATCGATTTCTGTTGGCGGTTGCAGGTGGTTTGGGTTTGACGAAGGAAGGCATTCGTATCCGGTGGTACGGCCGGGCTTCAAACCCGGTTGGGGGCGTCAGCCGCTCCCGGGTCAGTTCGACTCTGGCTGCCTTCCGCCAGTTTGTTCGCGGGAATATGTGGTTGTTGTTTGTGGAGTTCATCAATTAATGTCGTTTACGACGAGAATTGGTTGGTTTTGTTCTGCCCCAATTTTCCGTTGAGGACTTATCCGGAGCATTGATAAGCGCAACACTCTCGGATCGAGTTTTGCTACTTCAAACGTGCTGATCTTTCTTCCTGTTTTCTGAGACATCCGCGTCGCGACTCTATCTCTCGTTGGCCTTATGTTCTCTAAGCGTAGTTCTTGAAAAGACTTCAAATAGTCGTTGAAGTGCGCTATCTCCGAAAAAATGCGGTCGTCGAAGCGCCATTTGCGAACGCTTCAGGGTTTTGATGGATGTCATCCAGAAATTCGGCGATCAAACGCGCCCGTCGGACTTGTTCATCACTTACCCGTCGAGTCTCGTGGTTTGCCAGACTGGTTGCATCAAGACGAGATAATCCTCGGAGCCAGAACGTGAACGGCTTGCGTTCTGCAGCCTCGGCGACGGCCTCGAGGAGAGTGCCGTGAATGGGGCAGACTTCCGCACAATCGATCGACCAAAGTATGCGGTTGTAATTTTGGCGACGCAAAGTCTCGTCATCGCGGTAGCAGGATGGGCAGAAGCGCTCTTTTTCGGAGAGAAGTTTCGTGCATGCGACCAAACCTCGCAGCGGAAGCAGCGTTCTCAGAATGAGGTCAGTGCGCAGTGTAAGTTACTCGAGGGCGTCGACCCTCGCACCGACATGTGCCATCGACATCAGAATGACATGACGCGGCAAAATTGAGTTCTTTATTCGTTAATTGGCGAATTCGCAACGGACAATTGCGATCGTCGTTTCGACGTCTGGCGTGCATATAATTCTAGCCGTCACGCAACACAGTATCTGAACGATATTTCAACAAAGGAATACTAATGAAAAAACATTTGATTGCCAGGATGGGTAAAGCGAAAACACAAAACGCGCATCGGATCGTACAGTACGCGCTTCGCAGTGCTGCCACGGCGTCTACGCCTGACACCGCAATCGACCTCCTTGGCGAGGCGTTGCTGGAACTGGAGCGCCTGCTTGCGCGAAGGAGCGCGCGGGTGCCAGCGGTTCCCGTCGATCCGAGTCACCGCCTGAGCACGCATGCATATGCTTTCGTATCGGCGATCGTGTGATGCTGCAATCGGCGACGTAGAGATCGTTGACGAGCGCGGCAGACGCGTGGATCACCGCAAGAAAGCCGGTTTTTCGAACAAAGTTGACTGTTAGCACAATATTGATAATAATATCATATATGCGGATGGCCGATGTGCTCGCGCGGCCCCGAGCCACGTGCGCACCGATGCACGCCGTACGACTGCAAACCAGGCGACGCACGCCTGGCAGCCCAATTTTCCAACCGTTGACCATGAAACCGCGAACGCTGCTTTCGATTGCAAGTCTTGCTGTCTGGGCGATAGCGGCAAATGCCGTAGCCGCTGGTACGGCCGACGGCGGACCACCAGGCATCGTGCTGGCGCCACCGCCTGTGATCGCGCCGCCTCCCGCCATTCTCCTTCAGCTTCCAGATCCCGGCGCGGCGGCCGGCGGTCGAGTTGATGGCGGCCAGAAGCATCGCGATAGCCGGTCTCGTCAGTCAAAACCGGCAAGCGCAGCCTCGGCTACCGTAAAGGTTTAACCGATGATTCCCCATTGCGGAACGAGCGATTCGTTTGAACGGTGGCGAGAATGAAACGACGTCCGGGTTTCCTGACCGCCGTGTGCGTTGTTGTCTTCGCCGCGGTGCTTGGCGGGTGCGCATCGATAGTGACGCCTGCGCCTCGCGTCATAGCGATTGTCGTTCCCCCGATGCCAGCGCCCGTGGCCGTCATGCCACCCGCGCCGCCAGACGTGGTGCGGCCGCGCTTCACGGACATTGCCGAACACTCGGACCGGCGGCCGGACGTCACGGCTCCCCGGACGAAGGACAAGGACGGCCCATCCTGCTCGCCAAACGACAATCGCCGCGCTTTTGCCACAACGATGGCGATCTGACCTGACACCGCCCGTTGACCGTCTCGCGAAGCTGAATGCGCGGAGTAGCAGGCAGCCGGCAGAGCATGGCACGCATCGGGTTTGGCAACGCGTCACGCCGTCGTGCGCGCTGGATGCCTGGCAACAATTGTTGCCGCGGCCAACGGGTGCGTACCCTGATGCGGGAACACTATCCATCAAGGACCACACTCGCGGGCCCAATTACCTCATGCGATTGAACACCGGAAGCGCGCACCCATGATTACTTACCGTCGCCAATCAGTTTTCTGGGGAGCCGTTGCCTTGTCGGCCGGCGTCCTGCTATGGAGTCTGCGCCCCGTGCTCACGCCGTTTCTTCTCGGCGCAATGATCGCGTATATCCTGCAGCCGGGCGTGGAATGGCTGGTGCGTCGTACCAAGAGGACTCGCCGCGCTCACCATGATCTGCCTGTTCGCGTCGGTGGGCACGTCGCTGATTTTGCTCGTATTCCTGATCGTTCAGAAGGAAGGGCCTGAGTTCGCGCAACAGGTTCCATTGCTCGCGGCGCAGCTCGACGCTACGTTCAAGCCGCGGCTGGCTTCGCTGGGGATCAACTATTCGCTGGATCTGGCAAATGTTCGCGAGGGGCTGGCAGCGCGTCTGATCGCCAGCGAGCAGGGCGCTGCCGTTGCCGTCTGGCGGTACCTTTGCACAGGCGGCAACGTGATGATCAATGTCGTGGGGAACCTGGTGCTGGTGCCGCTCGTGCTTTTCTATCTGCTCTACGACAGGCACGAGGCATTCGAGCGCCTGGAGAGCTTCGTGCCGCGGCGCTGGCTGTGCAAGACGCGGGAGTTCGTCACGGAGATCGATAAGATGATGTCGCAGTATCTGCGTGGTCAGTTGCTTGTCGTCGCAATACTCGCGGTGTTTTATCCCGTCGCGCTGGCGCTCGCGGGACTGGACATCGCGCTGCCCGTCGGCCTGCTGACGGCGCTTGCCGTCTTCATCCCATACATCGGATTCGCAACTGCGCTGGCATTGGCGCTGACCGCTGCGCTGCTGCAATTCGGAGGCTGGTACGGCGTGGTTATGGTGGCCGTCGTGTATGGAGCAGGGCAGATTCTCGAAAGCGTCATTCTCACGCCGCGGCTTGTCGGCGAGCGTATCGGCCTGCATCCGCTCGCAGTCATTTTCTCGTTGCTGGCTTTCGGGAAGCTGTTCGGTTTCTTCGGTGTCCTGCTTGCGCTACCCGCCAGTGCCGTGTTTGCATCGGCGTTGCACGAATTGCGGCGCCGCTATCTGGCGAGCGCGCTCTATCAGGCGTGAGCAGCAAGAGGCGAGCGCCCGCTGTGCGGCGCGCCGCCGGAAAACTATGTACGCACAGGCAGGCCGGATGCGCGTCGCGCTCAACGCGAGTCCCGCTCGGCCCGCTTGCTCGCGGTACAGCGCTGGCTCGCTTCAGCTGCTCGCGTTGTGTGGTGGCGCGGGCAGCGGGCGCCGCGCGATCGTTTCCGCCTCATGGCGTTTGAGGCCGAATGCCTGCAGGACGATCGCTGCTGTATTTTCGGCGAACTTCTCGGCTCTTGAGCGCAGAACTCTCCGCGCGCGAACCGCCCGCTTCGATGATGTCGACAGATCGAGTTCGGCCGCGATTCCGGCGAGCACCGTGCCGATCACGGAAACGACGCACATCAGTTCGTCTGCGACCATGAAGCGCTCCTTCGAAATGCCTATTGCCGTATCGCGCAGCAGCCGCTGACCAAGCCCCCTGCTGAGCGCGCGCCTGGACAGCCCTTCGCGTATCAGCAATTGTCCCCAGAGCGGCTCGCGAATGGCGCGCAACAGTGTATGGCGTACCGACACGGCGATCATTTCCGCCGGGTCGGACAGCCCGATTGCGAGCTGGTCGAGCGTGTCCGCGAATTCCTCGAACAGCCAGTCGACGAGCGCGGCGAAGATTCCTTCCTTCGAGTCGAAGTGGTTGTAGAACGACCCGAAACCCACATCGGCGGCCTCCGTGATCTCGCTGATGGTCACGCCGTCCATTCCTTTCTCCGCCACCAGGCCGAAGGCGGCGTCGAGCAACCGGACGCGCGTCTCGTATTTACGCCGTGCCAGACGGGGCGATCGCCCTTCCGTCGAGTCACGGCTTGCGCCCGGCGCACTGAGCTTGGGCCGGCGACTCGCGCGCATTTTGGGGACATCTGGCATGGGGCCTCCTGATTCTCAGTTTTGTCAGATTGTAGATTTAAATCTCAATATTGACAATGTGATCAGAAATGGATCTAATGTCATCCGGTGTGCTGGGCGTAGCGGAAACAGGGAAGTCGGCAAGACAAGAAGGAACCGGGTGGATGCAGCGAAAGCGTCTGTGACGCGCTGCCGGACACTCGACCCCTGTCCGCAGACGCCGCGCACGAAGCGCGTGGGCATAAGCCAACGCGTCAATCGGAGGCTGCTGATCCGCAGCGTGCTGCATGGCGACGACCCGCGGCAAAACGCCGGGCAATAGTTGCGTCGCGTCGTTGCAGAGGATCGGTAACGCATGGGTTGGCTTTTTTCCTGGTTTTATCACCTGCCTTTTGAACATCGTGAAACATTCCGGTCCTGTCGCGCTGAAACGGGCGCGCTCCTCGTTCTCTTCCCTGTTCCGGCGGACGCACAGGTTGCCCGTCGTCATCGCGGCGTGTAGCGCGATCCTCCTTGGCGCATGCCATCAGCGTGAAGCCGCCATGCCGGAGCCCAAGCCCGTGGTGGCGCGCGCCGTTCATCCAGATGGGCGTGTGCCGAGCGCGTCATTGCCGGCGCAGGTGCAGGCACGCTACTCCACGCCTCTGTCGTTCCGGGTCGGCGGCAAGGTCGTCGAACGGCGTGTGCGCATCGGCGACACCGTGAAGGCCGGGCAGATCGTCGCGCTGCTCGATCCGACCGATTTGCAGAACAACCTGGTCAACGCGCGCGCGCAGCTCGATGCGGCGGAGCATCGCCTCGTTTTTGCGAAGCAGCAGCTCGACCGCGATGAGGCGCAGGCGCGCGCGAACCTCATCGCAACGGCGCAGCTGGAGCAGTCCCAGGACGCCTACGCTTCCGCACTTGCACAGCGCACCTCCGCTCTCGCGCAGATGGCGCTCGCGACGGATCATCTGCGCTACGCGACGCTCACGGCCGATCACGACGGCGTCATCACGTCGGAAGACGCCGATACCGGGCAGAACGTGCAGGCCACCGAGGCCGTGTACCACCTCGACTGGACGGGCGACGTCGACATTGTTTGTGACGCTCCGGAAAGCACCGTCAACGCGCTAAGTGTCGGCGGCAAGGCGCGCGTGTCGTTGCCGGCACTTCCTGGCGAGTCATTCGATGCGACGGTGCGTGAGGTGTCTGCCGCCGCAGATTCCCAAAGCCGCACCTGGCGGGTCAAACTGTCCCTGACTGCGCCGACAGCCGAAGTACGTCTCGGCATGACGGCCAACGTGAGCTTTGCCGTCGCAGCCGATGACGCCGCGGGCGAGCCGTACACGCTGCCGGTGACAGCGCTTTTCCATCAGGGCGCAAGCCCTGCCGTATGGGTCGTTCGCAAAGGGAGCGACACGCTCGAACTGCGCCCCGTCACGATCGAGCGATACGACGAGCGCACGGTGTCGATCGCTTCCGGTTTGCACGATGGCGACCGCGTCGTGCTGCAAGGCGTGCATGCGGTGAGTTCGGGGCTGCACGTACAGGTGGTGCCTCCGCTGCATCAGGAGGACCCCACGACATGAACGCCCGCGACCATGAAAACGCGCGCGACAGCGCGCCCGTGAATGCTTCCGGCAAAGACGCCGCTGACGCAACCGGCTTCAATCTCTCATCCTGGGCGCTGCGGCACCAGCAGCTCGTGATCTTCCTGATCGGCCTCGCCACACTGTTCGGCGTGATCGGCTATACCCGCCTCGCGCAATCGGAAGACCCGCCGTTCACGTTCCGCACGATGGTCATCAAGACCTACTGGCCGGGCGCGAGCGCGCGCGAGGTGCAGGAGCAGATCACCGACCGGATCGGCCGTCAATTGCAGGCGGCGCCTTATGTCGACAACATCAAGAGCTACTCGCGGCCCGGCGAGTCGATGATCTTTTTCGCAATGAAAGACTCGGCGCCCGTCAAGGACGTGCCCGAGACGTGGTACCAGGTCCGCAAGAAGGTCGGCGACATCGCGGCGACGTTGCCGAAGGGAACGGTCGGGCCGTTCTTCAACGATGAGTTCGGCGACGTCTACACGAACATCTACGCGCTCGAAGGCGATGGCTTTTCTCCCGCACAACTCCACGACTATGCGGACAAACTGCGCACCGCGCTGCTGCGCGTACCGGGTGTCGCGAAGGTCGACTACTTTGGCGATCCCGATCAGCACATTTTTGTCGAGATCTCGAACGCGCGGCTGACGAGCCTGTCGCTTTCGCCACAGCAACTGGCTCAGGCCATCGACGCGCAGAATGCGGTCGCACCAGTGGGCACCTTTACGACGGCGGATGACCGCGTGTTCGTGCGCCCAAGCGGCGCATTCAAGGACGAACAGGCACTCGCGGACACGCTGATCACCGTCAACAAGCGCACGTTCCGCCTCGGCGACATCGCGAGCATCAAGCGTGGCTACGACGATCCACCCGTCACGCAGATGCGCGTCGGCGGTCAGGCGGTGCTCGGCATCGGCATCACGATGCAAAAGGGCGGTGACGTCATCGACCTCGGGAACGCACTCGACGCAAAGGCGGCAGAGCTTCAGCAATCGTTGCCCGCGGGGCTGAAGCTTGCGCCCGTCTCGAGCATGCCGCACGCGGTCAAGCACTCGGTCGACGAGTTCGTGCGTTCGGTCGGCGAAGCGGTAGCCATTGTGCTGGTCGTGAGCCTCGTTTCGCTTGGCCTGCGCACAGGCATGGTGGTCGTCATCACCATTCCGATCGTGCTCGCAGTGACGGCGCTGTGCATGCATGTGTTCGGTATCGGGCTGGACAAGGTGTCGCTCGGTACGCTTGTGCTTGCGCTGGGCCTGCTTGTCGACGATGCGATCATCGCCGTCGAAATGATGGCCGTGAAGCTGGAGCAGGGCTGGAGCCGCATGCGCGCGGCGGCCTTTGCCTATTCGAGCACGGCATTTCCGATGCTGACCGGAACCCTGGTAACGGTCTCGGGCTTCCTGCCGATCGCGCTCGCGAAATCGAGCACGGGTGAGTACACCCGCTCGATCTTCGAGGTGTCGGCCATCGCGCTGATCGTCTCGTGGTTCGCGGCGGTCGTGCTGGTGCCCCTGCTCGGCTTTCATATGTTGCCGGAGCGCAAGGCTCACGCTGGCGCGGGACATGATCATGAGCACGAGGTGTACAACACGGGCTTCTACCGCCGCCTGTCGGGCTGGGTCACATGGTGCATCGAGCGGCGCTGGGTGGTGCTCGGCGTCACCGGCGGTCTGTTCGCGCTCGCCATGATCGCGTTCACGCGCGTGCCGCAACAGTTCTTCCCGAACTCCGAGCGGCCCGAACTGCTGGTCGATCTGAGGCTGCCGGAAGGCGCGTCGTTCCAGGCCACCCTGCGTGAAGCGCAGCGCCTTGAGAAAGTCCTGCAAGGCAAGCCCGGCATCGATCATTACGTCGACTTCGTCGGCACCGGCGCGCCGCGCTTCTATCTGCCGCTCGACCAGCAGTTGCAGCAGCCCAACTTCGCGCAGTTTGTCATCACCGCGAAGGACGTCGAGACGCGCGAGGAGCTGATGCACTGGCTCGACGCGAAGCTGGAGACGGACTTCTCCGGCGAGCGCACGCGCGTCGCACGACTCGAGAACGGACCGCCCGTCGGCTTCCCGATCAAGTTCCGCGTGAGCGGCGACGATATCGCAACGGTGCACTCGATCGCCGAAACGGTCGCGGATCAGGTCCGTGCCGACCCGCGCACGCGCAACGTGCAGTTCGACTGGGACGAGCCGGCCGAGCGCTCGATCTCGTTCGAAATCGACCAGAACCGTGCGCGCCAGCTCGGCGTGACGTCGCAGGACGTGTCCAGCTTCCTGGCGATGACGCTGTCTGGCTACACGGTCACGCAGTATCGCGAAGGCGACAAGCTGATCAATGTCGATCTGCGTGCGCCGAAAAACGAGCGCGTCGATCCCGCGAAGCTCACGAGCCTTGCCATCCCCACACCGAACGGCCCGGTGCCGCTCGGCTCGCTCGGGCGCGTGCGCGACTCGCTCGAATACGGCGTGATCTGGGAACGCGATCGCCAGCCGACCATCACCGTGCAGGCCGACGTGAGCGGCGACGCGCAGGCCATCGACGTGACACGCGAAATCGAGCACGCGCTTGCCGCTGCGCGCGCCAAACTGCCGGTCGGCTATCGCATCGAGGTGGGCGGCGCGGTCGAAGAAAGTGTCAAGGGCCAGACATCGATCAACGCGGAGATGCCGCTGATGATCATCGCGGTGCTGACACTGCTGATGATCCAGCTGAAGAACTTCGCGCGTACCTTCATCGTCGTGCTGACCGCGCCGCTGGGCCTGATTGGCGTGGTCGCTGCCCTGCTGCTTTTCGGCAAGCCGTTTGGTTTCGTCGCATTGCTGGGCGTGATCGCGATGTTCGGCATCATCATGCGTAACTCCGTGATTCTGGTGGACCAGATCGACCAGGACATCGCTGCCGGGCACGCGCGCTTTGACGCCATTATCGGGGCGACCGTGCGGCGCTTCCGGCCGATCATGCTGACGGCCGCTGCCGCGGTGCTCGCGCTGATTCCACTGCTTCGCTCCGGCTTCTTCGGGCCCATGGCGACGGCGCTGATGGGCGGCATCACCGTCGCCACATTGCTGACGGTGTTCTTCCTGCCGGCGCTCTATGCGACCTGCTTCGGGGTCCGCCGTGACGAGCACGGCGCGCAACAGGTCGTCGAGCATTCGGAGGGTTGATCATGAGTTTTACTTGCAAGATATCCGTGGCGGTCGCGGCTGCAGCACTCGCCTTGACTGCGTGCTCGTTCGGGCCCAGCGGCGAGCCGCCGCCCATGCCGGCGCCCGAGCGTTATGGTGCCGAGGCGCAGCCAGCGAAGACAGTGGTCGCCGGTGGCATCGCGCAGACATTCGATATCGGCGCGACTCCCGGACCGCAGTGGTGGCGGCTTTACCGGTCCGCCGCGCTGGATGCACTCGTCGACGAAGGATTGCGCAACAGCCCGACGCTTGCGGCGACGCAGCGTACGCTCGCGTCGGCGCAGGAGGAACTGCGCGCGCAGGTCGGCGCATCGACGCTGCCGTCGATCGACGGCGCCGCGCAGGTCGAGCGTGCGCGTACGGCCGTGGTGCCGGGCCTTGGGCCCGAGCAGGTCCAATACAATTTTTTTGCTGGACAGTTGTTTGCGCATTACACGTTCGACCTGTTCGGCCAGACGCGGTACACGAACTCCGCGAGTGCGGCCCGCGTGAATGTGCAGGCTTATGAACTGGAGGCGTCGCGGCGTGCGCTTGCCGCGAACATCGTCGGCACCGCTATCAATGCGGCAGCGCTCGATCGACAAATCGCACTCACCGAACGGCTCGTTGCCGTGTCCAGGGATGCTGCGAATGAGGATCAGCAGCGCTACGCGCTGGGCTCGGTCTCGCGCGCACAGGCGCTTGCGTCAAAACAGGACGCGGCTGCCATCGCGGCGACGTTGCCGGCACTGCGTCAGCAGCGCGCGTGCGCGATCCATGCGCTGGCCGTGCTGATGGGCCGCACGCCGGACAACGCGCCGGTCGTGCCGGACCTCGACAGCCTGTCGCTGCCCGGGCACGTGCCCGTCGCCGTGCCATCGGACCTGCTGCGTTCGCGCCCGGACATCCAGGCAGCGGATGCTGCCGTCAAAGCGGCAGCCGCGGACGTGGGCGCCGCGACTGCCCAACTTTTTCCGAGTCTCTCGCTGACGGGTTCAATGGGCCGCGGCGGGTTTAGCTGGCCGATGCTGCTTTCGGGCGCGGGCGGACTGTGGGCTATTGGCGCCAGCCTGTCACAGCCGATCTTTCATGGTGGCGCGCTGTTCGCACAGCGCCGCGCATCGATCGACGCGTACGACGCCGCCGTGCTGCACTACAAATCGACGGTGCTGTCTGCGTTCCAGGATGTGGCGAATTCGCTCGCTGCCCTGGATAACGATGCGCAGACGCTCGCCTCGACGGACGAAGCCGCAGACGCAGCTCGCACGGCATTTGACGATACCGCGTCGCGCCATCGCATGGGCGCCCTGCCTTCGGGTGCAACACATGCCAGCGAGTCGCGGTATCTCAACGCGCAGATCGCTGCCACGCGCGCCGCAGGTCAGCGCATGAGCGATACGGCGGCGCTGTTCCAGTCGATGGGTGAGATGCCAGCCGCCCAGCAGACGGCAGCGATTGCGCGATGACCACACGTTCGTGAAAGCGGCGACGGCGGTCGGGCCGAATCTGATCGCCGTCGTTTGCCGGTGAATGAGTCAGTGGTTCCCGCCTGGACCGGCTGACAGCCGTCTGGAACATATTGATCGTCCCCGCTGGGACAAGCGCCGCAAGCAGGCGTTGCGCCAGCGGAGGCGGCCGCATTTCTGCTTGATCCCCTATGGAATATCAGAGACTGATTGTCTGCCACGAATGCGATCTGCTGTTTCGCAAGCCTCGCAGTGTCGGGGGGTGCCGCGCTACCTGTTCACGCTGCGGCGCGACCCTGACATCGCTACCCGGCGCGGGACTGTCGCTCGACTGGATCTGCGCTGTGACGCTCGCCGCGTTGATCACCTTTTGCATAGCGCAGTCTTTCGCCGTAATCGAACTGCACGCCAACGGCATGACGTCGGAGGCGACGCTGTTTGGTGCGGTGCACACGCTTTGGTCGGGCAACATGCGTGTCGTCGCGACGGTGGTGTTCTGCGCGTCGATACTCTTTCCGTTGGTCGAACTGTTCGCGCTGCTGTATGTACTGGTGCCGCTTCGGCTCGGCAAGCTGCCGCCGCGTTTTAACAGGATGTTGCGCGTCGTCCAACTCGTCCGCCCGTGGGGCATGGTTGAAGTGTTCATGCTCGGCGTGCTGGTGACGATCGTGAAAATGGTCAGCATCGCCGAGGTGGTCGCCGGGCCGGGATTGTTCGCATTGGGCGCGCTCACCGTCATGCTGGGGATAGTCGCCTCGTTCGACCCGAGCAGGCTCTGGACCGTCCGTGACGAAATCGTGCTTTCTCAAATGGCCGGGGTTCGCTGGTCACGAGTGAGTTCAGGCCGTGGGCGTTTCACGCGTCTACTGCGAATGCGCAAGGCCGGTTCGTTGCCTGCCATCACGGCGAAGCGTGCCGGACTTGTCGGTTGTCATGCCTGTGGTCTCGTTCAGACGCGTGTCGAACGTCAGATCCACCAGCACTGCTCGCGATGCCAGCACGTGCTGCACGAACGCCGACCGGAAAGCCTGACACGAACGGTCAGCCTGCTTCTTTCTGCTGGGTTTGCCTATGTTCCGGCGAACCTGCTGCCCATCATGCATGCGTCGTCACTGGGCCGCCAGGAAGACGACACCATCCTGAGGGGAGTCGCGTACTTCTGGTCGTCTGGAGACTGGCCGCTCGCCATCGTCATATTTGTCGCCAGCGTTCTGGTGCCGATGCTCAAGCTGGTGGTTCTCACGCTACTCACGGTAGCAGCCCGTCGAAGTTCCAGGTGGCGCGCCCGGGAAAGGGCAAGTCTGTACCGGATTGTCGAGCGCATTGGCCGATGGTCGATGCTCGATGTCTTTGTCGTCGCACTGACGGTAACGCTGGTGCATTTCGGCTCGTTTGCCGTCATCACTGCGGGTCCCGCCGCGCTCGCCTTCGCCGCGGTCGTCATCCTCACCATGCTCGCGTCGCATCAGTTCGATCCGCGGCTCATCTGGGATAACGCGGATGCAGCACAGTCTCCCACCCCGACGATGAACGATGGAGCGCTGGCTGCTCCTCTCCATACAAACCGGAATTCCTGAAACAGCTTTCGAACGATGCATCTTTCCAATCTATCCCCTCCCGAACTCAAGCCGCGCAAACGCTGGCTGCCATCCCTGATCTGGCTGGTACCCCTCATCTCCGCATTGATCGGTGTCGCGCTGGTGACCAGATCCATTGCCGAAAAGGGACCCGTCGTAACCGTCACCTTCAATAGTGCAGAGGGCATGGAAGCTGGCAAGACAAAGGTCAAGTACAAGGACGTCGAGATCGGTACGGTGCAAGCCATTTCGCTGTCCAGCGATTTGCGGCGTGTCCTTGTGAGCGTCCAGCTGAACAAGGACGCCGGGAAATTTGCGACGCAGGGCACGCGGTTCTGGGTGGTGCGCCCGCGCATCGGTGCCAACGGGATCTCCGGCCTTGGGACATTGCTCTCTGGCGCGTATATCGGCGTGGATATCGGACGCTCGACTGAAAGCCAGGCGATGTTTCTGGGTCTCGAGAACCCGCCCATTGTCACGACGGGACAGCCGGGGCATCAGTACACGCTCCGGGGCGAGTCGCTGGGCTCGATCGATATCGGCGCGCCCATTTTCTACCATCGTATCCAGGCGGGTCAGGTGGTCGGATACTCGCTCGATCCCGGCGGTGCGGGGGTCATCGTGAATGTCTTCGTCAATGCGCCGTTTGACCGGTACGTCAGTGCCAATACGCGGTGGTGGCATGCGAGCGGCGTCGATCTGCATCTCGATTCGAGCGGCCTGAAGCTCAATACACAGTCGCTTGCGACCGTCGTCGTTGGAGGCCTGGCGTTCCAGTCTCCGGCAGGGCAGGACGCCGGCGAGCCGGCTGCCGGGAAGGCCGTCTTCCGGCTTGCCGCAGACGAAGCGGACGCCATGCGCGAGCCAGACGGCCAGCCGCTCAATGTGATGATGCGCTTCGATCAGTCCTTGCGTGGGCTGTCCGTTGGAGCGCCCGTCGATCTGCGCGGCATTGTGCTGGGGCAGGTGACCGACATCGGTATCGAATATGACGAAACCCACAAAAGCTTCAGCATGAGGGTGTCGATGGCACTTTATCCGGACAGGCTCAGCCGGCGCTCCAGTGACGCGCTACCCGCGCCGGACTCGCCTGGCGGTCACGAATTGCTCGAGCACCTGGTGATGCAAGGCCTGCGCGGGCAGTTGCGGACCGGGAGCCTGATAACGGGCCAGCTTTACGTCGCCCTTGACATGTTTCCGAAGGCGCCTCGCGCGAGCGTCGATGTGCGTCGCAGCCCCATCGAACTTCCGACAGTACCGAATACGCTCGACGAGCTCCAGGTGCAGGTGGCGGACATCGCGAAAAAGCTGGACCAGGTGCCGTTCGACCGGATCGGCGCCAACCTGAATGGAGCACTGGAAAACGCCAACAGGCTGTTCGGGCACATGGACACCGAAGTCGTACCGCAAGCCCGTGACACGCTGGCCGCGGCGCAAAAGACCTTCAGCACGGCGGAATCGACGCTGCGCGCGGCCGCGCCAATGCAGTCGGACATTCAGGATGCGATGCAGCAGCTAACGCGCACGCTGCAGTCGCTCAATACGCTCGCAGATTACCTGGAGCGTCATCCGCAGGCACTGCTTTTCGGCAAGAAGGGAGACACGCGATGAAACCGATGCAATCCGGCTCGTGGCGCGCGATGGCGCGGACCGTGAGCATCATTGGCCTGTCCGTCCTGACGGCGTGTGCTTCGCCGGCCACGCGCTTCTACACGCTCGGCACAGATGCGCAGCCGACCATGGCGAGCAGCAAGGCAGGCTCTTCGTCGCGGATAGACATACGCCCGGTGCAGGTGCCGCCCTCCGTCGCGCGCAGCCAGCTCGTGGTGCAGGTCAACGCGACGCAGGTAAAGGTGCTGGAGGATGATCGGTGGGCGTCGTCCCTGCCGGACGAGATCCGCTATGCGCTGATTGCGGGCGTGAGCCAGGAGGCCGACGGGCCGGGCGCAAAGGCCGTCATGCGCAATGAGGACGATCCCGTCTATCAGGTTGCTGTCGACGTCCAGCGCTTTGAATCCTGGCCCAGTTCACATGTGCTGGTTGACGTTGTGTGGACTGTGGGCGCGTCGCCCGGCGCCGAAACATTGACCTGTCACAGCGTCGTGAGCGAGCCGGTACCGGACGGATATCAGGCGATTGTGCTCGGCCATCGCCATGCGATAAGCGCCGTCGCCGGGCAAATAGCCGAGGTCGTGCGCGGCCTCGCTACAAGGCCCGTGGACAGACCGTTGAGGACCGCGGGGGCGTGGCGCGGAACGGGAAAGACGACGCTGTCCTGCCCGCAATTCGCGGACGGCGTGCAAACGGCGGTCAACGGGGCAGCTGCGCGCTTCGGGGAATGAGCCGCGTCTGCCTGTTGTCCGGCGAGGCCGACGCCCGACCGCCCGACCGGCAGGCTGCCGACAGCGCGGCCGCAAAAGAGAGCGGGGAGACCGTATCGAAGGTTCGCTGACGATACCGTCGCGCCGGTCGTCCGCGCTGACCGATCTCAGTTTTCGTCGACAGCTTCATCCACGATGGGCAGTGGGCGCGCGGCGATCTTTTCCGCCTCCGCGCGTTTTAGCCCGAGCGTTTGCAGCAACATCGCGGCCGTGCGCTCCGGAAAGTGCTCGCCGCTGAAACCGAGTTCCTTCAGCACGCCTGCGGCGCTCGCACCCGGCACAACAAAGTTCAGCTCGGCGGCGATGGCACAGAGAACGGTGCCGCCCACGGCAAGAAATCCGATGAAGGGGTCGGCAACGACGAAGCGCTTGGCCGCAATGCCGTTGCCGATGTCGCGTAGCAGGCGCTGCCCCAGGCCGCGGCTCATCGCGCGGGCCGAAAAGCCTTCACGTATCAGAAAACGTCCCCAAACAGGATCGTTGCGCGCGCGCAGAACCGTATGGCGCACGGAGACGGCGACCACTTCTGCGGGGTCGGAAATGCCCGCCGAAAGGCGGTCCAGCATGTTCGCAAACTCGTCGAATACGCTGTCGACGAGCGTCGCATAGATCGCTTCCTTCGATTCGAAGTGGTTGTAGAACGAGCCGAAGCCCACGTCGGCGGCCTCGGTGATTTCGTTGATCGCTACGCCCTCCATGCCCTTTTCGGCCATCAGCCTCAGGGCAGCGTCGAGCAGGCGGGCACGCGTCTCACGCTTGCGGCGGGCTCCGCGCGGTTCCCGCTCTTCGACAAGGGGAGTCGGGGCGACCGGCGCTGCAACCGTGGAACGCTTGACTGCCCTGCGATTTGTCGTGTTCGTCATGGTGGATCCTGGTCTGATCATATTCCACAGTATAGATTCGAAGGTCTATATTGACAAAACGATCAGCAATGAGTTTAATGTCATAAACGGTCTCGAGGGCCGATCTAACTAAAACTGATGGAGTGACTGTGGAGACAGCAATCAGACATGGCGCCGCGCCAGGCGGCCTGCATCACCTTATCCGTCCGCCCATCGCGGCATCGGAACCCACTATCCATAGCGGGTCGCTGAATCGACCCACGCCGAAGGCAGCGAGCGCTCCCTTCGGCGCGTGGAGTGGCGCGAGAGGCTACCGACGCATCCGCACGATCGCCCACGATTGTCGCAGTGCCGCCGAACACTCAATCAGGCGCCAGCATGTTCCGCGGCACCATCTCACCACCGGCGCGGCATCTCCCGAAGCCGCATTTGCCATCGCAACCGCCTGATTACGTACCGCCATGAAACTGACTACTGCACAGCCGGCTCGTCACCCCCATCCAACGGCGAAGGCAACTGCATTGGCCTATCTGATATTCGACCGGCCAGATCTCGAGCAAGCCGAACATTTTCTCAATGACTTTGGGCTACAGACCGTATCGCGGGAGGCGGCGCTCCTGCTTTTGCGTGGCACCGGGGCATCACACTTTTGCTATGTAGTGCGTAAGGCGTCGAAAGCGCGGTTTGTCGGGTTCGGCCTGCAGGTGGGCAGCAGGACAGAGCTTGACGCACTCGCGAAGCTGCCTGGCGCGTCAGAGGTCGAACTCTCTGCGCAATTGGGCGGCGGCTACGTGGTGCGACTGACAGACCCTTCCGGTTTCGGTATCGAAGCAATATGGGGCCAGGCGCCCGCGTCAGCGTTGCCGCATCGGCAGCCGTTGCCATTCAATTCCGTCGATGCCACCGTTCGCGTCAACGGTACGCAGCGACCGCCCGAGCACGCCCCGGAAGTCATCCGGCTAGGGCATGTCGTACTCGAACTCGCCGACTATCAGGAGACCTGTGCGTGGTACACGCGCCATTTCGGTTTGATCCCGAGCGACGTTCAGGTGCTTCCAGACGGCTCGCCGGCTGTCGCATTCATGCGTCTGGATCTCGGCGACAGGCCGGCCGATCACCACACGCTTGCGCTTGCACAGGGCTTTGTCGCGACGTACAGCCACAGTGCTTACGAACTCATTGACGCGGACGCGGTCGGTATGGGTCAGCGCATGCTGCGCGACAAGGGATGGACGCACGCCTGGGGCATCGGCCGACATATTCTCGGCAGCCAGATTTTTGACTACTGGCAGGATCCGTGGGGTGACAAGCACGAGCACTACTGCGATGGTGATCTGTTCACCGCCGACGAGCCGACCGGGATCCACGCCGTGAGCCGTGAGGCGATGGCCCAGTGGGGGCCAACCATGCCGCGCAGTTTCACGAAACCCAGGTTCACGCCCGCAAGCATTGTGGCGCTTTTCAGAAACCTGCGCCGTAGCCCTGACCTGACGTTAAGCAAGCTGCGAACGCTGGCAAAGCTTTTCGCCTGAACCACACCCAATCTACAGACTCCGGAGCATTCAGTAATGGCACTTCATGTCCTGCATTACTTTCATGATGGCCGCGCCCAGTGGGGCGTGGTCGCGGATGGCGCCATCACGCCGATTCCAGGCGAGTTCAGGTCGACCGGCGCATTTATCGAGGCCAATCCGGTCGAGCGCCTCATGACGCTCGACGGTCCGTCGATTCCGGAAGCGCAAGTGCAGTGGCTGTCGCCCGTGACCATCGACCAGCAGTTCATCTGTCAGGGCGCGAACTATCGCCAGCATATGATCGAGTCCGGCATGGACCCGGACGTGAAGAAGTTCAACATGATCTTCACGAAGGCAACAAGCTGCATCGTTGCGGCCGACGCGGCCGTCGTGAAGCCAGGCGCGGTGCGGTTCCTTGACTATGAGATCGAGCTTGGACTCGTCCTCAAACGCGATATCACGTCGCGTGAAACGATCACCGACGAAAACCTGCATGAGTACGTTGCCGGCGCTGTCATCGTCAACGACTATTCCGCGCGCGATATCCAGATTCCGCAGATGCAGTTTTACAAGGGCAAAAGCTACCGGACGTTTGGCCCTGTCGGTCCTTACCTTTGCCTGCTCGAGAAGCATGACATTCCGAAGTTGAAAGAGCTCGTGCTGACGCTGACAGTCAACGGAGCCGTGCGCCAGAGTGACACGACTGCGGGACTTGTCTATGGTCCTGCAGAGACCCTCACGGAGCTTTCGGGTGTACAGGACCTGCGTACCGGTGACCTGCTCGCGACCGGCACGCCCTCCGGTTGTGCACTGAGCGTTCCAACACCCGAGAAGCAACGCGCCGCAGCGCAGCTGCCTGAAGCGGAAAAATGGCGACTTTTCCTGAAGATGCAGGAGGACAGGCCGCAGTACCTCCAGGTCGGGGACGTCGTCGAGGCAAAAATCGTCAGCCACGATCGCTCCATCGATCTGGGCGTGCAACATAACGTCATCGTCGAAGAGGCAGCATGAAAGACGTCGCGAACGCGCAGGATGTCCGTGCTGTTGAGGCACAGGGACAACTGCCGGATCTTCCGTCGAGTACCTACGAAATGATTCGTCGGGGCGCTGCCATCAATCCATCCGCGCCCGCGCTCTCTTTCTTCCTGACAGCCGACGAGTACGCCAGCCCCGAGTGCTGGACGTACAGCGAACTGGTGAGTGATATCACGCGCACCGCGAACCTTTTTTCGCGACTGGGCGTGCAAGGGGATACGGTCATCGCCTATGTGCTGCCGAATCTGCCGGAAACGCACTTCGTGATCTGGGGAGGCGAAGCGGCGGGGATTGTCTGCGCGATCAATCCGCTGCTTGAAAGCGACGCCATCGGCGAACTGCTCAAGGCCTCAGGCGCCAGCGTGCTCGTAACGCTCGCGCCATTTCCTGGGGCTGGGACTGACCTGTGGCAAAAAGTGCAATCGGTGTTGCATGACGTCCCCGCATTGCGGGAACTGGTGCTCGTCAATCTAGCCGACCGGTTTCCTGGAGAAAAGGGATTCGCGGCCCGGACGCTGCAGCGTCGTGAGAGCGCCAGGCTCCATGGCGAGGGTGGTGTGAGAAGCGCGGTTCCAGCACAGATTCGAATTCATGACTTCACCACCGCCAACTCGGGTGAGTCCGGGGTAATGCTCAACGGCTCACGTCGGCTCAGCATCGATGATGTTTCGTCCTGCTTCTGCACGGGTGGCACCACGGGACTGCCGAAAATTGCGATGCGCCGGCATCGTAACGAGGTGGCCAATGCGTGGAACGCGGGTCAATTCTTTGGCGAAAGCATCGGTCCGGGCAAGACGATATTTTGCGGGCTACCCCTTTTTCACGTCAACGCCGTAATGGTGACAGGACTGCTGGCGTTCTCGCGCGGTGCCCACGTCGTCCTCGGCACGCCGCAAGGCTATCGGGGTGAGGGCGTTGTCAAGCGCTTCTGGGAGATAGTCGCGCATTACCACATCAACTTCTTCAGCGCCGTTCCGACGCTCTATGGTTCACTGCTGGACGTTCCGGTTGGAGAGGACGATATCAGCTCGCTCGAGTATGGCTTGTGCGGCGCTGCGCCGATGCCGGTCGAACTGCTTCGCAATTTCCAGCAGCGTACGGGGATTCGAATCCTGGAAGGCTACGGTCTCACCGAAGGCGCCTGCGTTAGCAGCGTGAATCCGCCATTCGGGGAGCGCAGGGCGGGCTCGATCGGTCTTTGCCTCCCTGGTCAGGCAATGAAGGCCGTGGCGGTCGATGAAGCGGGCCGGTATGTACGGGATTGCGCGGTGGACGAAGTCGGCCAGCTGGTCATTTCCGGGCCAAATGTGTTTGTTGGCTATTCCAGGCCCGAGCAGGACAGCGGCATCTGGACAGACCTCGGCGACGGCGAACGTTGGCTCAATACTGGCGATCTGGGGCGCCGCGATGGCGACGGATACTTCTGGCTCACTGGCCGGAAGAAGGAGCTGATTATCCGGGGTGGACACAATATCGACCCTGCGGCAATCGAGGAAGCACTGCATCGTCATCCGGCGGTCCAGATTGCCGCTGCCGTGGGGCGTCCCGACATGCACGCGGGCGAGTTGCCTGTCGCCTATGTCCAACTCAAGCCTGGCGTCACGGCAACCGAAGCGGAACTGGCCGAATTCCTGCGTGACGGGATCAGCGAGCGCGCTGCGTTTCCGAAGGGAATACGGGTCGTCGATACGATGCCCCTGACGGCCGTCGGCAAGATTTTCAAGCCAGCGCTGAAGCGGCGAGAAGTGGCTGACGCGCTACGGTCGGCTCTCGTCGAGGCTGGCGTTAACAATGCAACCGTTAGCATCGTTGAAGACGCCTCACGCGGGATTGCGCTTCACGTCGATCTCCCCGGTGCAGAATCCGAAGGCATGGCGCGCGCCACGCTAGGGCGTTTTCCTTTCTCCTTTTCGCTGTCTGTGTCGGGAAGACCAGCAGGCGAAGGTAACAGCACTGCAGCGATAGAGACACGCTAACCGCACGCTCACGCGTACGCGCCGCAATATCGCGCCTGATTTGGCAGTTGCATGGCTTAGTCGCTGGAGCAGTCGTTATTGGTTGGGGAAGAAGATGGGCATTGCACCAGAAAGCAGCTTGCGTTCGCTGGTTGAAAAATGGTTTGGACCGATTTCTGCGACGCCGGTACGGATCACCCGATCCGGTCGCGCGCAGTCGAATCAGCAAGTCTCCGTCCATATCGAGCTTCAGTTACCGGGAGGAGCGGTGGGCCTGTTCTTCTTCCGGCACCTCGACGGTTCGTGGCGGGTCTTCCCGCCGGAGGCCGAACGCCCGGTGATGCGTGTTCACTGACGTGCCTGCCAATCAGGACAGGAGAAACTGGTAACAGCACGAAAGACGGCGGACCCTGGATCTGGACGTTTTCGTTTCGGGGCAGAAGGCAGCGTGAAGGAGGAGAGCATCGAGAAGTCAATGGGAAGGCACCATTTAACTTAGCATAACTACATAACACGCTGGCCAGATATGACCGGACGTGATCAAAGCAGACAAATGCCGACACAATTCGGTCCCGGGCACTGAGTGGAATGTGACAACGGTGCTGTTGGGATAAATATCCGGCCAAAGAGACAGGAGAAGACACGTGAGGAATCACAGGAGAACGATTCGCTGCGCCGGTCTGGCGGTTTGCATCTGCTCGGCTGCGCTTGCTGGTCATGCAAACGCCCAGACTGCAGGTAGCTTTACCGTGGCGACGGGGTGGCTGCACGTCGCGCCGCAGAGCAGTGCAACGCCGCTCACCGTGGAAAGCGTTGATGGAATGACGGTGAATCAGCCACTACCCGGTAGCGGTGCGCACGCGACGTCCACGGATACGATGGGAATTACGACCGAGTACTACGTCACCGATCACATCGGCGTTGCCACGCTGATTGGGCTCCCGCTGACAGTGAATCTGGTTGGTGATGGCTCACTCGCCAGGTATGGCGCCCTTGGCTCGACGCGACCGATGCCGCCCGCTATCGTCCTTCGCTACCACCTGCTCGGCGCCCAGTTGAAATTCCGTCCTTTCGTCGGGTTAGGCGTGAACTATACCTGGTTCACCCAGGTGCGCACGACCAACACTCAATTTGTCACAGACAGCCTCGGCCCCGGTGGGTCCGCGCATGCATCGCTCAGCTCGTCCTGGAACCCGGTATTCGAAATCGGGGCGTACTACGCGATTACAAACCACTGGTCCGTTGGAGCCAGCGTCGGCTACGTTCCCGTAAAGACTCACCTGACGCTGGACGGGACAACAGCGAATGGAACGCAAATCGTTTCCCGATCAACGATCCGGCTTAATCCCGTCAATGTCTTCCTGAACGTCGCCTACACCTTCTAGCCGACACGAACAGCGCCCCGCGCGGACGCCTGACATGGCGGCACAGTTTCACCAATAGAGATTTCAATGAACAACACAGAGGTCGAAAGCGGCCCTTCGAAACAGGTAGATGACGCGTGCCCGGGCGTAACGACGCGTTTTACGGGTCCGTTCAGCCGCGCGGGAGTAACGGTCACGCATGCGTTTGTGTTTTCTCCTCGCGGCGATATCTCATTCCGGATGAAACGATGAAGCGACAAGTACTTAAATCGATTCTTTTTGCGTTGCCCAAGGTCCTCGACCTGACGGCACGCCGCTTCCCTGCCTATCGCGATCGGCTAAAGCAGCGCGATCTCGTCGCGTGGATCGGGCTCATGGATCAAAGCATCGGCCGCGTCATCAAGCTCAAGAACGGCCGCATCCGGTCGTGTGCCGGCAGGCATCCGCAGCCCGACGTGCGCATGCTCTTCAAGGATGTGGCAACCGCACTGAAATTTCTCTCCGCCACTCCAGACTACCTGGAGATCATTCACGCAGCGAAAAATTTCAAGGTGGTTACTGAAGGCGACGATGAACTGCTGGTGTGGTTCATGCAAACGCTGAGCATGATGCAAACCATCAGCCTGCCGATGGGTACGCGCATGCACGACGGCACGCAGCGCTACACCACGTGCACCAACGGCGGCCCGTTATTCGTGTACGTGAAAAATGGTCGCATCATTCGCGTGACGCCTGTCGATCTCGACAGCAAGGATGCTCCGAGTTGGGAGATCGAAGCGCGCGGACGCCGGTTTAGCCCGCCCCGACGAGGCCTCGTTGCACCGCACGCATTGGCGATCAAGTCGCTCGTCTACTCGGACAAGCGCATTCTTCGTCCGATGAAGCGAGTCGACTTCGATCCTGACGGGGAACGCAATCCGCAGAACCGCGGCAAGTCGGCTTATGTGCCCATCAGTTGGGATGAGGCGCTTGACATCGTCGCGAAGGAGATTAACCGGCAAAAACGCGTTCACGGCCCCGGGTCGATTACGTTCCCGATGTCGTCCCATCACCAGTGGGGCAATGTTGGCTACTACCTGAGCGCGCTAACGCGCTTCGCCAACCTGATTGGCTTCACCCGGGTGGCTGCGAATCCGGATAGCTGGGAGGGATGGTACTGGGGCGCGATGCATCACTTTGGCAACTCGATGCGCGTGGGCGTGCCGTCAGGCTATGGCGGCATCGAAGACTGCCTGAGGGAGGCGGAAATGGTTGTCTTCTGGTCCTGCGACCCGGAAAGCACCAACGGGGCGTACGCGGGATTCGAAGGCACGCCGCGGCGTCTATGGGCGAGGGAACTGGGAATCGAGTTCGTTCACATCGATCCGCACTGCAATCCAACCGCGCAGTTGCTCGGTGGGCGCTGGATTCCCGTGCGCCCGCAAACCGATGCCGCGCTCGCGACCGCCATCATGCACGTTTGGGTCGCGGAGGGTCTGTACGACGAGGATTACGTTGCCAACCGCACGACTGGCTTCGATGAATGGCGCGCCTACCTGCTGGGGGAAACCGACGGCGTGCCGAAGACTCCCGAATGGCAGCAGTCCGAGACTGGCGTGCCAGCGAAGGATGTGCGTGCGCTCGCGCGCCTGTGGGGCAAGAAGAAGGTCTATCTCGCCGTCGGCATGACAGGTGCGGGGTTCGGCGGCGCAGGACGCGGCGCGACCGGGGCGCAATGGGCGCGCTGCATGATCATGATGATGGCGATGCAGGGGTGGGGCAAGCCAGGCGTCAATTTCGGGTGTCTGGAACTCGGCGCTCCGCATGACCTGCACTTCTATTTTCCGGGCTATGCAGACGGTGGCATGTCTGGCGACCTCGCGTGGACGGCCAATGCCGTGAACAACTATCAGCGCATGCCTCACATCCTGACCATGAATCCCGTCAAGCAGATGGTTCCGCGGCAGCAGCTACCCGATGCCATCATCAATGGCCATGCAACGGGATACCTGTGGGACGGTATGTCACAGGAAGCGCAGTTCGCGCCGTTCAGCTACCCGATGCCAGGCTATTCGCCGATCCACATGATCTATCGCTATGGCGGATCTGCTTTCAGCACCGTCACGAAATCCGGACGCTGGGCCGACGCCTACCGCCACCCGAGCATCGAGTTCGTGGTCAACCAGTCGATCTGGATGGAGGGCGAGGCGCAGTTCGCCGATATCATTCTGCCGGCGTGCACGTCGCTGGAACGATGGGATATTGGCGAATGGTCGAATTCGGGCGGCTATGCCCATCACGGCTTCAGCACTGTCAATCATCGCATGGTGATGATGCAACACAAATGCATCGAGCCGCTGGGCGAGTCCCGCTCCGATTACGACATCTTCACCGCGATTCTGACCCGTCTCGGGCTTGGGGGCGTGTTCACCGAAGGATGCGGCGAACTCGATTGGGTCAAGAGGGTATTCGAGTCGTCGGATCTGCCGGATCACATTTCGTGGCGAAACTTCTGCCGCAAAGGCTATTACGTCGTACCACCCGAGAAGCCTGAACTGCGCCACCCGGTCGACATGCGCTGGTTCGCGGAAGGTCGTCGCAAGGATCTGCAGGAACCGCATCCCATGCCGTCGCAGTACGTCGAAAAGTTCGGCATGGGATTGCAGACGCCCAGCGGCAAGATCGAGTTCGTACCTGAGTTGCTGAAGCGACACACCGCCGACAACCCCGAGCGGCCGCCGCTGAACCGGTATATCCCGTCCTGGGAAGGGCTGCGCAGCGAACTGGCCCAGCGCTATCCGCTGCAACTGATTGCGACTCATAGCCGGTACAGCTTCCACACGCATTGCGACGGCAAGAATTCCTCGGTCAACAGCGTCGAAGATCATCGCGCTTTGATCGGCGGGCATCGATTCTGGTTGCTGCGGCTCGGTCCCGCCGACGCGGCGGCAAGGGGGATTGCCCACCGCGATCTCGTCAAGGTCTACAACGACCGCGGCGCTGTCATTTGTGCCGCTGACGTGTCGCCTCTGGTTGCCGCCGGCGTGGTCAAGTCATACGAGGCGAGCGCTGAATTCCAGCTCATCGAAATCGCCGGCGAGCGTGTCGAGATCGGCGGCTGCATGAACATGCTCACTCCTGACCGGTCCCAGACGGCGGGCACGAGCAGCATGAGCCCGAATTCATGCCTCGTGCAGGTTGAAAAGTGGAAAGGCGCCGACGCGTTCATGCTCGGTCGCGCAGCGTGAGGAGCAGGCAATGAGCAAGTGGAATCTGGTTATCAAGGTCGGGCAGTGCGAGAACTGCCAGAACTGCGTGATCGCCGCGCGAGACGAGCACGTGGGCAACGACTTTCCCGGCTACTCGGCACCCGCTGCGGCCGATGCCGAAAGCCCCATCCGCATCCTGCGCCGGGTGCAGGGCGACGCGCACCTGGTCGAGACGACGTACCTGCCGGTCATGTGCAATCACTGTGACGATGCACCATGCATGCGAGTGGGTGGCGACGCCATCCGCAAGCGCGCCGACGGCATCGTCATCATCGATCCGGATAAGGCGCGAGGCAGAAAGGACATCGTGAAAGCCTGTCCGTACAAGGCGATCGTGTGGAATGAGGCACTGCAGTTGCCGCAGACCTGGATCTTCGATGCGCATCTGCTCGACCAAGGGTGGCAGCATCCGCGATGCGAACAGTCATGCCCGACGGGCGTATTCGAAACCGTCAAGCTCAATGACGCCGCGATGGCACTGAAAGCACGACGGGAAGGACTCAGGGTTTTGGAGCCCAAACTCAAGACAAAGCCCCGTGTGTGGTATCGCGGCCTCGAACGCTGGGATACCTGCTTTATTGGCGGTAGCGTCAGTGCACAGGTGGGGCAGATCGTCGAATGCGTCGCCGATGCCGCCGTCGCGCTGCATACGGGCGACCAGAAGGTGGCCGATACCGTCACGGACGCGTTCGGCGATTTCCGGTTCGCAGGCCTGGCCAAAGACAGCGGTCGCTATCGAATCGAGATACGTCATGACCTCGGCAATGCGTCGCGTGAATGTCTGATGGGCGAAAGCGTTTATCTGGGCGAGATCGAGCTCGTCCAGTCGACCAACGAAGTCGAGGCTGCCTGACGCCACAACAGGAGAACCATGCTGGAGACGGCAGACCGATGGCCGTCAGTGCCGCCGGACGGGCGCTGTGCGGGCCGGCTGGTATGGGCAAGCGGTGCAGCCACAGCACGTGCGGCTGTACTGCATCGACTTTTCTTTCACTCACGCCCTCATTTTCATTGTTGACTAAATGATCATAAATGAGTGTAATATACAAACATGCAGGCAACCCGAACAGATGTTGACTTATTGAGAAACCGCTGCCCGACAGGCGCGCGCCTTCGTTCCGGCGAACGCAGAACGCGACATTCGGTAAGCGCTACGTCATGGATCACAAACGCTTGACACGCGCACAAAGGAAGCAGCAGACCCGCGAGCGCCTTTTTGACGCTGCAAGAACCGTTTTCCTTGAGAAGGGCGTGGCCGCTACGAGCGTGGAAGACATCGCTGAGGCGGCGGGTTACACGCGCGGAGCCTTCTACTCAAATTTCCGCGGCAAACAGGAAGTGCTGGCTGAACTGTTGCGGCGCGATGCAGTTCTGGCACGTGAGAACCTGCAGGCCGTCGTCGAAAAGGGCGGCACGCTCAAAGATACGCTTGCGCGAGCGATCGCCTGCTACAGCAACGGGGAGCTTGATAGCGATTGCTTCCCCCTCTGGATTGAGGCGCAACTCCTTGCGCGCCGAGATAACTTGCTCGGGGAGCGTCTTGATGTATTGCGGCGCGAGACGCTCGTACAGGTCAGTAACTGCATGCGGACGTTCGCGGAGGATGCCGACAGTGCATGGCCCGTGGACGCTGATGCGTTCGCGGTCGCACTGGTGAGTCTGTGCGATGGCATTCAGTTGTTCAGGATGTGCAATCCGCAGACGGTGAAGGACCTGGCAATCCAGTCAGTGCTTGCCGAACTCGCTTCGTGCATGTCGTGGCAAAAGCGGGAAGAAAAACGAGCCGACGCGCATCGTGCGAGAGAAACCGCGTGAAATGCACGCGCCGCGTTTCGCCCGATCTGTATCGCGCGGGAAGCGGTCAAGCTCGGAGATCCGGTTTGCGAAAGTTCGTCGACCGGACACTGGTCAATGCAGACGCGATGATCTGCGCTAGCTGTGTCGGAAAATCGCTGCGACCGAAAACTCGCAATGTTCGCGTTTGCCTGTGGTCAGCGGCTCGTTGTCCGTAGCCAGCGGTCCGCCGTCCAGACGCCACAAGGCGATACCTCAAACGTGACCATCAATGCCGTAACAGTGACACTTGGTTTACCTAATCGATGGAATATATCGAAAGTTTGCGCCTTTTCCGCACCATCGTCGAAGTCAAAAACTTCCGACGCGCTGGCGAAATGATGGACCTGTCCCCCTCGGTCGTTTCCCGGGCGATCGCGTCGCTGGAAGAGCGCCTTGGGGCACGACTGTTTCACCGGTCGACTCGGCAATTTTCGTTGACGGAAGCCGCGGAGCGCTTTTACGACGGGTGTTGCCGCGTCCTCGACGATCTGGATTGCATGGAAGCGAGCGCTGCGGGCCACGGCCGGCTGCCGACGGGAGTGTTACGACTGGTTGCGCACACGACGGCTGCCCTGACGTGGCTGGCGCCGCTGATTGCGTCGTTCAGACGCAAACATGGAAACGTCACTCTCGATATCACGCTAACTGAGCGGCCCGTTGACCTGACGGCCGACGGTTACGACCTGGGTATCGTGCTGCCTTTCATGCTGGCAACGGATCTGGCGGTGACACGGCTTCTCCAGCGGTTGCCACTCGTCATCGTGACAACGGAAGCCTACCTTGCCAGGCATCCCCGACCACGGCATCCTGCTGATCTTGAGCAACATGCATTCGTGACGGTTCCGCCGTCGATGCACAAGCCATTTGTCTCGTTTCGGATAGAAGAGGAGAACATCGCTGTCCCGATCAACTACGAGATAGCTTCGAACAATCCGATCTTTAACCGCGACGTCATTCTGGAAGGATTGGGCATTGGTTTGCTTCCCATCACGCTCGTGGAAGAAGACATCAAGTCGGGACGACTCGTTCGAATTCTGGAAGACTTTGAGATCACGGATACCGCGGCGGAAGTCCGGCTCGCGTACATAGGGCGCGCATTGTTGCCAGCGAAGGTTAGAGCGTTTATCGATCACGCTGCGGAGTTTTTCGAAGTTGGCGAGGACAGTGCCACTCGTGCGCAGACCGCCCGGGAACGCCGATGATGCAATGGGTAGTCAGGAGCTTGATGACTTTCCCGACATTTCGTCGCTTTCGTCCATACGAACCCGCTTGTCACGCACGTGGATCTCGTCTACGCATTCGGAAGACGAGCGACGCCGGAGAGGATGTCTGGGGTGGGGCGTGTCCACATCCGACATCGCGCGCTGTTCGGTATGAAGGTTGCGATTTTTTCACCATATTGACATAACAATCAATTGTGAATGTAATGTCATTACTGGCCTTTGATGACGTCCCAAGCGAGAGCGGTGTCATGGACACAGTCACATGCCAGGCGCGCAGTCGGGAGCGTGTAAATGCAGGCGGCCGTTGCCAATTGAACACGATGAACGCAACACTCTTATCAGCAACAGCGGCATTGTTCGGTGCAGCCATCGGTGGCCTAACATCGCTTGTTACTCAACGAACGCAGGCAAGGGCAGAGTCGCTTGCGCACGACCGCATCCGTCGGCAGGAACTCTACAGGGAATTTATCGAGCAGGCATCGCAATGCTATGTCCACGCGCTACAGCACAAAGAGCCGGACGTTACCGCTATCGTCAGTCTGTTCGCGAAGATAAGCCGCATGCGTGTCCAATCCTCTCCGGAGGTTGCAATTGAAGCCGATCGGATCGGGCGAAAGATTGTGGATACCTATGATGCGCCGGAAAAAACTTTCCTTGAACTGCGCGAAATGCTCGCCGATGGTTCGATCGACATTCTGAGCCGATTCAGCGATGTTTGCCGCGACGAATTCGATACCCTGCAGTCGGAGCAATCTTGAGTGAAAACTCGACACGCGGCTTGTGCGAATCGTCGAAGTTGAAGCCCGGCCATTGACAAGACCGCCAATATGACGACAGGTCGCCACAGAGCGGGTGATAGGCGGTGGCTGATTGCGCATGATATGGAACTGGCGCGAAGTGCTTCTCACATCTCAAGCATGCTGCACGAAGAAAGCATGCAGGCAGCCATCAGGGAAACGCTTCTTCAGTTTGAGGCCGCACACGGACCTGAGGAACTGAACATATTTACGCGTGCACTCGCCATGAAGCTGGAGGAGCGCGGAAACCTGAGAGCCGTAGAAGTCCTTCTGGGGTTTGTAAAGCGTGGCCCGTCGCCTGGGGCAACGCGTTAAACCTTCGCTCCGCACGCGTTCGCGCAGGAACGGCAGTGTTCCGATGCGCCGAAGGAAAACTTGTATAGCAACAGTGAAGGCGGAACGTGAGTCCCCAGTTGCCCAGAGCGTCGAGTCGAGGCGATGTTCCGGGTTGCGTCATGGCCAGTCATTTGCGAACCGATTTCGTACAACGTGACTAGCGGTACCTGAAAGCGTTTCGATTGATCAACGTAGCGCAATGGGAGAGGGCAACAATGGCAAAGCGAATTGCTTATGTAACGGGGGGCATGGGTGGAATCGGGACCGCAATATGCCGGCGGCTCCATAGCGACGGATTTACCGTCGTGGCCGGCTGTGGGCCAAACTCGTTGCGTCGCGAACGGTGGCTGGCCGATCAGGCCGCGCTCGGTTTTTCCTTCACTGCGTCGGAAGGCAACGTCGCGGACTGGGAATCAACCGAGGTCGCCTTCGCCAAAGTGAAGAAGGAGATCGGCGACATCGATGTGCTGGTGAACAACGCGGGCATTACGCGAGACGGCGTTTTTCGCAGGATGTCTCGTGAGAATTGGAACGATGTCATCGACACGAATCTGACCAGCCTTTTCAATGTAACCAGGCAGGTCATCGAGGAGATGGTCGGAAAGGGGTGGGGGCGCATCATCAACATCTCCTCGGTGAATGGACAAAAAGGACAGTTCGGCCAGACCAACTATTCGACCGCGAAGGCGGGCATTCATGGCTTTACGATGGCGCTTGCCCAGGAAGTCGCCACAAAGGGCATCACGGTGAATACGGTATCCCCTGGATACATTGGGACGGATATGGTTCGGGCCGTTCGTCCCGAGGTGCTTGATGCCATCGTCCAGAGCATTCCAGTCCGGCGCCTCGGAGAAGCCATCGAGATCGCTTCAATTGTCTCGTGGCTCGCCAGCGACGAAGCAGCCTTTTCGACTGGAGCAGACTTCTCGCTAAACGGTGGCCTTCACATGGGGTAGCGGTCTCGACCGAAGGTAATTGGCTCTCTCGCTGGTAACAGGGTGGCAGAGCCATTTCGGCGACCACCAGATGAAGTGGAGAGTGGGCCCGACGCGCCCTCTCCGTCACGCATCTGGTCGGCGGCCCCCTTGACGCGAGCATGCCGGTGAACTGCTTGAACCGGTGATAGATACCCGCTTGGACCGCGACCAGTTGCTCGACGCGGGAGGAGGGCTCGTCGTCCTATCGTCACCTGTCTGACTATCCGGGACTGCATCCCGTGACCGCACACGGCTTATTTCGGCTTGCTCGGCACAGTCCGCGCGTTCAGTGATGGCGGACGTACAAACGTGTCAACCGCAGTGTCTACCGGCTTGCCACGGCCTCAGGATCGCTGGGCTGCCAACCACCACCCAGTGCCTCGAAGGCAGCAACCGCTGCCTTTGCCGATTCCGTTTGCGCCTGCACCCGCTCATCGGATGCGCGCAGCAAGTTTTCGTCGGCCTGCAGGACTTCAATCAGGCTGACGACACCTTTTTGATATGCCGCAAACGAAGCGGCTCGGGCCCGCCCGAGTGAGTTCACTCCCTGCGTGAGCACCGCGGCCTCTTCTTCCCGCTTGACGAGTGCTGAAAAGGCGTTCTCCACATCTTCCGTTGCATGTAGTGCAGCAAGCCGATACGCGGCCAACATTTCGGCGTCCTGGCCCCTGGCCTGCGCGATCTGTGCATTGATGCGGCCGAAATCGAACAGACGCCAGCGCAGCCCAAGCACCCCGGCCGCCTGACTCGCGCCGCCAGTGAACAGATTGCCCGCGGCCATCGATGTTGCGCTCCCGATCAGTCCACTCAGAGAGAATTTCGGGTAATACTCGGCGATGGCCACCCCGATGCGCGCGTTCGACGCAGCCAGGCGACGCTCGGCCACGATCAGGTCGGGTCGGCGCCTGAGCAACTCTCCCGGCGTTCCCGTGCCCGCGATCCGCGGGGCGGCCGGGATGTCGCCAGCATCGACCAGCTCGGCTTGATGCGTGCCGGGCTGCGAGCCCAGCATCACATCCAGTGCGTTCATGGCCGCATCCAGTGTCGTCTCCAGGACAGGGACGGATGCCTGTACCTGGGCCAGCGCACCCTCAGCCTGGCTCACCTGAAGATCGGCCGCCAGTCCTTTTCCATACAGAAGCTTGATGGTCGAGAGCAGATCCTGCTGCGTTTGCACCTGCCGCCGGGCAACCTTCAGACGGGCCTGCAATCCACGAATCGTGATGTAAATATCGGCAGTCTGCGCCGCCACAGCCAGGCGTGTGGCCACCGCGCCGGCTTCCGAAGCCTGGTACTCCGCAAGAGCCGCCTGCCGCCCGCGACGCAGGCCACCGAACACATCCAGTTCCCAGCTCGCGCTGAAATTGGCCTCGTAGTCGTTGCCGTAGCGGTCGAATCCGGGCGTCGAATTCAGGACCTGCCCCAAGGGCGTTTCGACAGATTGGTAGACTCGCGCCGCCTGGCCGCTGACATTGCCTGAAGGCAGCAGCGCGGCATTCGCTGCCCCGAGTCCTGCGCGCGCCTGCGAGACGCGCGCGGCGGCCTGCGCGAGGTCCAGATTCTGTTCCAGCGCGAGCGCGACGAATCGTGTGAGTTGCGGATCACCGAAACCCGTCCACCACGTGACCAGGTCAGCACTGGCCACCGCGTGCCGGTGATTCACTGCGTCCTGGCCCTGGAACTGCCCGGGCATGGCTACATTGGGCCGGACGTAATCAGGGCCCACGGCGCAGGCTGTCGAGAGGCCGGCAACAATGATCGCGGCGAGGATGTGATTGGGTAGCATGACCGTCTGCGCAGGGTTACTGTTGTGACCATAATACCAAATGGTCACCAGTTGTCTATTGCTGTATGCTATCCCCATGAAAAAAGCCACCACTGCTCCCATCACGACTCGCGGCCCCGCTGACCACGAGATACGAGATCAGATTGTTGTCGCCGCCACCGAGCACTTCAGCCGGTATGGCTACGAGAAAACGACGGTCTCCGATCTCGCCAGGGCGATCGGGTTCTCCAAGGCCTACATTTACAAGTTCTTCGAGTCCAAGCAGGCCATTGGCGAGATGATTTGCGCGAACTGCCTGCACGAGATCGAAACCGAGGTCAGGGCGGCCGTCGCCCAGACCGATCTGCCGCCGGAGAAGTTGCGGCGAATGTTCAGCGTCTTCACCGAGGCGAGCCTTCGTCTGTTTTTCCAGGACCGCAAGCTCTACGAGATTGCAGCATCTGCGGCCACGGAGAATTGGCAGGCCGTGCTTTCGTATGAAGCGCGCGTCCAGAAACTGCTTCAGGACATCCTGCAGGAGGGTCGGCAGAGCGGGGACTTCGAGCGCAAAACACCGCTTGATGAGACCGCGATGGCGATCTATCTGGTAATGCGCCCCTACCTGAACCCGATGCTCCTGCAGTACAGCTTCGATTACACGAAGGTCGCGCCTGCGCAACTGTCCAGCCTCGTGCTCCGCAGTCTGTCGCCTTGATGGGAATTTCGTTTGTGACCATTGACTAAATTGGTCACTTGAACCACAATGAAAGCCCCGATTCCTCCATCAATGGGACTTTCATGCTCCGGCGTCGCCTCGCTACCTCTGCAGTCGTCTGTGCACTGCCACTTGCGCTAGCCGCCTGCGACGGAAAAGCGCCTTCCGATCCGCGCACCGAGACGCCCCTGGTGCGCACCGCCATCGCCCAGGCGGCGATCCCCGCGTCCCGTTCGTTTACCGGAACCGTCGCCGCACGCGTGCAAAGCGACCTGGGATTTCGCGTCTCCGGCAAGGTGCTGGAGCGGCTGGTGGATGCCGGGCAAACCGTCAAACGTGGCCAGCTGCTGATGCGCCTCGACCCCATTGATCTGAAGCTTGCCGCGCAGGCCCGGCAGGACGCGGTCACCGCCGCGCGGGCACGGGCGCAGCAGACTGCGCAGGATGAGGAGCGCTACCGCGACCTGCGCGGTACCGGGGCGATATCGGCTTCGGCGTACGACCAGGCCAAGGCGGCCGCCGATGCAGCCAGGGCGCAGCGCAGTGCGGCCGAGGCGGACGCCGACGTCGCGCGCAATGCGACCGGCTATGCCGAACTGGTGGCGGACGGGGATGGCGTCGTCATGGAAACGCTGGCCGAACCGGGCCAGGTCGTCAGCGCCGGACAGCCGGTGGTGCGCCTGGCCCACGCCGGGCGCCGCGAGGCTGTGATCCAGCTGCCGGAAACCCTGCGCCCCGCCATCGGTTCGGTCGCCCAGGCCACCCTGTTCGGTAGCGGCGGCGCCAGCGTGCCAGCCACGCTGCGCCAGCTCTCGGATACGGCGGACCCGCGTACCCGCACCTTCGAAGCACGTTATGTGCTGCAGGGTGCGCTGGCCGACGCGCCGCTGGGCGCAACCGTCACGATCGAGATACCGGACGCACGCGTGGCGCTCCTGGGCGGCTTGCAGGTGCCGATCGGCGCAGTGCTCGACGCGGGCAAAGGGCCCGGCGTGTGGGTCGTCAACGGCGAACCGGCCAGGGTTGCATGGCGGCCGGTCACGGTCCTGCACCTGGACGACGACAGCGCTCGCGTGTCAGGGGCGTTGAAACAAGGCGAGCGCGTCGTTGCGCTCGGTGCCCAGTTGCTGCGCGAAGGCGAACAGGTCCGGCTGCCCGGCCAGGCCGTCGCGGTGGCGAACGAAGGAGCCCGTCCGTGAGCGAAGGCCGATTCAACCTGTCGGCGCTCGCCGTGCGCGAGCGCTCCATCACCCTGTTCCTGATCTGCCTGATCTCTCTGGCCGGACTTCTGTCGTTCTTCAAGCTGGGGCGCGCCGAAGACCCGGCGTTCACGATCAAGGTGATGACCATCATCACCGCGTGGCCTGGTGCCACCGCGCAGGAGATGCACGATCAGGTCTCGGAGAAAATCGAAAAGCGCATGCAGGAGCTGCGCTGGTACGACCGGACCGAGACATACACGCGACCTGGGCTGGCCTTCACAACGCTGACGTTGCTCGACAGCACACCGCCGTCGGAAGTGCAGGAGGAGTTCTACCAGGCCCGGAAAAAAATCAGCGACGAGACAGCTAATCTTCCGGCTGGCGTGATCGGGCCGATGGTCAACGACGAATACGCGGATGTCACCTTTGCACTGTTCGCGCTGAAGGCGAAGGGAGAACCGCAGCGCCTGCTCGTGCGCGATGCCGAAACGCTGCGCCAGCGATTGCTGCACGTGCCGGGCGTGAAGAAGGTCAACATCATCGGCGAGCAGGCCGAGCGCATCTACATCCAGTTCTCGCATGACCGGCTGGCAACGCTCGGTGTCAGCCCGCAGGACGTGTTCGCCGCGCTCAATGGCCAGAATGCCCTGACGCCGGCCGGCTCCGTGGAGACCAAAGGTCCGGAGGTGTTCATTCGCCTGGACGGCGCCTTTGACAACCTGCAGAAGATCCGCGACACGCCAGTCGTGGCGCAGGATCGCACGCTGAAGCTGTCGGACATTGCCACTGTCGAGCGCGGTTATGAAGATCCAGCGACATTGATGATCCGCAACAACCGCGAACCAGCCTTGCTGCTGGGCATCGTGATGCGCGACGGCTGGAATGGGCTCGATCTCGGCAAGGCACTGGACAGCGAGGTCGGCGCAATGAATGCCGGGATGCCGCTGGGAATGAGCCTGACCAAGGTCACGGATCAGGCCGTCAACATTCATTCGGCGGTCGACGAGTTCATGCTCAAGTTTTTCGCCGCTCTGCTGGTGGTCATGCTCGTGAGTTTCGTGAGCATGGGCTGGCGCGCAGGCCTGGTGGTTGCCGCCGCCGTGCCGTTGACGCTGGCCATCGTGTTCGTGGTGATGGCCGCGACAGGCAAGAACTTCGACCGCATCACCCTGGGATCCCTGATCCTGGCGCTGGGCCTGCTGGTGGACGACGCGATCATCGCCATTGAAATGATGGTGGTGAAAATGGAGGAAGGCTACAGCCGTGTGGCCGCCTCTGCCTATGCCTGGAGCCATACTGCCGCCCCCATGCTCTCAGGCACGCTGGTGACGGCGGTCGGCTTCATGCCCAACGGCTTCGCGCGGTCCACCGCAGGCGAATACACCAGCAACATGTTCTGGATCGTTGGCATTGCACTGATCGCATCCTGGGTCGTTGCCGTGGTGTTCACGCCGTACCTCGGCGTGAAGATGCTGCCCGACTTCAAAAAGGTCGTAGGGGGGCATGACGCGATCTATGACACGCCGCGCTATAACCGCTTCCGGCGGCTGCTCACGCGCGTCATTGCGCGCAAATGGCTGGTCGCCGGGTCGGTCGTTGGCCTCTTCGCCCTGGCCATCCTCGGAATGGGCGTGGTCAAGAAGCAGTTCTTCCCAATCTCCGACCGTCCCGAAGTGCTGGTCGAGGTGCAGATGCCCTATGGCACATCCATTTCCCAAACCAGCGCCGCTACCGAAAAGGTGGAGGCGTGGCTGGCTAAACAGAAGGAAGCCAGGATCGTCACGGCTTACGTCGGGCAAGGTGCGCCGCGCTTTTACCTGGCCATGGGGCCGGAGCTGCCCGATCCGTCGTTCGCCAAGATCGTGGTCCGCACCGACAGCCAGGACGAGCGCGACGCGTTGAAGCAGCGACTGCGTCAGGCCATTGCCGACGGTCTCGCCCCGGAAGCGCGCGTGCGGGTCACACAACTCGTGTTCGGGCCGTATTCGCCGTTCCCGGTCGCCTATCGCGTCGCCGGTCCGGACCCGGACACGCTGCGCGCAATCGCGGCTGAAGTTCAGCAGGTGATGGAGGCCAGTCCGATGATGCGCACGGTCAACACCGACTGGGGCACGCGCTCGCCCGCGCTGCACTTCACGTTGCAGCAGGACCGTCTGCAGGCGGTGGGGCTCACGTCCAGCGCGGTGGCGGAGCAGCTGCAATTCCTGCTCACCGGCGTGCCTGTCACCGCCGTGCGTGAGGACATTCGAACCGTGCAGGTTGTCGCGCGTTCGGCCGGCGACGTGCGGCTCGATCCGGCCCGGATCGGCGATTTCACGCTGGCCGGCGCGGGTGGGCAACGCATTCCGCTGTCGCAGGTGGGCAAGGTCGACGTGCGCATGGAGGAGCCGATCATGCGCTGGCGCGACCGTGTGCCGACGATCACGGTGCGTGGCGACATTGCCGACAACCTGCAGCCGCCGGACGTATCAACGGCGATCACCGGGCTGCTTCAGCCGATCATCGCGAAGCTGCCCAGCGGCTATCGCATCGAGCAGGCGGGCTCCATCGAGGAATCGGCCAAGGCGACGACCGCCATGTTGCCGCTGTTCCCGATCATGCTGGCGATCACGCTGGTCATCATCATTCTCCAGGTCCGCTCGATTTCCGCGATGGTGATGGTGTTCCTGACGAGTCCGCTCGGCCTCATCGGTGTCGTTCCGACATTGGTCCTGTTCCGGCAGCCTTTCGGTATCAACGCGCTGGTCGGCCTCATCGCGCTCTCGGGCATCCTGATGCGCAACACGCTGATCCTGATCGGGCAGATCCATCAGAACGCACAGGCGGGACTAGATCCGTTCCATGCGGTCGTCGAAGCCACCGTGCAGCGTGCCCGCCCGGTGATCCTGACGGCCATGGCGGCGATCCTGGCCTTCATCCCGCTGACGCATTCGGTGTTCTGGGGAACCCTCGCCTACACGCTGATCGGCGGCACGTTCGCCGGGACGATTCTGACCCTGGTGTTCCTGCCGGCCATGTATTCCATCTGGTTCAGGATCCGGCCCGGCAACCCCGCGGATCCGCACAAGAGCCGGGATCATCAGTCATCGCGTTCAGAACCGATGACGCACGATGCGCTCGACGCGCGCAGTTAAGACACCATCAATTCACCAAACGGAGCTGTTCATGTCGAATTCCACGGTTGTCGTTGTGACCGGCGTGTCATCGGGTATCGGACGCGCCACCGCCGAGAAGTTCGCGCGGCGAGGCTGCCGCGTATTTGGCACGGTGCGCAGCATCGCAAAAGCGGCGCCTATCTCCGGCGTCGAGCTGGTCGAGATGGATGTTCGCGACGATGCTTCGGTCAAGGCCGGAATCCAGTCCATCGTCGATCGTGCCAGTCGAATCGACGTGCTCGTCAACAATGCGGGAACGAGCCTGATCGGTGCCGTGGAGGAAACTTCGACTGCCGAAGCTGCGGCCCTGTTCGACACCAATGTATTCGGCATCCTGCGCACGACGCAGGCGGTACTCCCTCACATGCGAGAACAACATGGCGGAAGGATCGTCAATGTCAGTTCGGTGCTTGGCTTCCTGCCCGCCCCGTACATGGGCCTCTATTCGGCGTCCAAGCATGCCGTCGAAGGGCTGACGGAAACGCTGGACCATGAGGTGCGCCAGTTCGGCATACGCGCAACGCTGGTCGAACCGACTTTTACCAGGACCAGGCTCGACGTCAATGCGCCCAAGGCGGGTTTGAAAATCGCCGACTATGACCGCGAGCGTGGCCTTGCATCGAGCGCAGTCGTGAACAGTGTCAAAGGTGCCCCCGAGCCCGATAGCGTGGCAAACACAATTGTTGAAGCAGCGCTTGGGAGCTGGCGCATGCGTCGTACCCCGGCGGGTGAGGCCTCTCTGTTGAGCAAATTGCGGCGCTTCATGCCCTCCGGGCCCGTTGATTCAAGCTTGAGGAAAACATTCGGGCTTGCGTGAAGCCTTACCTCGCGCTGTAGCGCGGGCGTGTCCGTCGCCCTCGTGACGCCAGCAGACCCCTAACCAGTGGTTCGCTTCAGGCACCCGATGTCGCGACGACTTCCGGCCATTATCGCTGACCCCGCTGGAGCGGCGATGTTGTCAAGTGAGGCAGCAAGCAGCTGGAAAATTCAGATATGAAAAGCCAGGCCGTTGATTCTCCGGTATTAGCCATCGGAGAAGTCACCGCACTCGCGTTGAATCATTTTTTTGCCCAGCGCGCAATGCGCGCTTTCTGGGCACATTTCGACAAAGAGCTTCGAGATTCCGACGTTACCGCATCGCAGTTCTGTATGCTCTCCTTGCTGCATCAGACGGGGCCCCTGATTTTCGGCGACATGGCAGCAGAACTGGCAATGGACCGATCAAGTCTATCCGCCAATCTCGCACCCTTGTTCCGCCGCAGGCTTGTTTCAACGATCGCCCACAAGGGAGATCGACGGAAACGTCAGCTCATCGTTACGAGCGAGGGAGGCAAAGCTGTAGCATCCGCAATCGTCCCCTGGTTGCGGGCCTACCAGGACACCTTTGCGTTTGTGAGACTGATCGATATGGATTCAATGCGTGATCTTTTTCACATCATGCAAGATATGAATCGCTCGACGAACTGAAGGAAGCCAGCGCCGTTCCGGCTCGATCAGCGTCTCGACCCCTGCTGCGCAGTGGTTAGCCAGATGAGCCAAAGGCTGCCGCTAACCTGGAAGCTCATCGTGATCCGATATACATAACACCCGTCGCAAGCCCCGCTAACTCATGACTCGTTCCCTCGCGAGATGTTGCAACTTTGGGCGGACATCCCTCCAGTCTTCCGCATCTGGCAGCGGCTCCTGCCTGACGGTTATCGAAGGCCACTGCTTTGCCAATGTGATATTGAGGTCGACAAATTGGCGCTGGCTCTCGTCGATCTCCTCAGCCGATACGATGGCATCGATCGGGCACTCCGGTGCACAAACGCCACAATCAATGCACTCGTCAGGGTCGATCACTTTGAGCTCGGTGAGCAACGCGGCTGAAGATTCAAAAATGCGGGTGTACCGTCGGCAATTTGATATAGCGGTTGAACTGAAGGGGGGAGGCCCGGGTGAGCCTGCTCTGCATCGGCATTTCCGTCGCACATGGGTAGCAGGCCGCCCTTGCCGGCCTTCGAGAGGTGGCAGCCCGCGCAGTTCGCCTTGTTCGGGTCTTCTGCGCGTGGAGCGTCTGGGACTCGAATCTCGCGATGCACTTCAGCCGTATGGATGCCCAGCTCGATGGATTCCAGGGCTTTATCCGGGCCGCGTCATGCCGACTCGCCTTGTTGTAAATCTGTAAGGATAAATTTCTTGGCAGCAGTGGAATAGGGACGCACGTGCGTGGTTTACCCACCAACACGGTGCGACCACGGAACGATCGAGCCAGATCTGATCGTCGACGAACAACTTCCACGAAGCCTGCAAATGAGCCGAACGATAATTCAGCCTCTCTGGGTCCGCACGACACACTGGATCAATGCCGTGGCGGTCGCGCTGATGGTGACAAGCGGCTGGCAGATATACGATGCCTCGCCAATCTTCGCGCGACTGAAATTTCCCGCAAGCATGACATTGGGCGGCTGGCTGGGTGGCGCATTGCAATGGCACTTCGCGATCATGTGGCTGCTGGTCGCGAATTATCTTGCCTACGTGTCCCTGAACATCCTTTCAAAGCGCCTGTGGAGAAAGCTTCTCCCGATTCGTTTCAGCGCCGTAGCTCGGGATCTTGCCGCCGCGATGGGCGGCAAGCTGGGGCACGAGGATCTGACTCGCTACAACGCGGTTCAAAAGCTGGCGTATGTGGTGGTTATCGTGGACATCGCGATCGTGATCCTTTCGGGGTTGGCGGTCTGGAAATCGGTTCAGTTACCTCTGTTGCGAACGTTGATGGGCGGATACGACAACGCACGTGTCGTCCATTTTTTCTCGATGAGCATTCTCGTCGCGTTTTTCATCGTGCACGTCATCATGGTCGCATTCGTGCCGCGCTCACTGCTCCTGATGATTCGCGGACGGTAAACGATCATGCGCCCACGCAAAAAACAAGCCAATGCGTTTCTCGTCTCGAACGCGGATTCGATCATCAAGGACGTGCGCAGTGAATTGAAGAGTCCCGCGCGCAGATTGCTCGGCAGACAGATACTCACGCTTGGCGGCATTGCCATGCTCTCAGGCTGCGATCTCTCGAACGACAAATCGGTGAATACCGCTCTGCGCAAGATGTCGTTCTTCAACGACCGCGTGCAGGCGCTGCTGTTCGATCCGAACAAGATGGCGCCGACGTATCCGGAGTCGATGACTACGCGGCCTTTCCCGTTCAACGCGTTCTATGCCATCGACGACGTACCCGAAGTCGACGCCGCGACTTATCGGCTGCAGGTGGGAGGACTCGCGAACGGCAAACGCAGATGGACGCTCGACGAACTTCGAGCGCTGCCACAGGAAAGTCAGATCACGCGGCATATCTGCATCGAGGGTTGGAGCGCCATTGGACATTGGGGCGGTGTGCGTTTCTCCGATTTTCTCCGCCGTGCGGGCGCCGACACAACAGCGAAGTACGTCGCGCTCCATTGCGCCGATAACTATTGGACCAGTATTGATATGCCGACAGCCCTGCACGCGCAAACGTTGCTTACGCTGACGTACGACGGCGATGTGCTGCCGCCAAAATACGGCTTTCCGATGAAGCTGCGCATGCCGACCAAACTCGGCTACAAGAATCCGAAACATATCGTCGCAATCACGCTGACGAACGAGTATCCCGGTGGTTATTGGGAGAACCAGGGCTATAACGGGTTCGGCGGTTCCTGAAGTGCAATCGATTCCTCCCTCAACGCATATCCGCTACATGGAGCATTCATGACCATTCGACTGAAAGTTGGCGCGACCATTGCCGCAATGGCGCTTGCCGGCGGCGCGCTGGCGCAAACTCCTGATGCCAGGCCCGTACGTATTCGCGGCAATATCGTTTCCCTCGACGGCGATGTTCTCAAGGTCCATCGACGCAGTGGCGACACGGTCTCAATCGCCCTCGAGACAAACGTTCCAGTGTCGTCCGTCAAAGCGATGCAGCTGTCCGACATCAAGCCGGGTACGTTCGTCGGCACGGCAGCGACGACGGGCACCGATGGCAAGCTGACGGCGACCGAAGTCGTCGTCTTTCCTGAAGCCGCGCGTGGCACGGGGGAGGGTCACTACGCGTGGGACCTCGGTCCGAACAGCACGATGACCAACGCGAATGTTGATACTGTCGTGCAGGGCACGGAAGGTCGCAATCTGAAGCTGTCGTACAAGGGCGGCAGCAATGAGATTACGGTGCCTCCGAATGTCCCGATCGTCACCTTCATGCCGGCTGCGCGCTCCGATCTGGCGCCAGGCAAGCAAGTCTTTGTGGTTGCGAAACCAGCGTCACAGGGTACGTATGCCGCGCAGCGCCTGGTGGTCGAAAAGAACGGGGTCGTCCCGCCAATGTAAGAGGAAGCGTTCGGATTCCGCAGAAGTTCTTCGGCAATCACGATCCACGTGCCGGACCGGGGCGCGGACACCCGTCCCGGTCCGGCGCGTGGTGTCCTCTCTTCCCTGGCGCCGGCGGCGCGAGCGGGGAATTCCGATGCCCCCGAATGGAGTAGCAATGTCAATTGCCCAGTGTTTCACGAAGGCGTACGGATCCCGCAATCCGCGGCACGCCTTGCTTCTTTCGCAGTGGGGCAGCAGGGGCCAGGACGCAGCTGTTCTCGCCACTCGAGGAGATCCAGAATGCCGGGGTGCTGGAAGAGCACGCTCTCGACTACGTTGAAACCGGAGACCAGAATCAGGTCCTGCTTGCGATCAACAATCCTGATCACACGGCGATCATTCACGATCCTGAGGTGACACGCGCCAGCGCGCTGCTGACGCGCGTCTCCCCATCCCACAACGGCTACTACTTCGGCGGCACTACCTGACCACGGATCTCGCCGTCCGGGTGGTCCTTCGTGTGGACATTGATGTAGAGATCGCCCGCGACGAATTCCTTCGCCTGATCTGGCGTCAGCGTACTCTCGCCCTTGAGGGGGCCCTCAATGGGGGTACTGGTGCTACCCACTTTCGTCAGCCAGACGACAGCTTTGCCATTCTTTCCCGCTGGCCCGACGTGGAAGTGCGCCATCGTTACCGGACTCGAGAGGTCGCTGTACGTTACGTTCCAGGTGACCTGGCGTATGTCGGGATCGTAAGTGAGCCTGGCGTCTCCTGTGCCCCTGGTTTGTACCGTCGCGCGGAGAGCCAGGCCACGTGCTGCGCATTAGCGCCTGCCGCGCTCAGTAACCACCGCCTGACGAATTGGTCGAAGTGCTTGACGCGCCATTGCCGCCTTGATTCATATCGCCGCTCGCGGCCACGGATCCAGAAACCGCGGCCATTCCGAGGCAAACGAGACATACAAGGACCATCCGAAGCCGCTTCATGATGATTTCCTCCTGAGGAAGCTCGTTGGAAGTTCCGCTGAGGGGTATCCAGCGAGGCATGAGTTGCGCAATTACCGACGACGCCGTCACGCGGTTCATCGCGAACGCAGGCGCCTACACAGCCATAAACGCAGCGCACAGACGCCTTATTCCTTACGCGCAACAACGATGCCCGTTTGGTTGAAGGGCCGCACCAATGCGGATATATCAACCGGCGTCGGCGCATGGCTTCTTCTTGCCGTCTTTCGAGCTTTTTGCTGCCTCGCCAGGCGATCTACGGCGCTACGACAAGCGCCGTATGCATCCCGCTGCATAGTGTCCCGGCTTGTTGCAGATCAGCGCGTAGTGGCCGGGCACGAGCTTGAACGACACGCGCTTGGTCTTGCCCGGCGCGATGTCTTCGACTTCGCCGATCTTTTTCCGCTTGCGCTCCAGCACCAGTCCCTTATTGACGGGGAGTGCATCGTCCGCGAGATCCGTCTTGAGCACGACGAGTTCGTGTTCCATGTTGTTGTCCGCAGCATTCCTGACTTCAAGCGTGATGCGCCCCGCCTTCACGCCGTCATATCGATCGGCGACCCGCACGGATCGGACCCCATGAAACCATTATTTTTCCCGGTTACACGCCAGCGACTGACGACCCGGTCACCGGCCGTATTTTGAAACGTCTCGATGACCTCGAATCTAAAGTCGTCGATGCTGGCGAGGAACGCTGTCCCCCACTTCTTGAATTCAGCGCGTGAACTGATCAGCACGCCACCCGACGTGATGCCGAAGTCCTCGGAAACCAGTTCGTCCACGGCGTCGGGGTTGCGCGACTGCCAAACCTGCTGCCAAAAATTATCGACAATCTCGATTGAGTTCCGCTTGCCCATCTCTATACCCCTAAAGCTATGACCTTAATGCGTTCCGGGATCTTCGAATCACCTGAAGGCTTCTCGACGTGGTGTTTGCAAGGCGCAAGCGCGAGGGCTCGGCTCATTGCGGGCGGGTGATCTGGCGCGAACCCCTGGTCTGGCTCGCCGCGAAAGGCTATCGAAACGACGCGTCGCGTCCAGCGCGCCTCATCATGATGCCGCCACCGTGTGCCTATCGCGAAGTGATGACCGACACGCTGGACGCTGCGCGCCGCGAATGGACGGTTGCGTGCACGGCCAGCAATCTGATCGGCGTGCAGGCAGCGGTTGCCGGAGGATTGGGTGTCACGGTGCTGGCCAGATCGTTCCTGCGAAGCGGTATGAAGGTTCTGCCTGCGTCCGCGCAATGGCCGGCGTTACCCGCATCCGAAGTCGCGGTCATCGGCGAGGATCCAGCGACACAGTTCATCGTGGAGCCGCTGGTTTCGATGTTCGTCGAGGTGTTGACGGCAGGGTCGTCTGTAACGTCGGACGAAGAGACCGGGGCGGTGAATATGCCTGTTTGAAAGACAGGCTATTCGCGCTGCGGAATAAAGGAACCGCGGCGTTCCGACGACCATGCACAGGTTGCAGTCGGCTGGCCGAAGACTGCCGCGGCCAGGCCCGCGCTGCGGCCCTCTCCGCGCGCCATCAACAGATGGATCAGAGCGCTGAGTAAGCGCAGATAGCGCTACTGGAGTTGCCTCATGGTGGGACTCGTTCCCGCCGCGATTTACTGTGAACTCGATGTGCGCTACCCGATCTTCGGCTTCCCGTATTTGCCTGACGTAATCGCCGCGCATGCCGAGTCAGGCCGCTTCGTCGTGTTCGGGCTCGCGCGCGAGTTGCCGGAGACATCCCGGTGATCATCGCTCAGGCGAGGAACAGCTAGCCGGCAAACTGCTGCACCGATCTGTTGCTGCTCGCCGGCGCGCAGCAGCTTGCCGACATGGCCAGCGTGCTTGAGGTGATGCCTCCCGGACTCGTTGCGCTCGTCGAGAGATTGCGTGAGCGTTTTGGCGTCGCTGCACTCACCACGCGGGCTATCCCTTAGATTCCCCTGCAAACCGCGCGAATATGTCGATTTTCGCAGGACACATCCGCTTATTTCGACGAAATCGGCGCAGCACTCGATCCATATAATCGAACCGCAAGAGATTCGTGCAACGCATGGCGTTTAGAAAACGATCGTTCGAATCGATGCGAGAACAACGGCGCGTGAGTCGACGGCGGAAAACACCGATAGAAGCATGCAAAAAGCGCCGCGCACGCGCGGCGTCACGTGAAAGGTGAGCGAGACGCACGTAAGAGCGGAACAAAAAACGAGCCAAAGCAGCTCGTACTCTGGCTGCGCATTGCCTGGTTTAAAACGCGATGTGCGCGTGGATATAACTCAACGGAGACAAAACGGTATGAAGAGGATCGGCAGCGGCAATCAGAGCATTCCCCGGTTGTGCATTGGCCGGAGCGCAGGCAGGACGGGTGGGGGGGCGCGATGAGCCAGGCACTCGAAAGCGGACGCACCGTTGACGTCCAGGCATTCATCGACGATCAGCATTTTTCGCTCTTCCACTGCATGCTGTTCGTGCTGTGCTTTCTCACCATTGCACTCGATGGCCTCGATACCGGCGCGATGGGCCTCATCGCGCCCACACTCGCGCAGGACTGGCACGTGCCGCGCACCTCGCTCGGGCCCGTTTTGAGCGCTACGCTCGTTGGCATCGGCGTGGGGGCGCTGCTGGTGAGCCCGATCGCCGACCGCATTGGCCGCCGCAGCGTGCTGATCGGCTCCGTGGCGTTCTTCGGCGTGTGGAGCACGGCGGCGGCCTTCGCTACCTCGATGGATGCGCTCACCGTCATGCGCTTTCTCACGGGCGTCGGCCTAGGCGCAGCGATCCCCAACACGGCGACGCTGATGTCCGAGTTCGTGCCGGCGCGCATTCGCGGCCTGGCCGTCAACGGGATGCTGGTTGGCTTTGCAGCCGGCAACACCGTAGGCGGCGTGCTCTCAGGCTGGCTGATTCCCGCATTCGGCTGGCGCAGCGTGCTGCTCGTGGGCGGAGTTGCGCCGATCCTGCTCGCGTGCCTGCTGCTCGCATTCCTGCCGGAATCGGTGAAATTCATGGTGTCGCGCGGCAAGCCCGCGGAACGCATCGCGCACGCGCTGCGGCGTCTCGCGCCCAACGCGCGCCTTGACGGCTGCGTGTTCGTGAGCGAGGCGCATGCACCGCGCGAGCACGTCAGGCGCTCGCCGGTGCTCGAGTTGCTTTCGCGCAAGTACGCGGTGGGCACGATCATGCTGTGGGTGGCCTATTTCATGTGCCTCGTGGTGTTGTATCTCATCAACAACTGGATGCCGACACTGCTTAAAGCCTCGGGCTTCTCGTTGCCGCAATACGCCGCCACGTCCGCCTGGTTCCATTTGGGTGCGTGCGTGGGCATTCTTTTCACGGGCTGGCTGATGGACCGCATGAGCCCGGTGCGAGTGATCGCGCTGTTCTATACGCTCACGGCGCTCGTGGTCCTCATCATCGGTCGTAACATGGCGCACGACGCGAGTCTCACGCTGCTGATCGTCGCCACCGGCCTCACGCTTTCGGGCGCGGCTTCTTCGATGTCCACGCTCGCCACCCAGTTCTATCCGACCACGAGCCGCGTGACCGGTTGTGCGTGGATGCTGGCGATCGGGCGTCTCGGCGCCGTGGCGGGCACCTTCGGCGGCGCATTCCTGCTGAGCCTGAACTGGGAGTTCTCGGCCATTTTCGGCCTGCTCGCCGTGCCTTCGCTGATCGCCGCGGGCGCGCTACTCGTGCTTGGACGTCACGCGCCGCACCTGCGCCGAGCGGAACTCGTGGCGGGTACGCCGGCGGCCTCACAACACTGAGAGTATTGAGTGCCGCGCCAGTCACGCCTGCGCGGAACCCCATGAGGCCGCGCCAGAGCGTGCGCGGTCGCTGAACCCACCCACAGATGGACGAACGGGCACACGGCGCGCCGCGTGCCGGGGCCCGCTTCGTCTCGCGCAATGCAATGAGGAAAGTTTCAATGGCTCCAGAAAACAGGGCGCTGCCGCTTGCCGGCGTGCGCGTGCTCGATCTATCGCGTGTGCTGGCCGGACCGTGGTGCGCCATGGTGCTCGGCGACCTCGGTGCGGAAATCATCAAGGTCGAGCATCCCGGGCGCGGTGACGACACGCGCGACTGGGGCTTGCGCATCGGCCGCACGGAAACGGCCTATTTCAATAGCGTGAACCGCAACAAGCGCTCGCTCACACTCGATCTGCAAACGCCAGAAGGCCAACAGATCGCGCGCGAAATTGCGCAGACCTCCGATGTCGTCATTCAGAATTTCAAATATGGCGGGGCCGAAAAACTCGGCCTCGGTTACGAGCAGTTGAAAAAAGAAAACAGCAAGCTCGTGTATTGCTCTATTTCCGGTTACGACCGCGCCGGCCCCGAGGCGGAGCGTCCCGGCTATGATCTGCTCGTGCAGGGCGAAGCCGGATTGATGGCGCTGAATGGCGAAGCCGAACGGCCGCCGCTCAAATTCGGCATCGCAGCCGTCGATCTTTTCACCGGCATGTATTCGGCCCAGGCCATCCTCGCGGCGCTTTACGAGCGCGAGCGCGGCGGCAACGGGCACCACATCGAAATGGCGCTGTTCGACTGCGGGCTCATGATCACGGCCTATTACGGACTCGAAGCGCTTGTGGCGGGCGAAGATCCGCCGCGCTTTGGCAACGAGCATCCGTCTATCGTGCCATATGGTGTATTCGAAGCGGCCGATGGCCCGCTTGTGGTGGCGGTGGGCAACAACGGCCAGTATGAGCGCTTTTGTCGCGAAGTGTTGCGCCGTCCAGAACTTGCCGAGGACGTACGCTTCAAAACCAATATCCTGCGTTCGCAAAACCGTGCGGCGCTGCTGCCCGACATTCGCCGCGCGATCGCAGGTGAAAAACGCGCCGCGCTGCTCGACAAGCTTACGGGCGCCGGCATTCCATGCGGCGAAGTGGCGGGCTTGCGCGAAGCCCTGCTGTCGCCGCGCGCCACCGAGGCGGGGCTCGTGACGACCCAGCCGCATCCGTATACCGAGTCGGGCACGACGCCCGTGCTCGCGCCACCATGGCGCTTCGATGGGGAGCGCTTGCCCGTGCGACACGCGCCGCCGCAACTGGGCGAGGGCACGCGCGACGTGCTGCAAGGCGTGCTGGGCTATAGCCCCGAGCGCATCGGCGAACTTGCGAGCCGGGGCGTGGTGTGACCTGACGCGGCGCGCATTAGCCAAGCGCGCGCCACACGCTTTTGAAAATCTCGTGGAGGGATGCAGTCGCCTGTTGTTTCAATATAAAGCCTCATCATAAAGTTCGGATTGCAAACTAATACATATATAAAAGAATCCAATTCTGGAGACGTCATGAAGAAGAGTCACTTTTGGGTCGGGTCGGTCGTCGCACTTGCAGCGGCGAATGTGCATGCGCAGAGTTCCGTCACGCTGTACGGGCTGATCGATCTCGGCATCAACTATTCGACAAACGCGCAAACGGGCCGCAATGCCGACGGTTCGCTCAAAGGCAAATCGCAAGTCAACATGAGCGACGGTGCGACGCGCGGCTATGGCGGCAGCCGCTGGGGCTTGAAGGGATCGGAGGATCTGGGCGGCGGGCTTTCGGCGATCTTCACGCTTGAAAACGGCTACAACATTGTCAACGGCGCCATCGCGCAAGGCGGCGCCATGTTCGGCCGCCAGGCTTTCGTTGGGTTGAGCAGCAACACGCTCGGCACAGTCATGTTCGGCCGCCAGTACGACACGCAATCGGACTTCGTGGCGAATTATTCGCCGGCCCTCATCGCGGGCATTTCGGGTGCCGTGCCCGGTGACGTGGACGGACTTGGCCACACTCGCCGCGTAAACAACGCCATCAAATACCTGAGTCAGAACTATCGCGGCTTCACCTTCGGCAGCATGTATTCGCTGGGCGGCCAAGCCGGCGACTTTACGCGCAGCCAGGTATGGGCGCTCGGCGCGAACTACGCGATCGGCGGATTTTCCGCGGCCCTCGGCTACTTCAACGCGCGCGATCCGAACCTTTCCTCGTTCGGCAATAGCCCGAACAATGGCGGCCCGACCACGAATAACATGGGCTCGGCCGGTTCGCTCACGACGGCGCAATCCAATCCGATCTACGCGGGCTATTCCTCCGCGCATACGTACGAGATCTATTCGGCGGGCACGAGCTACAAGTACGGACAGACTACCCTCGCCGCCACGTTCAGCCATTCGGCGTTCGACAAGCTGGGCGATCTCAACGCCGGCCCCAACCCGTTTCACTACAGCGGCACGGCCATCTTCAATACGGCCACCGCCACCGTTTCGTACCTCGCCACGCCCGCACTGCTGGTCGGCGGCGCTTATACCTACACGCATGGCGGCGGCGCGGGCGGCAATGGTTCGGCCACGTATCATCAGGGCATTTTCGCGGTGCAGTACTTCCTCTCCAAGCGCACTGAGCTGTACTTCTTCGGCGTGTATCAAGCCGCATCGGGCACTGACTCGCTTGGTCAACCGGCTGTTGCCAGCATCGAGTTAATGACGCCCTCCAGCACAAATCATCAGTTTGTCGGGCGCGTAGGCATGATCCAGCGCTTCTGATCAAAGACGCCCTTTTCGCCTGAAGCGCTTTATGGCCGCTGTCCGGTTGCCGCCGGTCAGCGGCCAGTTGCTTTGTGAGCGGACTTTAGAAGGCGATGCAGCGTTCGTTTTGACCGCGCCGCGAAAGAACGACGGGCAAAAAGAAAAACGCCGCTTGAATCAGCGGCGCAAGAAACAACGTGGAGAACCGGCTCAATGCAAGGTGAGCTGCACGAGCTTGTGAGTCGAGGCGTTGAAATTGACCATCGGATTGGCTTCGCGATTGGCTGTCTTGCGAATCTTGCCGACTACGAAATCGTGCGTGCCGAGTGGCTGCGTGCAGACGATATCGCATTCGAGGCTCGCGAGCGCGTTCGTGAGCACAGGCAGGCCATGCTGGCCTTCGCTCCAGCAGCCTTCGCTAAAGCGCTGCGGTCCTTGCGGTGCACCCAGGAACCTGGCCATGACCGGCCCATGGTCCTCGCCCAGAATATTGGCGACAAAGCGGCCACTAGCCATGAGCGGCGCGCGCATGGACGACGACTGGTTCACGAAAAAGCCCGCGAGCGGCGGCTCGGCCGAGATCGACGTGAGGCTCGAGACGATCATGCCCGCCACGGCTTCGCCGCTGCCGGTCGTGATCGCGCTGATGCCCGCGGGCAGGGCGCGCATCGCGGCCTTGAAGTCAGCTAGCGAAATGACTTCGTCGCTGTCGTTGAGCGTGATGTGCGCGCGGATTTCGCCGCGCTCGTTCACCCAGCCAAAGCGCGCCGCGTAGTCGATCATGCCCGTGAAGCCCGCTTCCCAGATTGCATCGCCCGCGTGCCCTGAGAGAAATCGCAGCACGGAAGGCGCAAGCAGAATATGATCATCGCCGTCGCGCCGGCCAATGCGCGCAACGGCCTGGTCGAGCCGCTCGCGTGGCTGCGGGTCAACGAGCACGTCGAGTTTCTTGAAGTTCGACGCATCGAGTAACGTGATCGCCCCCGCGTTGGTCAGGTGCAGACGCATGGCTGCCTCCTCAGACCGTCGTGGTCAACTGGCCCACTTCCTTGCGGATGGCCGGAATGATCTTCTCGCCCCACAACTCGATCTGCTTGAGCATGGTCTTCTGATCGAAGTCGCCAAGCTGGGTCTGCAGGGCAATATGCTTCGGACGCAGAATGCTGATCTCCTCGAGCATCTTGTCGATCACCTCGTTGACCGAACCCACGGGCAGATTCTTGCGCAACTGTTCGAAGCTCAGGTCGGTGGGCGAAGGCTCCTCCTTCACCATGTAGCCGTCTTCGGAATGTGCGCGGCGATATTTGAGGCTTTCCGAAATGCGGCGTTGAAAGCGTGCGCAATCCAGGTACGCATCGACTTCGGCCTTGTTGTCCGAGGCATAGCCGCAGCGCAGGAAGCCGAACTTGACGTCGCGGTCGAGGTCCTTGCCGTTTTCAGCGGCAACTTTTTCGAGCCGGCCGCGCAAGTTCGCGATGGCGTCCGTGCCGTTGAGCAGCGCGGTCACGAACAGATTGTGGTTCTCGCGCACGCCCCGCCCAAGTGTGACGGGATTGCCGGAAGTGATCCACATTGGCGGCATGGGCTCCTGAATGCAGCGCACGGCGATCGAGCTGGGCGGAATCTTCAGATACTTGCCGTCGTGCTCGAAGATCTTTTGCGTGAGCCCCTTGGGAATCACGTCGAGGAACTCATTGAAGATCGCGCCCGATTCGGCAATGTCTACGCCAAAGCGTTCGAATTCGAATTCCTGATAACCCGAGCCGACCCCAAGGTCGAGGCGGCCGTTCGATACGGTATCGACGAAACCGACTTCAGCGAGAAAACGCGCCGGGTGATAAAGCGGCAGAATGCAGACCGCCGTGCCGAGACGAATGCGCTTCGTCTTACCGGCCGCGTGCGCCACCGTCATGAGCGGCGACGGCGAAAGCGAATAGTTGTTGAAGTGGTGTTCCGCATACCAGGCGGTGTCGAATCCGGCCTGTTCCGCAACAACCGTTTGCTCGATCGAATTGCCGATGACTTGCTGCGAAGTCTGATGATAGCCCCGTTGCTGGGCCAGGATGAAAACGCCGAATTCCATAGTGCTCCTCTCTCTTTATAAAACCCAAAGGGCTTAAGAGGAATTCTAGATTCGCCATGTTATTATCAGGAATAACGTAAAACATGCGTTCTGTACTGCAAGAACTGGAGGAATCATGGATCGACTTCGTGCGATGGAGCTGTTTCTCTCTATTTCACGAACAGAGAGCTTTTCGGAAACCGCGCGCAAGTTCGGGGTTTCCGCCACCTCGGTTTCTCGCATGATCACGGAGTTCGAAAGCGAGCTGAACGTCAAGCTGCTGCTGCGCTCCACGCGCCAGGTCGTGCTGACCGAGGCGGGGCAGGAATATGCGCGGCATCTGGAGGGCATTCTCTGGAGCATCAGCGAGGCGCAGAGCAGCATCACGGCCATTAGCGCCGCGCCCATGGGAACCTTGCGCGTGCATTCGCGTATGATGTTCGGCCTCGGCGTGCTGCCGCCACTCATTGCCGAATTTCGCCGGCAATACCCGGACATCCATGTCGAATTGATTCTTGGCGAATCGAAAGCCGACTTGCGTCGCCAGCAGATCGATATAGACTTTCGCATTGCGCCGCCCGTGGAAGCGGGGCTCAAGCGGCGCATTCTCTTCAAGAGCGAACGCTATCTCGTGGCCTCGCCAGGCTACCTGGCGGCGCACACGCTGCCCGAAACGCCGGAGCAGATCGCCACGCACGAATGCCTCGCCTATACGCTGCCCGGCGATAACTACATCTGGCGCTTCAAGCAGGACGAAGCGGTGGAAGAGGTAGCCTTCAAGCCGCGCCATGTCAGCAACAACGGCATCGCCCTGCTGGAATTCGCACGGCTTGGCGAAGGCATTGCACTGCTCGACGATTACACCGTGCATCACGATATCGCGAGCGGGCGGCTCGTGCGGCTCATGCCGCAATATCGAGTGAGTAATACGTCGTTTGAGGACGGGATGTACGCCACCATACTCGACACGCCCATGATTCCCGCGAAAATCCGCCTGTTTCTGGACTTCATTGCGGCGCACGTGTCGGGCAAGGAATTGCGCTTTTCCGCTTACGGCGACGCGCTGGCGCTTTGAGCGCGTAAGGTTGCGCAAGGACGCGCCGTATCTCACGCGGCGCGTATGCGGCACGTAAAGCGCGGCGCGCCGCGGTAGCCCGCTCCGCGCAGGCGCAGCAGCGCGCCGTCGAGTTCGCCGCTCGCGCGCAGCCGGCCGCTATCGGTAATCGACGTCACGTAAATATCGTCGAGCAGCGGGCCGCCAAAGCAGAGCGACGCGGGATGCGCGAGCGGCAAGTCAATGCGATCGGTCATGCGGCCTTGCTCGTCGAAGCGCGCGATTGCGCTCGCGTGCACGAGCGCGGTCCACAAACCGCCTTGTGCGTCGAAGCAGCAGCCGTCGGGCGCGGAGCCCAGCGCTTCGGTATTCACGAACGCGCGGCGCTCGCCCAGCGCGCCGTCGCTTTCAATAACGTAAGACCAGATGGTTTTCGCTGCACTGTCTGCAATATGAAAGCGGCCATTCACTGGATGCTCGGCCGGCCCGTTTGCCACGCCAATTCCACCATCGAGCTTGACCAGCGCGCCGTCGCATTGCAGCCGGTATATGCCGCCTAGCGGCGCTTCACCGTTCTCGCGATAGATGTGCATAGTGCCCACGACGAAGCTGCCGTCGCGCATCGCCGCGCCATCGTTGAGCCGCAGGTTCGGATGGCTGGCCTCGATGTGCGCAAGCGAGCGGCACTCGCCGCTTGCCGTATCGAGCAGCGCGATGGCTTCCTTGAGCGCGACGATCAAATTGCCGTCGTCATTCAACGCGAACGAACCGGCAGGCGGTGGCACGTCGTAGTGCGTGCTCGCGTCCGTCTGCGGGTCGACGCGGTAAATCCGTCCCTTTCTGCTGTCGATGAACCACAGGCTTGCCTGCGCGGCGTCCCACACCGGGCACTCGCCAAGTGCTGCCGTAATCGTCGTGATGCGCTCGATTTCGATTGCCATGAAGCAGAATCATCCATTCGAATCAGGGTAATTGCGGAGTGCAGAAACGCGAAGCCAGCCGGACGCGCGCGACACATCCCGCCGTGTCCGTGCACGACTCTGCGCATCGTAAATCGCATCCATTCCTGCGAATAGCACGAGTTTTTGCAGGACACATCCAACGATTTCGGCGGAAATCGCAGGAGTGGTCCGTCCATATAATCGGTTCGCAGGAGCCCATGCCAATGTCCGGCTCGCTAGCGCGGCAACCGGCATGGAGTCGAGAACACGAGGAGGCAATCATGCAGATGAAATTCGAAGCCCCACTGCGGGCCGCGCGCGCCGTCGCGCCCATTGCACATTCGAACAAGGGAGCGCGAGCATGAGCGATCGTATGGTGCGGCTCGAAGTGGCCGATGGCGTGGCGCTCGTGACGATGGCGCGCGAGCCGGTCAACGCGTTGAACCGCGAAATGCGCCGCCAGATCATCGCGACCTTCGACGAAGTATCCGAACGCGATGATATTCGCTGCGCCGTGCTCACCGGCATCGGCAAGGTGTTTTGCGCGGGTGCCGATTTGCGCGACCGTCCGGATAACGAAGTGGCCGGCGACTTTCTCGAACACAACCGCTTGACGCGCGAAACCGGCAATGCGATTCGAGAATGCGCGAAGCCCGTCATTGCTGCTGTGAATGGCGTGGCGCTCGGCGCGGGGCTCGGTTTGATGGCGTCCTGCGATATCTATTACGCGTCGCAAGAGGCGACCTTCGGCATGCCGGAAATCAACGTGGGCCTGGCGGGCGGCGCTTCGATGCTGCGCACGCTGTTTGGCCGCTCCACGGTCCGGCGCATGTTCTTCACGGGCCAACGCCTGAGCGCGCACGACCTCCTGCGCCGTAACGTGCTGGAAGACGTGCTGCCTGCGAGCGAGTTGCTCCCGGTGACGATGGCGCTTGCGCGCGAGATCGCCTCGAAAGCGCCCCTTGCGATCGTCTACGCAAAGCGCGCGGCCAACATGGTGGAAGTGATGCCGCAGCGCGAAGCATACCGTCACGAGCAGGACTTCACGATGGCGCTTTCGAAGACCGAGGATGCACGCGAAGCGCGCATTGCCTTCCTCGAAAAGCGCGCACCCGTTTTCAAGGGCCGCTGAAACATGAACGCCAGTGAAATTCAGCGGCCCGGCGCGGGGCTGGACGCGTTCTTCAACGCGCGCGGCATCGCCATCGTGGGCGCTTCGGACGACATCAACAAGATCGGCGGACGCCCAGTGCATCTGCTGCGCAAATACGGTTACGCGGGGCCGGTCTATCCGGTCAATCCGCGTGGTGGCGAAGTCCAGGGCTTAAAAGCCTACGCTTGTGTGCGCGAAACGCCCACCGCGCCCGACCTCGCCATTCTCGCGGTGCCCGCGAATGCAACCGCCGACGCGTTGCGTGATTGTGCCGCGCGCGGCGTGCGCGGCGCCATCGTGCTCTCCTCGGGTTTTGCCGAGACCGGTCCCGAGGGTGCGGCGCTTCAGGCAGAACTCGTTTCGATCGCACGCGAAGCAGGCATGCGCATCCTCGGCCCGAATTGTCTTGGCACTGTAAATGTGCTCGACGGCACCATCGGCTCGTTTTCCATTGCGCTCGAAGAGAGCATGCCGCCCGCAGGCCATGTGGGCATCGTCTCGCAGTCGGGCAACGTGGGCAGCCATACCATGCAATGCGTGGCGCGCCGCGGGCTTGGCGTGAGCCGCTTCATCGCAACCGGCAACGAAGCCGATATCGACGTGGCGGACGGCATCGCCGCGCTTGCTCATGACGATCAAACGCGCGTGATTCTCTGCTGTATGGAAACGTGCCGCCATGCGGATCGCCTGATTGCCGCGCTCGAAGCCGCGCGCGAGCGCAACAAGCCTGTGATCGTGCTGAAGATCGGTGCGACCGAACAGGGTCAAAGCGCGGCCGCTTCACATACGGGCGCGCTCGCCGGTTCGGACGCGGTGATCGACGCCGTGTTCCGCCGTCATGGCGCATTGCGCGCGCGCTCGATCGAAGAGATGCTCGACGTGGGCCACGCGGCTTCGCTGCTGCTGCCTGCGCGCCTGCCGCAAACGGATACGGCCACGCTGGTCGCCGCGTCGGGCGGCTTCGGCATCATGATGGCGGACGCGATGTCCGAGGCAGGCATTGGCTTGCCGCCGCTCGCGACTGCCACGCGCGCGCGCATCAATGAAGCGGTGCCCACGGCCGGCACGAATAACCCCGTGGATGCGTCCGCGCAGATGTCGAGCCGCCCCGACATTCTGCTCAAGATGCTCACGGCACTGCTGGATGAACCGAACGGCAGCACGCTCGTCCTCTTCATGTCGCTCTCGCTATTCAATTCGCGGCTGCGCGGCATCTACCTCGACGCGCTCGCTCAAGTGCGCAAGAGCCATCCTGAGCGCTTGCTCATGATCGTGAGTCACGGCCCCGCCGACGCCGTAGCACAGATCAATGCGCTCGGCATCCCGGTGTTCGGCAGTATCGACGCCGCGGCGCGCGGTCTCGCTTCGCTCGTGCGCCTCGGCAAGCTGCGCGGCCAGGCCAGTGTACCGCGCTACTCGGGGCCGGTAGAGCGCATCGATCCCGAGGTGTTTCGCAACGAGCATCGCGCCAAGGCCGCATTGGCGGCGGCGGGCATCGAAGTACCGCAGGAAGCGATCGTGTCGGGCACCGACGAAGCGGTGCGCTTTGCCGACTCGATCGGTTACCCCGTAGTTCTGAAGATCGCTTCGGAGGACATCGCGCACAAGACAGAAATTGGCGGCGTGGCGCTGGACCTGCACGATGGCGGCGCCGTGCGGGCGGCCCATGCGCGCCTGCTCGCCAACGCGGCGCAGCTTGCGCCGAATGCGCGTATCGATGGCGTGCTGGTCGCGCCCATGCTGCGCGGCGGAGTGGAAATGATCGCGGGCGCGTCGCGCGATCCCGTCTTTGGTCCGGTTGTGATGGTGGGCATGGGCGGCATACATGCGGAAATTCTCAAGGATGTGGCTGTACAGCGCGCACCCGTCACGGAGGCCGAAGCGCTGCAGATGATCCGCTCGCTTCGCATGTTCCCGCTGCTAGACGGGGCGCGAGGCCAGCCGAAGGCCGACCTCAGCGCAGCGGCGCGCACCGTGGCGCGGCTTTCGGAGTTTGCGTGCCGCCATGCCGACGACGTGGCAGAAATCGACATGAATCCCATTCTGGTCAAGCCCGCGGGAGAGGGCGCTGTCGTACTCGACGCGCTCATGATTTCCGCAGGCAACCCACCGTCCAATCAGTGAGGATAACGATGTATATGGACAAGAGCCCGGCGGTGCCCAATCCCGCAGCGGGGCGGGCGGTTTATCGCCAGCATGCACGCGATTGGTTGCGCGCGAACCTGCCCGAGCATATGCGCACGGACAGCCTCGCTTATCGCGCCCCCACGATCGACGAATGCCGCGACTGGGAGGCACAAATGTATCATGCCGGCCTTGCGGGCATGACCTGGCCGCAGGCCTACGGCGGCTACGGCCTCACCATGCGCGAGCATCTTGCGGTGAGCAAGGAGGTCGGCGCGCTGCCCATGCCAGAAAGCGTCAGCTCGATCGGCAAGGAACTGGCCGGACCGATCATCATGGCAGTAGGCACCGAGGAGCAAAAACGCGCGTTCCTGCCCGCGATTCTCGCGATGCGCGAGTACTGGTGCCAGGGTTTCTCCGAGCCGGATGCCGGTTCGGATCTGGCGCGCCTGCGCACGAAAGCCGTGCAGGAAGGCTGCACATGGCGCATCAACGGCCAGAAGATCTGGACGAGCGGTGCGGCCAAGGCTCATTACTGCTTGCTGCTCACGCGCACGGGCACGGTGGCCGACAAGCATCGCGGCCTGCTGATGTTTGCCGTACCCATGAGCACGCCGGGCATTCGCGTGGTGCCGATCAAGTCGATCGACGGCAAGGAGTCCTTCGCCGAAGTGTTTTTCGACGATGTGGTGGTGCCCGATAGCGCACGCCTTGGTGCGCCCGACGAAGGCTGGAGCGCGGCGATCCGCGTGCTCTCCATCGAGCGCGCGACCAACCGCATGTACCGTCCGTGGCGATTTGAATGCGAGTTGCGCCAGCTCGTGAGCGCTTGCAAGTCCGACACCTTGCTCGCGCAATATCTCGACGACGGCTACTACCAGCGGCGCATAGGCGACGTGGTGTGCGAGATCGACGCGCTCAAGGGGCTCGTCGAGCGCACCGTCGGGCAGGTGATGGAAGGTGAGTCGCTGGGCGCACGAGGCTCGCTCACCAAGCTCTACTGGTCGGAATGCCACCAGCAATTCGCGAGCCTTGCGCTTTCTCTGGTCGCGCACGTGAGTCCCGCATCGAGCCCGCTCGCGCAGCGTGCTCGCAAGACTTTCACGCATGCCTACCTGTTTTCGCGCGCGGAGACGATCTATGCCGGCACTTCCGAGGTGCAGATGGACGTGATCGCGCAGCGCATCCTCAAACTGCCGAAGGATCTTTGATATGACGATGCGAGACGACGGGCTCAAGCCCGAGGAATTCGCACAGGCCGCCGTCGCCCCCATCGACGACGCGAAATCGCGCGCGCTGCGCGACGCAGCGCGCGTATTGGCGGACGCGGGACTGATTGGGGTGTGCACTTGCGAGGACGATGGCGGCCTTGGCCTCGACATCGACTTCGCGGTGCCAATCGCTCATGCGGCGGGCAAGCAGCAACTGCGCTTTCCCTTGCTGGAGCAGATCGCGCTGGCGAAGGCGTTCGGGGGCACCAGGATTGCCGCCGCGCTAGTAAGCGGTGAAAGACTCGCCACTGTGGCGCTTCAGGGTGGCATGGAGCAGGGAGTCGCCGGACACGCACGGCACGCGAACGAATGCGATTGGGTGCTGGTTGCTGACGCTCAGGGCGGCGGCGCGCTCGTGGACGTGAGCTCGGCAAGATACGAAACCGATGGCGCGCTCGATCCCGAATGCCCGCAAGTCTGGCTCGCGCTCGATGGCGTTGAAATGATCGCGACGCTGAACGCCGACACTTATTTGGGGCTCCGTCGCGATCTGCAGGTACTCGCTGCCGCGTTCGCAAATGGCGCGGCCGACGGAGCGCTCGAATCCGCCGCCGCGTTTATGTCCACGCGTGTCCAGTTCGGCCGCCCGCTTTCCGCGAAACAGGCCGTGCGCCATCTGCTCGCGCGCATGAAGCTCGTGCAGGAAGCGTCGGCCGCCGCGATTCGCCGCTCGATCGCCACGGACGAATATGAAGCCGTGCGTGACGCGCGGCCCGCGCTGGCGGGCACGCTCGCGAACGCGGCATTCGTGATCGAAAAGGCTATTCATCTGCATGGCGGCATGGGCTTCACGTGGGAAGTGCCGCTGCACTATTCGCTGCGCGAGGTGCGCAAGCTCGATGCGTCGTTCGGCGCTGGCGGGCTCGCTCGCGAAGTGGGTTGTGAATTCATCGCTGCACAGTGAGGAAGACAGATATGCAACAGGACATGAATGCTCGCGTGGCGCTTGTCACCGGCGCGGGCGCCGGGATTGGCCGCGCTACTGCGCGTGCGCTGGCGGCGCGCGGCGCGATCGTCGGCGTGAACGATCTGAGAGAAGAACTTGTGGACGCGACGGTGGCGCAGATTCACGCGGAAGGCGGCCAGGCCTTTGCCGTGGTGCGCAACGTCGCCACGCGCGAAGGCATGACCGAGGCCGTGCAGGCGGCGCGCGAGCATGGCGGGCGTTTCGATGTGCTCGTCAACAACGCCGCGTGGGTGCGCTATCAGGCCGTGCCCGAGATCGCGCCCGAGACGGTGGATCGTATGCTCGACATTGGCTTCAAGGCCGCAATCTGGGGCATCCAGGCCGCCACGGAGGTCATGGATGCCGAACGCGGCGGCGCGATCGTCAACGTGGCCTCGACGGCGGCGCTACGCTCGGCGGCAAGCTCCGTGGTGTATTCGGGCATCAAGGCGGGAATACTCGGCATCACCCGCGCCGCCGCGGCAGAACTCGGCCCGCGCCGTATCCGCGTGAACGCGGTTTGCCCCTCGGCCGTGCCGACCGAAGGCACGCAGCGCAACCGCAACATGGAGCGCGATGCGGCGCGCGTGGCGCGCACGCCGCTCGGCCGGCTTGGCGTGGTGGAGGATATCGCGCGCGGCATCGCGTTTCTCGCAAGCGACGAGGCCGGTTTCATCACGGCCCAGGCGCTGACGATCGATGGCGGTATCACCTTCACGAATATATAGGAACGCCAGGCAATGAGTTCGAGCGCCGAAAAGACGGTTTTGATCACCGGCGCGGCCTCTGGTATCGGCCGGGCGGCTGCGCAGCGTTTCGCGGCGGCCGGCTGGCGCTGTGTGCTGGTCGATCGCAACGGTGAGGCGCTGGATCGGCTCGTGTCGAGCCTGCCTGCAGCGGGCGGCGCGGTGCATCTGGTGCGCGTGGCCGACCTGATGCAGCCCGACCAGATCGCAGCGCTCGCCGTGGGCGTGCCCGCGCTCGACGCGATCATCAACAACGCCGGCATGTCGCTGCAACTCGACGTAATCGGCGACGCGGCCCGGCGTTGGGCGGGCATGGGTTGCGATATCGGAGGAAAAACGTACCGGGCGACGCTGGATGCCTCGGTGCTCGGCGCGGAACCGGGCAATCGCCTTGCCGCCGTGCACGCGGCAGCGGCGCGCTTCGCGCGTGAACACGGGCAGCGGGCGAGCCTGACGCTGCTGCTTCCACGCGACGCAGCTAATGCAGACTGGCGCGCGGCTGGCGACACTGGAGCGGCTCGCATGCTGGTCGCTACGCTCGCCTGCGAATGGGGCGCGCGTGCGCTGCGCATCAATGCGCTCACTATCGATGCTCGGGCTGACCAACATGAGATTGCCGCGCTTGCACCGATCGTGCATTTCGTGGCCGGCGCACAGGCGCAGTTCGTCACCGGACAAACATGGCGCGCGGGTATGTGAGCGCCGCATCGTTCTGCGCGGCGAACTTCGACTTGCAGAACGGACACACAAGAAAGGAGACAGCATGAACGAAAGCGATGCCATGCGCGCGCGCGTGAAGGCGCAATTCGTCGAGGCGCGCGGCTACTGGCGCCCGTGGACCGAAGCGATCCTGCAGGCGCATCCCGCGCTTCTGGAGCAGTACGCGCGTTATGCGGCCTACCCCGCGCGCCATGGTCCGCTATCCGCACGCATGGTGGAGCTGATTTATGTGGCGCTCGACGCCTCGTCGGCGCATCTGTATGCAGCGGGGCTCAGGACGCATCTGGCGGGCGCGTTTGCCGCGGGCGCGAGCGAAGCCGATATCTTCGACGTGCTGCATCTCGTCGCCGCGCAGGGGCTCGAATGCGTGTATCAGTCGGCGGCGATACTCGCGCAGGAAGCGGCGGAAATGGCCATGTCGTCAATCGATGTGGCGCTGCGCACGCGAATCGAGCGACTATGCCCGCAGGCCGCAAGCATGCTGCAGACGCTTGCCACGCTGGATCAGACCTATGTGGACGTGCTGCTCGATTTTATCGAGCACGGTTCGACCGGCAAAGGCCTGAACGATGCGGAGCGCAGCCTCATTCAGATCGCGCTGCATGCCTGCTTCACCGCTTTCAATCCCGATGGCGTGCGCCGCTTCGTGCGAGCGGCGCTCGATTGCGGCACAACGCCGTCGGAGGTTCTTCAGGCGGTGCAACTGGGCGCACATCTGTCCGTGCATGGTACGGCACTCGGTGCGACGGTGCTGGGAGAATTGCGCGGCGGCGCCACTATGAGTGAGCATCGAATAAAACAACAGGAATCCTGATTGATGAATACCAAGTCGTGGCTGGACCTCGAAGAGAAAGTTTGCGTCGTTACCGGCGCGGCGGGCGGGATCGGCGCGCAAATCGCGCTTGCGCTCGCACGCGAGGGCGCGCATGTGACGCTGCTCGACCGAGACAGCGCGGCATGCGCGGTGATTGCCGGGCGCATCGTCAGCGAGGGCGGGTACGCGATCGTGATTGACTGCGACGTCGCGGATAAGACAAGTGTGGTCGAAGCTGCGCGCGAGAGCGAACGTGCGCTGGGACGCTGCAATGTGCTCGTGAACAACGCGGCCATCACTTTACGAGGCCCGTTGCTCGAATTGGATGTCGATCACTGGAACCGCGTGCTCGCAGTGAATCTCACCGGCGCGCTGCTATGCGCGCAGGCTTTCGGCCAGCAAATGCGCGCTTTGGGGAGCGGCTCGATGATCCATGTCGCCTCGATTGCGGCAAGTTCGCCGATCCCGTTGGGTGGGGCATACAGTGCGAGCAAGGCGGCGCTCGCGATGCTTGCGCAACAGCTTGCCGTCGAACTCGCCGACGACGGCGTTCGCAGCAACGTCGTGAGCCCAGGGCTCGTGCGCACACCGTTGAGCGCGCGCTACTACGAAGATCCCGCCATGCTGCGCGCTCGCACGAAGATGGTACCGTCTCGGCGAATCGCGGACCCGCAAGATATTGCCGATGCAGTGCTCTTTCTCGCGAGCGAACGATCGGGCTACGTGAACGGACAGGAATTGCTCGTGGACGGTGCGCTCGGCCGTAACGTCATGGCGCTCGTGCCGCGGCCCCAATAGCGCCTGTCAAAGCCATTTTCAAATATCCAGCAGCTAGTTAAAAAGTGGATTTGACACCCAATTGATGCAGGTGCTGGCTCACTCGTCTGGATTGGGACGGTCAACGCGAACTGCGCAGGTGCTCAGCGAGCATTTGGGTTGGGCTGGCTGGATCAAGGCAATGCTTACTTGTCCGGTTTTCGTAGGGGATACGATCTATGCTGAATCGGAAGTGCACTCGAAGCGCGAGTCGACATCGCGTCCGACTCAGGGAATCGTGATGTGAGAAGGTCGCTGACGCGCAAGCGCGTCGGCTGTTTCGTCAAGGGAAGGAGATACGGTTTGAAAATCCTCGTGGCAGTGAAACGCGTGGTGGATGCGAATGTAAAAGTCGGCGTGAAGTCGGATGGCACGGGCGTCGACATCGCCAACGTGAAGATGTCGATGAACCCGTTCGACGAAATCGCCGTGGAAGAAGCGGTGCGTCTGAGGGAAGCGGGCGTGGCGACGGAAGTCATCGCGGTGTCCGCGGGCGTCACGCAAGCGCAGGAAACGCTGCGCACGGCGCTGGCCATCGGCGCGGATCGCGCGATCCTGATCGAGTCGAACGAAGACCTGCAGCCGCTGGCTGTGGCCAAGCTGCTGAAGGCACTCGTCGACAAGGAACAGCCGCAACTGGTCATTCTCGGCAAGCAGGCCATCGACGACGATTCGAACCAGACTGGCCAGATGCTCGCCGCGCTGGCGAACCTCCCGCAGGCTACGTTTGCTTCGAAGGTCGTGGTTGCAGACGGCAAGGCTACGGTGTCGCGCGAAGTGGATGGCGGCGCGGAAACGCTGTCGCTCACACTGCCCGCAGTCGTCACGACGGATCTGCGCCTGAACGAGCCGCGCTACGTCACGCTGCCGAACATCATGAAGGCGAAGAAGAAGCCGCTGGAAACCGTGAAGCCCGAAGACCTGGGCGTCGATGTCACGCCGCGTCTGAAGACGCTGAAGGTTGCCGAGCCGCCGAAGCGGTCGGCAGGCGTGAAGGTGCCGGACGTGAAGACGCTGGTCGAGAAGCTGAAGACGGAAGCCAAGGTGCTGTAAGGGGAGCAGACGAAAATGACGAATCTGGTTGTTGCCGAACACGACAATAAGTCGATCAAGGCCGCAACGCTGAATACGGTTGCCGCAGCACAGAAGATTGGCGGCGACGTGCACGTGCTGGTCGCGGGCCACAATGCGCAGGCGGCTGCGGATGCAGCTGCGAAGATTGCAGGCGTGGCGAAGGTGCTGCTGGCCGATGCGCCGCAACTCGAAGTCGGTCTCGCGGAAAACGTCGAAGCGACGGTCCTCGCGATTGCGAAGAACTACTCGCACATCCTCGCTCCGGCAACGGCAGCGGGCAAGAACGTCACGCCGCGCATTGCCGCGAAGCTCGACGTTGCGCAGATCAGCGATATCACGGCAGTCGACAGCGCCGACACGTTCGAGCGTCCGATCTACGCAGGCAACGCGATCGCAATCGTCCAGTCGAGCGACCCGATCAAGGTGATCACGGTCCGCACGACCGGTTTCGATCCCGTCGCAACCGAAGGCGGCAGCGCAGCCATCGAGAAGATCGAAGCGGCGGCAGACAGCGGCCTCTCGAAGTTCGTGAGCCGTGAAGTGACGAAGCTCGACCGTCCGGAACTCACGAGCGCGAAGGTCATCGTCTCGGGTGGCCGGGGT
>NZ_JAPMAL010000090.1:0-6261 GCF_026343935.1 Paraburkholderia sp. CNPSo 3076 | reverse complement strand
ATTGCCTACAACCTGATCCGGCTGGAGGTGGCGAAGGCCGCGCTTGAGGCCGGACGCGCCCCCGAGGACCTGAGCTTCATCCGCGCGTTTCACACGATTCAGTATGAGATGTCATGGGCAGCCGTGACCCGCTCGTACGGCAAACTTCCTGCGCTGCTCGTGCGCCTGCGCGAGCGGCTCAAGCAGCTTGCCAACGAAAAACGGCCCGGGCGCTCTTGCGCACGGGCCGTCAAGTCCAGACCTTTCCGCTACACCGTTCGGTACCTGAAACGGGACCTTAACTGAACGGCATTAGGGCCTAAGCCCGTCTTTCCGTGATGCGTGCGAGTGGCCCGGTGCCCGCGCCTGGCCGTGCGTCAGATCGGTCCCAGCTCGCGGCGCAGAAACTCGTGGAAGTGCTGCATGCCGTCTTCCATCGGGCTCTGATACGGGCCCACCTCGGAAACGCCGCGCTCGAAGAGCGCACGGCGGCCAGCGTCCATGCGCTCGGCGATCTCGTCGTCTTCGACGGCGGTTTCCATATAGGCGGCGCGCTCGGCCTCGACGAATTCGCGCTCGAAGAGCGTGATTTCCTCGGGGTAATAGAACTCGACGATGTTCGTCGTTTTCTGCGTGCCCTGCGGGATGAGCCACGAGACCACGAGCACGTGCGGATACCACTCGATCATCAGATTCGGGTAGTACACCATCCAGATCGCGCCGAACTCGGGCGGCACGCCGTCGCGAAAGCGCAGGACTTCGTCGTGCCACTTGCGGTACGTCGGGCTGCCCGGCTTGCCGAGGTGCTTGTGCACGCCGACCGTCTGCACGCTATACCATTCGCCGAACTCCCACTGGAGGTCGTCGCACGAGACGAAGTTGCCGAGACCCGGGTGGAACGGCACGACGTGATAGTCTTCCAGATAGACCTCAATGAAGGTCTTCCAGTTGTAGTTGCACTCGTGAACCTCGACGTGATCGAACATGTAGTCCGAAAAGTCGAGGTGTTTCGCCGGCCCAAGGCGTGCGAGATCGCGCGCGACGTCGCGGCCCGCGGATTCGAACAGCAGCCCGTTCCACTTCTGCAGCGGCGAGCTGTTCAGGTTCAGACACGGCTTGTCCGCGAAGTGCGGTGCGCCGAGCAGTTCGCCCTTGAGGTCATAGGTCCAGCGATGCAGCGGACATACAATGTTGTCTGCTGTGCCGCGACCGTTTAGCATGATGGCCTGGCGATGCCGGCACACGTTCGAGAGCAGCTCGATGTCATTGCTCTGGTTGCGAACGAGCACGCGGCCTTCTTTTTCGCCGGGCAGCGCAAAATAGTTTCCCGCCTCGGGCACCATGAGTTCGTGCCCGACGTAGCGAGGACCCTGCTGGAAAAGCGTGTCGATTTCGCGCTTGAGTAGCGCTTCGTCAAAATAAGCGGTGACTGGCAGCTGGCTGTGGATAGACTTCAGCTGCAATGCATTGCTCAGATTGGACATTCCCACTCCCGATGAAGACGTGAAAGCAGTGAACAACCCAACCATCGAAGATTCGATTTAGGGAGCCGGCGATTATACCCGGTTACCCCCTCATGGGGTAGCTAAGTGACTGATTTTTGCCAAAATTACACCGGAAAGACGGCAGGAATTCAGGAAATATGAGACAAATGCACGGGTAATCGGGCCTTCAGGAAGCGATTTGTACTGGCCCCGAGCGTGTGGTCGAGAGGGCACACAAGCTGGGGAGCGGGTCGAAATGGACCTTTTGCCGTAGAATGTCCGCCTTGTTTCATTCTGGCTACGACTCATGGCGAAATCCGCAACGAAAGACCGCGCTGGCGCGGGCGAAAGCGCAGCCGGGCTGGCCGAGGGCGAAGCCCTGCCCGAGAGCTACGAGGCGGCGCTTGCGGAGCTCGACGGGCTCGTTGCACGCATGGAAGGCGGCAGCCTGAGCCTGGAAGAATCGCTTGCGGCGTACCGCCGCGGCGCGGCGCTCGTGCGCTTTTGCCAGCAGCAGCTCGAAAAGGTTGAACAACAGGTGCGCGTGCTCGACGGCGAGACGCTGCGGCCCGTGCCCCTCAATACGACAGACTCCGCAGCGGGCGGAGACGACGATCTATGACATTTGACCAATGGACCCGGCAGGTACTCGACCGGGTCGAAAGCGCGCTCGATCACTATTTGCCGGCTGCCGACGTGCTGCCGGCGCCGCTGCATGACGCCATGCGTTATGCCGTGATGGGCGGCGGCAAGCGGGTGCGTCCGCTCCTGTGCCACGCGGCGGGCGAACTCACGAACGCCACGCCGGAAGCGCTCGACGCGGCGGCCTGTGCGCTCGAAATGATCCACGTCTACTCGCTCGTGCACGACGACATGCCGTGCATGGACGACGACGACATGCGTCGCGGCAAACCCACCGTACACGTTAAATATGACGAACCGACGGCGCTGCTGGTGGGCGATGCGCTGCAGTCGCAGGCCTTCATCGCGCTGACCTCGGATGTGCTCGGTGCTGAGCACCAGGCATCGCTCGTGCGCGAACTCGCGCTGGCTAGCGGCTCGATCGGCATGGCCGGCGGCCAGGCCATCGACCTCGCGAGCGTAGGCCATTCGCTTACCCGCGAGCAGCTCGAAACGATGCACCGCCTGAAGACCGGCGCGCTCCTGCGCGCCGCGGTCCGCATGGGCGCGCTGGCGGGCGAGACGCCTTCGGCGGAAAGCCTTGCCGCGCTCGACAGGTACGCGGCGGCCGTGGGCCTCGCATTCCAGGTGGTGGACGACATTCTCGACGTCACCGCCGACTCCGCAACGCTCGGCAAGACCGCGGGCAAGGACGCGAAGGACGGCAAGCCGACCTACGTGTCGATTATCGGTCTTGATGCCTCGCGTGCGCTCGCACAGCAGTTGCGCGCCGACGCGCACGCGGCGCTCGAACCGTTCGGCGCGCGCGCTCAGCGCCTCGCCGAACTCGCTGACCTGGTGGTGAACCGGGTGAGCTGACCGCGCAACCCGCCCACGCGCATGAAACGGAAGTAATGCGCAGAAAAAGTGCGGGAGCGCCAGTTTTCCTACAATGGAACGACGATGTACGACTTGCTGAAAACCATTGACGACCCGGCGGATTTGCGCCGCCTTGATCGCCGCCAGTTGCAACCGCTTGCCGACGAACTGCGTGCCTTCGTTCTCGAGAGCGTCTCGCAAACGGGCGGCCACCTGTCGTCCAACCTTGGTACGGTCGAACTGACGATCGCGCTGCACTACGTGTTCGACACGCCGCGCGACCGCATCGTCTGGGACGTGGGCCATCAGACCTATCCGCACAAGATCCTGACGGGCCGCCGCGACCAGATGTCGACGCTGCGTCAACTCGGCGGCATTTCGGGCTTCCCGAAACGCGACGAGTCGCCGTACGACACGTTCGGCACCGCGCACTCGAGCACGTCGATTTCGGCGGCGCTCGGCATGGCCGTCGCGAGCAAGCTCAAGGGCGACAACGCCATGGGCATCGCCGTGATCGGCGACGGCGCGATGACGGCCGGCATGGCCTTCGAGGCCCTGAACAACGGCGGCGTGGAAGACGACGTGCCGCTGCTCGTCATCCTCAACGACAACGACATGTCGATTTCGCCGCCGGTTGGCGCGCTCAATCGCCATCTCGCGCGCCTCATGTCGGGCCGCTTCTACGCCGCCGCACGCGCGGGCGTGGAGCGCGTGCTGCGCCATGCGCCGCCGGTGCTCGACCTCGCGCGCAAGCTCGAAGAGCACGCGAAGGGCATGATCGTGCCGGCTACGCTGTTCGAGGAATTCGGCTTCAACTACATCGGGCCGATCGACGGCCACGATCTGGATTCGCTGATCCCGACGCTGCAGAACATCAAGGAACTGCGCGGCCCGCAATTCCTGCACGTCGTGACGAAGAAAGGCCAGGGCTACAAGCTCGCCGAAGCCGACCCGGTCCTGTACCACGGTCCCGGCAAGTTCAACCCGGCCGAAGGCATCAAGCCGTCGGCAACGCCCGCCAAGAAGACCTACACGCAGGTGTTCGGCGAATGGCTCTGCGACGCGGCCGAACTCGACCAGCGCGTGATCGGCATCACGCCGGCCATGCGCGAAGGCTCGGGCATGGTGGAGTTCGAAAAGCGTTTCCCGGACCGCTACTACGACGTGGGCATCGCCGAGCAGCACGCCGTGACGTTCGCGGGCGGTCTCGCGGCCGAGGGCCTGAAGCCCGTGGTCGCGATCTACTCGACCTTCCTGCAGCGCGCGTATGACCAGCTGATTCACGACGTGGCGCTGCAGAACCTGCCGGTCGTGTTCGCGATCGACCGCGCGGGCCTCGTCGGCGCCGATGGCGCGACGCACGCGGGCGCATACGATCTCGCGTTCATGCGCTGCATCCCGAACATGATGATCATGGCGGCGTCCGACGAAAACGAATCTCGTCAGATGCTCTACACGGCGCTCCAGCAGGACTGCCCGACGGCCGTGCGCTACCCGCGCGGTGCGGGCACGGGCGTGGCGACCGTCAAGCAGATGGCCGCGCTGCCGGTGGGCAAGGGCGAAGTCCGCCGCGAGAGCAGGGCGCCGGCAGGTAGCCGTATCGCGATTCTCGCGTTCGGTACGATGGTCGCGCCGTCGCTCAAGGCCGCCGATGAACTGGACGCCACCGTGGCGAACATGCGCTTCGTGAAGCCGCTCGACGCGGACCTCGTGAAGCAGCTCGCCGAAACGCATGACTACCTCGTGACCGTCGAGGAAGGCAGCATCATGGGCGGCGCCGGTTCGGCCTGTGTGGAAGCCCTCCTTGAAAGTGGGGTTATCAAGCCCGTACTACAATTGGGCCTCCCCGACCGCTTCATCGACCACGGCGACCCGGCGAAGCTGCTGGCGGGCTGTGGGCTCGACGCAGCAGGGATCGCGAAGTCCATTCGCGAGCGCTTTCTCGACAAGGCGGTGTCCGGCAAGTCGGTGATGCGCGTCGCGTAAGGTCGATTGAGGTCGCTATAGTTTGCCTGGCGCCTCGCGGCAGCCCAATTCACATTTGAACTGGCGGGCGGGTTCCGTACCCGGCTTTCCGCCAGCAAACGCCGGCTCATGCCGGCGTTTGTTATTTGCGCGCCGCGTCCGGCGCGGCTTGAGGATAAGAACATGAATCAGATGAACCCGGCCTTCGTGATGCCGGACGTCCAAAGCTCCGTCGATACCCGTCAGATCGTGATCCAGCGCGTCGGCGTGAAGGCTGTGCGCCATCCGCTCACGGTGAAGACGGGCGCGGGCGACGTCCAGCCGAGCGTCGGGACGTGGAATCTCGACGTTCATCTGCCGGCCGACCAGAAGGGCACGCACATGTCGCGCTTCGTCGCGCTGCTCGAAGAGAACAAGGCGCCGCTTACGCCCGCCACGTTCCGCGCGATGCTGGCCGCGATGCTCACGAAGCTCGAATCACAGGCGGGCCGTATCGAAGTGACGTTCCCGTACTTCGTGAAGAAAGTGGCGCCGGTGTCGGGCGTGGAAAGTCTGCTGGACTACGAAGTGACGCTCACTGGCGACGTGCGCAACGGGCAAACGCGCCTGTTCCTCAAGGTGCTCGTGCCCGTGACGAGCCTGTGCCCGTGCTCGAAGAAGATCTCGCAATACGGCGCGCACAACCAGCGCTCGCACGTGACGATGAACGTCGAGTTCGAAGGCGATCTGCCGGTGGAGAACCTCATTCGCATCGCCGAAGAAGAGGCGTCGTGCGAGCTGTGGGGCTTGCTCAAGCGTCCCGACGAGAAGTTCGTGACCGAGCGCGCGTATGAGAACCCCAAGTTCGTCGAAGACCTCGTGCGCGACGTGGCCGTGCGACTGAACGCCGACGCGCGCGTGATCGCCTATACGCTCGAAGCCGAAAACTTCGAGTCGATCCACAATCACAGCGCCTACGCCGTGATCGAGCACGACAAGCGTGCGGCGTAAAGCTGGCCGCCCGGTTGCGCCGTCAACAAAAATGCCGCCCCAGGGCGTAATGCCGTTCAGTTAAGCAACTGAACGGCATTTTTGTTTGTGGCGAGCGCCTGTTGTAAACAGGGCGCGACGGTGTTAACTTTCGTCGCCATGCTGGTTGACGACCTTCCTCTTCTTGTCGATGCGCACCCGCCGTTCGAATGGGATCGGCTGGGCCAGCATCTGCCATATGAATGGATTGAACAGGCAGTTCAGGCCAGCGGCAGCGCCAGCATCCGGCGGCGCCGCCTGCCAGCGCAGCAGGTGGTGTGGCTGGTGATCGCGCTGGCGCTGTACCGGCATCAGTCGGTCAGTG
>NZ_JAPMAL010000089.1:0-6522 GCF_026343935.1 Paraburkholderia sp. CNPSo 3076 | reverse complement strand
GCCTGAGGACACGAAGGTCCGATCCTCGAAATATCTCAATAATCTGGTCGAGCAGGACCACCGCAACATCAAGTCCCGGACGAAAGTCATGCTCGGCTTCAAACGTTTCAGGAACGCAGCGATCACGCTCTCTGGTATTGAGTTGGTACATCGCATTCGCAAGGGCCAATTCGGCCTCGCGAAGCTCGGCCTCAAAGATACCACGGCGCCCGCAGTCTGGGAGGCCGTCCTGTCTGCTTGATGAGGTATCCTCTATATAACAACAATCTCGTACAGACCGCCTATTTGCACCAGAGCCGCTGGGTCTGCCGCCGTGGCATGACTCAAGCAAAATAGTCTCCGGGAAAACCGGGGCGGTTCACTTTCACACAAGCGGGCACAAGTTGCCTCACCTGTTCCTCGTTCGAAAGGTCTGCGCAAAGGGAAATCGCGCGTCCCCCTCGCGTTGCTATCTGATCAACAACCTCCTGCGCTTCGCGCTTCGATTCGTGATGGTGCACGGCAACGTCCCATCCTCGGGCGGCAAACCCCAAGGCCACCGCCCGACCGATTCGTCGCGCGCCTCCGGTCACAAGCACCGATTGTCTACGAGAGCGGTTGTGATGAATCGCTGGTTCAGTCATAACGAAAGTTCAATTTCAGGCAGGCTCAGGCTCGGCTTGCGTTTTCGCCCCACCCCTCGATCACTGTGACAAGGCATAGCGTCGGAACTTCAAATCTCGAGGTTATCAATAAGGCGTGTGCTGCCGAGACGCGCTGCTGCTAGCACAACGAGCTTTTGCTCGACGACTTCCGGCTCCGTTGGAGACCGTAAGTCGGCCTGCTTTCGGACCGAGATGTAATCGGGCTTCCAGCCCCGATCGACGAGCGTTGAGAATGCGCGCCGCTCGATTCGCTGAATATCTAGTCGCCCGCCCAGGATATCCTTGCGCACGCAGTGGAGGAGCCGATGCAGCGTGGGTGCCTCCACCCGTTGCTCCGGCGTCAGAAAGCGATTGCGCGATGACAGCGCCAGTCCATCGATGTCGCGGATGGTTTCGCCGGCTATGACATCCGTGGGCATGGCGAACTGCTTACACATTTCCCGAACTATCATCAGTTGTTGATAGTCCTTTTTTCCAAACACCGTCACGCGCGGCTGCGCGCATAACAGCAGCTTCATTACGACCGTGCAAACGCCTTGAAAGAAACCAGGCCGGAATTCTCCCTCCAGCATGTCGCCCAGGCCACCAGGAGGCTGCACACGATACTCTTTCACCTGCGGAAAGAGGTCCCGCTCCGTCGGGGCAAAGACAACGTACACATTCTCCTTCTGGAGTTTCTCCAGGTCCGCCTCGAGGGTTCGCGGATAACGCTCGAAATCTTCGCCTGGTCCAAACTGCAGAGGATTCACGAAAATGCTAGTGACGACCGGATCGCCATGCTGCCGTGCGAGCCTGATAAGCGAAAGATGCCCTTCATGCAGATTGCCCATGGTCGGCACGAAGGCCGTGCGGTTTTGTCCGCGCAACTGAGCTCTCAACTCCTCGATAGACCGAATGAGTTTCATCCTGGATCTTGTCACTTCCGCTTCGCTATGCATCTGATGTCTCCTCTTCTCGACGCACGCGCCTTACGCTGTGGCGTTTGCTCTCAATGACCCTTGTCGAAGTGTCGCTGGCATCCAATGCCGCCAGGCCGTCGCCGAGCAGAGCCAGCAGCGTAACGCGTGACGCGCAGGCTTCCTCACCAATGGCGTCAATAACGGCCCGTTTGCGGCGTAAGCGGTATGCGCGTTGCCGTTGTGCTGCCGTGCGTGTGACGGGCTTCGTCGTCGAGCTATCGGATGCATCGTCACGCGTTATGAGCTGCAGATGTGCGTTGTGCTTCATTGCTTATCCTCCGGACACGGTGGCACGCCAACATTGTTTGGCGTCGCGATACTGGCCGAGCGTCCCGGTCCCTGCTGCTTGCGCTCCAGGGCGGTACGTCGACGATAGCTTTCGACGTTCAGCTCAAAGATCGTCGAGTGATGGACCAGCCGGACGACGGCGGCCACCGTCATGGCCCGGTCGGGGAAGACCTTGTCCCAGTCGCCAAATGGCTGATTCGCGGTCAAAAGAAGCGAACGGTGCTCATATCTGGCGCTGATGAGCTCGAACAGCACCGATGTCTCGGCCTGATCCTTGCTGACGTATGCAAAGTCATCCAAAATAAGGAGATCAAAGCGATCCAGCCGGTTGATGGCGGACTCCAGCGACAGCTCGCGGCGTGCGACCTGCAACCGCTGCACGAGGTCGGTGGTACGCGCGAACAGTACCTTCCAGCCGTTCTCCAGCAGGCTCAGTCCAATGGCCGAAGACAAGTGCGACTTGCCGCCCCCGGACGGCCCCAGAAGAATCAGGTTGGCGCCGTTGCGCAGCCAGCCGTCGCCCGCGCAAAGCGCCGAGATGTGTGCTCTCGACACCATCGGCACCGCGTCGAAATCGAAGTTCTCCAGCGTCTTGCCCGGCAGCAGCTTTGCGTCCCTGAGGTGACGTTCGATACGGCGTCGATCGCGCTCGGCGATCTCGTGTTCGGCCAGCGCCATGAGCAGGCGCGCCGCGGGCCAGCCTTCCGTGTCGGACCGTTCGGCGAACGCTAACCAGATCTGCTTGATGGCGGGCAGCCGCAAATCGTTGAGCAGCAGCGACAGACGGGTGGCGTCGAATTCGTGATTCATGCTGCCACCTCCATTTGCGGGTCAAGCAGGGCCTCGTAGTCGCGCAACGAAGCCAGCTGGACGTTCACCTGCGGCAGGCTCGCGGGTTTCGCTTCGAAACGCGAACCCAGCGTGTCCAGATCGGGCAGTTGCCCATCGGCCAGGCACTGCTCGAGCGCCTGCGCCAGTTGTGCCTCGCAGTTGCGCTCGTGGGCCAGACTGAGCAGTTCGACCATCGTCTTGCATGCGTCGCGCTCCGGGAGTTGCTCGAGCAGACGATCGAAGGTCAAGCGATAGGCCTCGCGCGGATAGATCTGGTCGCGATAGACCAGGTTAAGCAGCGCCATGGGTTTGCGGCGCAGTGCGTGGATGATGTGCCGGTAGTTGATGACGTGACCGTGCTTGCCCTTGGGCCCCGGACGGCCGCGCTGCAGCGTCATCATGAGGACGTCGACCAGGGCGCGCGCAACGATCTGCTCGAAGTGCTCGACGATCGCGTCGGCACGCGATCCACGATCATCACAAGCCAACTGCCCCTTGAACACTGGCACGCCTGGCTGCAAGACCCGACCCTCGCCGACGCAATCCTCGACCGCCTCGTCCATCAGGCTCACAAGCTTCCGTTGAAGGGCGATTCGATGCGCAAGAAGAACGCACCTGATCAAAAAGTAGCCTGATCTCGAACACCCGCAGTACAATCTAAGCATTACGCAGCACCTCCCTCCTGGCCTGTTCGACTTCACCGAAACGGGCGTTCAGCTTCCCCGAAATACGCACGCAAGATTGCGCAAACTCAGCGAATAGGCCACGTACCATCGCACGCACAGCAAAATCACTTCAAGCGGGTAGTGAAGGCGCTTCAGGACCTTGGCCAGGCCCGGCGCGAGTGTGGTTCGCGGTGTCTTCGCCTTCTTCATCGCACAGCTCAAAAATTCGCTACCCAATTTTAACGTGGGCCTTACTGCAACAGAACCCAAGGATTTCCGCTGTGCGCGCATCATCCTGTCTGGCATTGAGATCGCACACATGATCCGCAAGGGGCAGATGTGTGACGATGGCGTCGCCTCGACTGCAGCCGAACAATTCTATTCTCTCGTGATGTAAGCAATCCTCTTCACCTTAGGCGCCTGATCGTCGCATCGTCCTTAACGCGACACAACCCGATTACCTTCCATTGCGAGTCACGGTCGCCTTGATGTTCCAGCACCATTCGCACAGCCCGCTCACGAACTTCCGGCGAGTACCGTGGGGACTTCTTCTTGGTATTTTCCATAGCTCCATTTTCTCAAGAAGTGGAGCCTCCGGAAAACCCGGCACGGTTCAGTGTGTGTCTGGCCAATACGCGAAGGCTACTTTCGGATGCCGATAGCGACGAGGTACTCCCGCGGCATCGCAATCCCCAGCTCGGACTGAAACCCTTCATGATATGTTATGAAATCCTGCCTTAGGCGCTCGCGGCTGTCCGGATCCAAGGTCGCGGCCAAGGTTTTAGTGGGGCCGTAGCTCTCCACGGACAACTCCCACACGATAGGCCCGTTCAGTTCGCGCAAGACGGTAGTGCCGCTCTCAAAGCGCAAGTCGAAGGCCGCTCCAAGCAGCTTCTTAACGTAATCTGTGTTCCCCCAGGCAAATGGCGACGTTGGTAGTGGCACGTGAGGTCGCGTCACATATGGCTGCATGATTTTGAACAACCCAGCGACCGTACCGTCGGAAGGCCAGGATGCAATTCCCAGCCTGCCCCCCGGTTTGCAGACCCGCGCCAACTCCGAGGCCGCTGCGTCCGGATCGCTGGCAAACATAACGCCGAATGTCGAAATGACGGCGTCGAAGCTTTGATCCTCGAATTGCAGCGCCTCCGCATCGCCCACTTGGAACTCGAAGGATAATTGCGCATCAGCCGCATACGCTTTGGCGATCTCGATGAGATTTGCTGCCAAGTCAATTCCTATACCGCTTGCGCCACGGGCAGCGATGCGCCGTGCGGCCCACCCTGTACCCGTGGCCACGTCCAGAACGCGCTCGCCGGGCTGCGGAGCGACGCGAATAACGCAATGCTCAATCGCATCGGAGATTGATTGACTAACTCGTTCATATTGCCGCCCTGCACTTCCCCACGTGCCTGCGGCCTCGGCATTGTGGGGTTGGATCATCGATCCATAATCCATCTCATCCTCCTTGCGTCGATGGCGTCGCTGATCTGGGGTTGCGGCACCGGCAGCGTGGGCAACAGCTTGATTGCTCGTTCGACGGCGCTGGCGCGTGCTTGCCGCTCTTCTGGCGTGTGCTGAAACATCGCGGCGAGATCCGGCCTGTGACGGCTGTTGGCAAACAGCATGAGATCTCGCCGGATGTTCCCGAGCATCCCGCACGCCGATTGTCCGGCAGCCTTGCGAGCCGCCAGATAGTGCTCAACAGCCGCGCGAGAGCTGAGTCCGGCGTACGCTATTAGCTTAAATCAACCAACCTCCACGGTTCCCGGGCACCTTCATTTTACGAGTCTGCATGATGGGTTCCTTGATCGTTGATCGGTAGCTTTTGAATCAATTACGGCCTCTGGAGAGATAAAATCCTGTCACCCCGATTTTCAGATGATTGAGTGAATTTCAATAGTCGACATTCAAAGAAAGATCACATCCATCCGGAGCCAGAACAGGCAAGATCATTTTGCCCGACTCGATAGGCACGGCACAAGATAGACACGCTTCAAACTTGTTGCCGGTTGATCAATCTCAAAGACTGCGTGATCCTGCTTGCGCCAGCTGATCGCGAAATAGGGCGTTGTCACGTTGAGGTATTCACGACGCAAGAGCGCACAGGACTGAACCGCCCCGGGTTTTCCGGAGACTCCACTTCTTGAGAAAATGGAGCTATGGAAAACACGAAGAAGAAGTCCCCAAGGTACTCGCCGGAAGTTCGTGAGCGGGCTGTGCGAATGGTACTGGACCATCAAGGCGACCGGGAATCGCAATGGAAAGTGATCGCGTCGATCGCAGCGAAGTTCGGCTGCTCGGGCGAGACGCTGCGTAGCTGGGTGCGCAAGGAAGAGCGGGATCGGGGTTTGCGCCCGGGCACGAGCACGCAGGAGAAGGATCGGCTTAAGGAACTGGAGCGGGAAGTACGTGAGCTTCGGCAGGTCAATGAAATCCTGCGCAAGGCGTCAGCGTATTTCGCACAGGCGGAGCTCGACCGCCGACCGAAGTGATGATCACGTTCATCGATGATCACCGGCACGTCTACGGGGTCGAGCCGATCTGCAGGGTGCTGCCGATTGCACCGTCGACGTACTACACGCACGTGGCCCGCCGCGCCGATCCGGGGCTGGTGCCGCCGCGGGCCCGGCGCGACAGGATGCTTAAGGATGAGATCCGACGCGTATGGGAAGAAAACTTCCAGGTCTACGGCGCTGACAAGGTCTGGAAGCAATTGAGGCGGGAAGGCATCGTCGTGGCGGGCTCTGTCACGTTGGCGAGGTGGTCACGTAAGATGTCGCGATGAAGAAGACAAAATCGCTTTATCACGGCCACCGGTTCCCGGCGACGGTCATTAGTCGAACCTGAACAATTCAGAGAGCCTTGTGCGGCAGAGCTTTGAGGCCAAAATGGTGTTGTGAGATCTGCAGGAACCTGGCACATTAACGTGAGAATCCTGCATTTTTCGATGAGGTGCGGATGGGTCCGAAGACGCCTGTGACGGAGGGAGATTTCTTCCGCCAACCGCTGCGCGAACAGATCAACCTGAAGCATCCGTTGATACGTTTGGCCGACCTCATCAACTGGGAGCGACTTGGCGCATCAATGAGCGAAAGCTTTGTATCGCGCAAGGGTCGACCGGCGACGTCTCCC